>JAVVWU010000009.1:0-41815 GCA_036651955.1 Kiritimatiellia bacterium
GAACTTACGACTTTTACGTTGTCGTTTTTGATGCTTCTGGAGAGTATTTTATGGTGAGTTCTGTAAAATCAGGAATAGTCACAGGTGGAACATCACCCGCGGAAAGCGTCAAGTGGTCTGCTACCGAGATTGCTGCGGGGAGTACCGGTTGGCAGAAGGTAAATGTTGTTCCGGAGCCGACGGTGCTGGCGCTCTTGGCACTCGGTATCGCAGGCTTGGTACTGAAACGCAAAGTTGCGTAGTTCACAATCCGAGAATGATAAAGGAGTGCTGCGGCACTCCTTTTTTATGCACTCGTACGTCCGCGTCGCCACTCTCCGCACGTTTCGCTCCGCGTGTCGCTGTCATCAGCGCGCAGAAGGCGGTAAATTCGTTAGCAAAAGGCGCGTAAAAATGAGATAGTAGAGGAAGAGAATCGTGTCATTGGAGTGTTAACAGAAGGAGTAAGCGATGAAAGCATTGATTGTGTTCGCAATGGGGCTGCTGCCGCTGATGGCAATGGCGTATCTGCCGGCAATTTCAAAAGCCGGTTATTTCGAGGCGGAGCGTTCGCCACGAAAGATTTACGATCTCAATGTCGGCTGGTCGTTCGTCCGTGGTGACGGCTACACGGCGCGCGTAAATTTGCCGCACACGTTGAATGTCGTCGGCTTTGAAGCTTCGGGCGGAACGAACTATCAAGGGGCGGCGACGTATGAGAAGCAGTTCGACTTTACGCCAACGGCGGCTCGGCAGTTTCTCCACTTTGAAGCCATTATGGGGCGGAGCCGTATCGAGCTGAACGGCGCACTGATAGGAGAACATTTCGGCGGCTTCTTGCCGATCCATCTCGAGGTCACGGGGAAGTTGAAGCAGAAGGGGAACGTCTTAAAAGTTTTCTGCGACAATTCCGATGATCCGGAAACGCCGCCGGGGAAACCGCAAGCGATGCTGGACTTCTCTTATTTCGGCGGTATCTATCGCGATGTATGGTTGGTGGAGACGGGCGCCACGGCGATTTCTGACAGTGACAAAGGCGGCGTCTATGTCGCTACGAAGCGTCTCGCGGAGAAGTCGTGGCAAGTCAGCGTGCAAACGACGCTGGATGGCGATGGTCGCGTGCGTCTCTTCTATGAGGGTAAAGAAGTGCCGGCGACATTTACCGTCAGCGCACCAGCCGAGTGGACGCCGGACAGTCCGGCTCTGCATTTCTTGCGCGTGGAAGCGTTGCGCGGCGAGACGGTGAGCGATGCGGTCGCGGTGCGGTTCGGATTTCGTGAAGTCGCGATTAACGGTCAAGACGGTCTCGTGCTCAATGGTCAGCGGTGGCGGAAGCTCATTGGCGCGAATCGGCACCAAGATTTTGCCTTTATCGGAAATGCTCAAAGCAATCTGCTGCACTATCGCGATGCGGTGAAACTGCGTGAAGCTGGTTTGACCTGTATCCGCAATGCGCACTATCCGCAAGATCCGGCATTTATGGATGCTTGTGATGAGGTGGGGCTGTTTGTGATGGTGAATACGCCGGGATGGCAATTTTGGAACAACAAGCCGGTTTTTGCCGAACGTGTCTTTGATGATATTACCAAGATGGTACGGCGCGATCGCAGTCACGCATCGGTCTTGCTGTGGGAGCCGATTCTCAATGAGACGTGGTATCCGGGCGATTTCGCACAAAAGACGTACAACATTGTGAAGCGTGAAGCGGCGTTGGGACCGAATTTGAACGCTTGCGATGCGACGGCGCGCGGACAAGAAGTCTATGACGTTATTTTCCGGCATCCGAAAGGTTCGACGTCGGACGAGGCGAATAATAATAGCCTCGAGGTTCGCCCGACGTTTACGCGTGAGTTTGGCGACTGCGTGGATGACTGGAACAGTCACAATTCACCGTCACGTGTCGATAAGCAATGGGGAGAGATTCCGCAGCTGACACAAGCGCGTCACTATTTGGCATCGACCGATCGCGATCATCCGGTCACGGAGCTGGAGATGCTGCTCAAGATGCCGGCGCGCCATTTCGGCGGTGCCTTGTGGCATAGCTTCGACCACGCCCGCGGTTATCATCCGGACACTTTTTACGGCGGACTGATGACGTCGGCACGACTGCCCAAAGCATCGTACTGGGCATTTAAGGCGAAATTGGCAGCCGTGGGACCGAAGATTCCGAACGTCGATTTGTCGCCGTTCGTCTATAGCGCGCATTTCCTGACGCCATTCTCGCCCAAAGAAATCACGCTTTACTCGAACGTAAAGATTGAAGCGCCGAAACTGTTCGACAAACCGTTGCACGAGATTGCACCTTTTACCTATACGACGGAGAACGACAAAGGGTACTCGTTTTACGATTTGAAGGCAATGGTTCGCGGAGGGAAGAAAGGGCGCGCCGTCATCTCCGGAACGGTGGCAGGTAAGCCGTTTACGTTCAAGCCAAGCTATCGCCACACGAATTTGGCGTTGCGTTTGGATACGATGCGCACGCCGCTGATTGCCAACGGGTCGGAACTGGTCGTTGCGGTGGCAACGCTCACCGATGACGCCGGCACGCCGCACGTACTGGCGACGGAACGCATTCGCTTTGCCGTGGAAGGTCCGGCGGAAATTGTGAACTGCGAAGATGGGCAGTTGAACCCGCAGACGACACGCTTCGGCGAAGCGGTCGTTCTTTTGCGGATGGGGACCGTGCCGGGGAAAGTCACCTTGCGCGCAGAGGTCGATCGTAAAGGTGTGAACGTCCGCGGTTCCTCCGCCATCAGCTTCGTGACGCTGCCGGCGCGTACACCGCTCATTTACGACACACCGGCACCGCTCGCCCCCTCCGCTCCGCTGCACGGTAAAAATACGAAGCCGATTGACTTGAGCGAAATCGAACGCCAGCAATCCGACTTCGGCGAATAGCCGAAGCCTGCCGCGCGCCGACACAATCGTGGCGCGCACGAGTGACAGAGCGCAAGCGCACGAGCGCACCCAAAGAGAAGCCGCTGCGAAAGCAGCGGCTTCTCTTTTTATACGTTAGGCTTAGGCGCTTACGGAAGCGTCACTTTGAGGCGCGGAATGGACGAATCGCGTGCATCGCGCAGCGATGTCACGACCAACGTTCCTTTGACCGGCTTCTCAAACGTTAAGGTGACGGTGCGACCCTCTGCCGACCGTACGACGGCGCTCGGAACGTTCTCCTCTACGGTAAAGGACGAAGGCGAAGGCGACAGTGCCAGTTCGTGATTGAATGTCAGCTGGATCGTCTTACCTTGTTCTTTGGAAGCGACGCCAACGATTGCCCATGCGTCACGTGTACCGCCGGCGCGCGTATTGAGAACGTCCGCCATCAAGACTTCTTTCCAAACTGCCGTCCAGCGATCTTGTCCTTTTTGTGTCGGATGAAGGCGGTCGGTCGAATAGAATTCTTTGCCTGCCGGCGTCGCAAGATTGATATCGGCGAAAAGAATCTTGGCGTTTTTGCCAAAGACAGCCTCGCCGGCGCCGTTCAGACGTCCTTTGACACACGTGACGGGCGTCGGATCGTTCGGAAGCGTCAATGTCGACTGTTCCATTTCAAACAGGCTCCGGACATTCTCATTGAACGTATTGATCGATGCCACGCAGCGACCGTTCGCTTGAAGATTTTGATCGGGAATCGTCGCCACGACAAACCACGTGCCGGGACGTGCCGCCGTCAACTTCTTGACGAGCGCGAGCCACCATCCAAAGACTTCTTCGCCGGCTTTCACATCTTGCCGCGGATGAATATCGATGTCGTTCGTACCAATCAGTAAGAGCGCAGCATCAGGATAGCCGGTTTGGTCGAGCCACTTCACGCTTTGGTTTGAAAAGGCGGGACGCCCGTGTCCTTCTTGAATCACGAAACCGCTAAAGCCGATGTGCTTTTTGCATCCGGGAGTCGTAATGTCTCTGGAATTCGCCTGATGAACACCGACCAGTAGCGGACGATAGCCGGCGGCGTCCAATTCCGCCGCCAACGATTTACGATAACCGACACAGTTGTCATTTTGCGCCCACGCGATGCCTTGCGTCAGCGAATCACCCATCGGCGCAATCGTCACATTGCGTTTGGGAAGCGACGTACAGCCCGTTGCCAAACAAATCGAAAGTACACAGACCGAAAGAATCCATTTTTGCCGTTTCATTTTCACTCCTTTACGATGGGCGCGTATCGCTCATCAATGCTTATAAGTCTAACGCCTCTTGACGGGTGGCGCAATCGGCATTCCGCCGCACGTTCGCCTGTGTCATAAATAATGCACAAGCGAGCGCGGAAGCCAGTCCGGTAAAAGTTGTGTCAGTTGCCGCCAAAAAGCCGGCGAATGGTTGAAGTTCATCAGATGACAGCGTTCGTGCGCCAACGTTTCTTCTAAGATGGGGCGTTGCCACTGCAATAAGGAAAGATTGAGGCGTATCTCTCCGTCGCGTGTGCATTGCCCCAAGATTCGCGGGCGAAGCGGCTTTACGACCAGTCGCGTCGGAAGGAGCGAAGGCGTGCGCCGCTCTTCGCAGAGTGCTTCCGCCGCCCGCAGGAGGTAGTCACACTGGAACGCCGCCACCGCCTCGGCAACTTTTTCACGTTGGCGCCGGCAGTATACGTGAAGCGTCTCCCCGTCGAGCCAAAGATCGTTGACACCGCTATATTCTGTCACACGGATTGACACGCGTTGCCCGAAGAGGAGGCATTCGTGCGCGGAAAGTGTAAAAGCCGGCGGCGTCTTTTGTTCGTGCCATGCGCGTTCGAGATCGGAGACGTCCCACGCGCCGCACGATTCGGGCAAAAAGACGCCGACCGTCGCTTGATGTGGCGCGAACCAAATCACACGGCGCATCAATCGGCGAACGGCAAGCGTTGTCGCGCCTTGCCGAAAGAGCTGTACACGGTAACCGTGGAACGTTTCAGCCGGAGCAGGAAGCGCGCGGAACATAGGAGATTAGAGCCTCAGCAGTGAGCGCGCGTGCGCGATTACGGAGTTAAAAGCCCTTCCGCACGCAGAATGGCGGAAGGATCGGGATCGCGTCCCATCAGCGACTGAAAGACCGTCGCCGCCGGTTGAGAGCCGCCGAGCGCAAAGAGTGTCGTCCGCGCTTTGCGCCCCATCTTCTTAACGGTCGCCGCCGGCTGTCCGTCAAAGGCGGCATAGATATCGGCGGAGAGCGTTTCACTCCACTTGTAGGAGAAGTAACCGGCAGCGTATCCGCCGGCAAAAATGTGCGTGAAGGCGTTCAGGAAACGATCGTCTTGGTGCATCGCTTCGGGAAGGAAGCGGCGCGAAAACGCTGTCTTGCATTCATCTGCCGTGCGGAACTTCTGCCGATAGCGATACGAGTGCAAAAAGAGATCCAACTGCGCAAAGAGCAGTTGCCGTACGAGCGCATTGCCGGCACGATACGTGCGCTTGGCGGCAATCGCCTGTGCAAGGGCGAGCGGAAGCGTTTCCGCTGTTTTGATATGGCAGGAAAGTGAACGCAAAATCTTCACGTCGTGCGGGAACTGTTCGAGGAACTGCGAGGCAATCTCGACGGCGTCCCATTCGATATTGTTCAGCCCCGAACAGGTCGGCGAATCGACGGTCGTCAACATCTGCTGTAAGGCGTGTCCCATTTCGTGAAACAGCGTTGAAACTTCGTACACGCTCATCGTTGCCGGCGACTTTCCGCGCGGCGCTTTCTGATTGCAACAGATGACGGCAATCGGAAGCTGTTGGCGTGTCTCAAAATCACGGGCGCGGATTTCATTGACCCACGCGCCGCCATTCTTTGTCCCCGGGCGAACATACGGGTCGAAATAGAAGCCGGCAATGCGCACGCCTTTTTCATTCAAGACCGAGTAAAAGCGCACCTCTTTATGCCACGCATGGAGCGCGCCGGTCGAACGTTCAAACGTCACCCCCAGCAGGCGGTGAATCAGCTCAAACAGTCCGGTCAAAACGCGTTCCATCGGGAAATAATCGCGTAACGCTTCTTCGTCAAATCCGAACTGTTCCTGCGACAAACGTTCAATCCAATACGGCTTGTCCCACGGCTGCAACGGCTCACGCAGACCTTGTTTCCGCGCAAATGCCGCCAACGCTTTGTCCTCGGCACGCGCCGCCGGTTTCCCGACGCTCAACATCGGCGCGAGCAGCTGCTCGACTGCCAATGGCGTTCCTGCCATTTTGACGGAGGTCGATAAATGTGCAAAATCGCGATAGCCCAGAAGCGTTGCCTCTTGCTGACGCAGCTTTAAGATCCGCTCAATCAACGGTGCATTATTCAGCTTGCCGGACGAGGCTCGCGTGGCACGTGCACGCCAAAAACGTTCGCGTACATCACGATTTTCAGCATAGCGCATCACCGAATCATAGGTGGCGAAATCAATCCCGAGTGTCCACGGACCTTTGCCTTCCAGTAGATCGGGCTTGATACCGGCTTCTTCGCCGACAGCAATTTCAACTTTCGCCGCCTTTTCCGCATCCAGCACGTGATTGGAAAAGAGGAGCGTCTGCTTGGCGAGTTCCGTCTGCAACGCATTCAACTTCCGTTTTTCCGTCCCGACCAAACCGACGCCGGCATTGCGCATCGCCAGCAACGTTCCGGAGACAACGTGTTGCTGCCATGCCGGAAGCGTGGAATCTTCAGCCAACGACAACATCCCCTCATAGAGCGCCTTACTCTGCGAGACGCATTGCGACAGGGCAATGATACGCGGCTGATAGGTCTGCTCCACCGCACGCCACGCTTCGGAATTAACGACCGACGTCAGATGCGACAGCATACTCCAAAGTTCAAACGGCGCACGCACCGCCAAAAAAGGCGCCACGACCAAACCGCGCCATGAAATCTCTAACTGCTTCTCGACATTACGGAACGCCTGCTCCGCTTTCGGCAACGACGCTTCAAAGGCTTCAATCGCAAGTGCCGGCGTCATCGCTTCATAGTTCGGCATCCAGCTGCTGCTCATCATGCAGTTTTCACTGGAAGCTTTCTTCGCGCTCGTTTTCTTCACGCTCGCCGGCTTCACATTCGTTTTCTTCACGGTTGCCATCTATTTGCCTCCCATCAACATCCAAATGCCGGTGGCAATCAAGCAGCCGCCGAACCATTTCTCCCACCCTATCCGTTCTTTCAGAACGGCACGAGCGAGAATAAACGTCCACAGATACGTCATTGCCGTTAACGGCAATACCAACGTATAAGGACGATACCGAAGCACGACAATATTCGCCACGACGCATGACAAGTAGCAAATCGCGCCACACCAGAGCCAGCGATCGAACGCCACGCGCACAAGCGCCGAAAACGAATCCAACGAAAAGCGATCCATGCCTTTCTTAAGGCAAAGTCCGCCCAGCGCACCGAGCCACGTCATGCCAGCCATCCAGAAAAGGAACGTTCCATCGTTCATGAACGTGACCTCCCGACAAAAATCGTTCCGAGAACAATCAAGCCCATTCCGATCATCTGATAAAACGTATACGTTTCGCCGATAAAAAGCACGCCGAACAACGCGCCCCACACATAGGCAGAGGAAAGAAGCGGCTGCAACGTGGAGAGCCGTCCGAAGCGAAATGCCGCCATCATCAGCAATGTTGCCAGCGCATAGACTGCGGTGCCACTGATGAGCAACGTCCACGAAAGCGGTTCGCCGCCCATTTTCCACAAGAGCTGCCCGACGGCAACACAGAGTGCCGAAGCGCACATCAGCAGCGGTCCTTGAAAGCGTCGCGGTACGCAATCGTCGCCGTCCGCGCCGTGAGAGGTCGCAGCCTTATTCATGCACAGCCTTATAAGGAGTGACAAACGTTTCGTTAAAGTCATAGACGGCGTGGAAATCATCACGCGAATCGCTTTCAGTCTTGCCGAACACGCCGACCGAAATCAGCAGATAGACGATCGTCCCAATATCTTCCGTTGAACGAATCCGCATGGTTTCTAAAATGCCGCTCGCGAACGGTCCGTATTCCGCCAGCATATAATCACGAAAGCCTTCCGCCAGCTGTTTCCCATTGACGTGCACCGGCGCGCTGTCCTCGTCACGCTGACCGCGCAAGGTGCGCACGGTGGCATCCAATACAAGCGGAAGTAAATGATACGCCGCGCGTGGGAAACGTGTTTCCTTTTCAAGGAGTTGAGTCACGGCTCGATTAAACGATTCATTGCGCATCATGCTTCATTACCTCACCGGCAGACCGGCACGCCGAAGTTCGGCTTTAATATCAGAACAAGAATATCCCATGCTATGCACCATCGAGGCAACCAAGGCAGCGTCGGCGTGTCCTTCACGGAAAACATCGACGAGATGCGACGGACGTCCGGCACCGCCGGACGCAATGACAGGGACTTTCACCGCATCGGAAATCATCCGCGTGAGCGTCAGCTCATAGCCTTCACGCACACCATCGGTATCGATCGCATTCACACAAATCTCACCGGCGCCCAACGCCACCGCCTCTTTCGCCCATGCCAGTGCATCGCGTCCCATCGCTTCTCTGCCGCCGCGAATGACGACCTCGTAGCCGGAAGGAATCGTCGCCGAGACGGGAACGCGTTTGGCATCCATTCCCAAGACGACGCATTGACGACCGAAGGCGCGCGCGCCTTCCGCCAAGACTTCGGGATGCAGCACCGCCAGCGAATTGAGCGACACTTTATCGGCGCCTGCGAGGAGTGCCGCACGCATATCATCGACATCGCGAATGCCGCCGCCGACGGTAAACGGTACACTCAGTGCACGCGCCGCACGGGCGACCATTTCCAAGTCACAGCGGCGACGTTCCGCGGAGGCTGTAATATCATAAAAAACAAGTTCATCGACCGCTTCGGCACAGTAGCGCGTCGCCATTTCGACCGGATCGCCGACATCCACATTGCCTTGAAACTTGACGCCTTTGGTGACGCGCCCCGCGCGCACATCCAAGCAGACGATTAGACGTTTGAGCAGCATGGCACGCCCTCCCACGTCAGAAAGTTTTTCAAGAGCTGCGCACCGGCGGCACCGCTGCGTTCGGGATGAAACTGCGTGGCAAAGAGCGAACGCGACGCAATGACGGAGGCAAACATTTCACCGCAATAGTCGGTCACACCGCAACGGTCCTCCGCGTGCGTCGGACGTGCAAAATAAGAATGGACAAAGTAAAAGGCGGCATTCGGTTCAAGACCGTCAAAGAGCGGATGTGATTGAAAGTTAACGGTGTTCCAGCCCATATGCGGAATTTTCGCCGTGCGATCGCGCGTTTCGTCGAACAGCCGCACGTCGCCGTCAATCAATCCAATGCCGGCGACACCGCCATCTTCTTCGGAAGAGCTTAAGAGAAGTTGCATCCCCAAACAGATGCCGAGGATGGGCGTCCCTTGCGCAAACGCCGTACGCAGAAGCGTATCAAAGCCGCGTTCACGGACGCCTTTCATTCCCGATCCTGCCGACCCGACGCCGGGGAAAATGATCCGTCCGCCTGTATATTGTGAGGCGTCCTCAATTACGCGCGGCGTTTCGCCGAGCCGTTCAAACGCGAGGCAAACACTCGTGAGATTGCCTGCACCATAGTTTAAGACAGTAACCATAAGCCTGTATGATAGCAGAAGCGACCGCTGCCTCGGATTGAAACTAGCGCGACAGCGTCTTTTTCTGAAACGTTAACGCTTCGTCCGCGAACCGTTGACCGATCGTGAGCTGAGCATTGCCATCATAATGCACGCCCATCTGATCGCCTGTTTTTATCTTCGTCAAATCACGCGTCGGCACCCAGCCGATCTCTTCGCGACGCTCTGCCAACGCTTTCAATTCGTCGCGTGTCGTCTTGCCCTGTTCGGTCGTATCGCGATCAAACCATGTCGCATTTTCGCCGAGAATCGCTTTTGCATTGGAACTGTCGGCGCCCGGCAACCGTCCGAACGCCGTTTTGACCGCCTCAAAGAAATCGCAGAATCGATCCGCTGCCGCCGTAATCTCTTCGCCTTTGTCCGATTCGCCTTGAAGATAGAGTACCGCCTCGAGACGAATCGAAAGGTAGCGCCGCGGCAATCGCGTGAGGGCATTGTTAAGCGCCGCCATCACCGCCGTGCGCGCTTCGCCGCCGTCCATCCAATAATGATTGCCGCCGCCATCGCGGGAAACTTTAATGATTGCAATGTCATCCATCGGCCAAACGTTCTGCGCTTCCAAACGCTGCGCGAAACCATATTCCAATCCCATCACCACGCCGCCATGTGCCGCTTTTTGCGGACGCACTTTTTCCCACTGCGGCGTATGCGGCGGATCGGTTCGCACAAATGATCCGAAGTTCTCTTGCCAAAAAAGAATCTTGGACGGCGTCGGACGCATCCGAACAATCTCCGCATGATTGCCTTTAATCGCACCGAGCGAATTCGATTGTCCGGTGAGCAGATAGACGTGGAGCGTCTTGGCAGGCAGCAGTGCGCCAAAGCAAACCGTCAGCAGCAGTAACGTGAGTCTCATTGGACGAATCCTTTCGCGATGAAGGCGGCACTGACGTCTGGAACTGCCGCAAGGAGTTGTTGCGTATAGGTATGACGCGGATGCGCAAAGAGTTCACGCGCATCGCCCTGTTCAACGATTTCACCGGCGTGCATCACCATGAGGCGATCGCAGACCGTTCGCACCACGGCAAGATCGTGCGAGATGAGCAGAATCGTCAGATTGCGCCGCAAGCGGACATCGGCAAGCAAATTCAAGACACGCGCTTGCACCGAGACGTCCAACGCCGAAACCGGTTCATCGGCAATCAAGACACGCGGGTTCATCGCCAAGGCGCGGGCAATCGAAATACGCTGGCACTGTCCGCCGGAAAGCTCCCGCGGATATGCCAAGGCGACTTCCGGCGGCAAGCCGACTTCTTCAAGGAGTGCCGTAATCCGCGTCGCGATTTCCGTGAGCGGACAAAGGTGATGCACCGACAGCACTTCGGCGAGTGTCGCGCGAATCGTCTTGCGCGGATTCAGCGATCCGGTCGCATCTTGGAAAATCATTTGCACAGCGCCTTTCGGCAGTGGCGCGAAATGGGCAGAGCCGGAGGCGATCGGTAAAAGTCCGCACAGTGCATGCGCCACCGTTGACTTCCCGCAACCGCTCTCGCCGACAATTCCAAAAAACTCGTTCTCGGCGACCGAAAAGCTAATCCCTTTCACGGCGACAAAGGGCGCTTTTCCGGCAATCGGATAAGTAATCACAAGCTTTTTGACGTCCAATAAAGTCATACGTAGTCCTATTTCAACCGATACTCAATCGTTTGCAAGAGAATCCCGGGGCCGCCGGTAAAGCGCGCGGAACGAATCATCTTGCAGGCCGCTTCATCTAAAATACGATGCCCGCAAGAAACGGCGACACGTACCGCCGAGAGTGAGCCATCTGCCGCAATGGAAAGTTCCAGCGTAATCGCCCCTTCCCAATGATTGCGCCGCGCTTCGGGCGGATAGCGTTTGCGCAGACGCGATAAATCGGTCAGCAACCGTGGCGACTCCAAACGCGCCGTCGCGCCGCCGGCCCCTTTGCCACCGGCGCCTGAGACTGCTATCGCCGGCGGCAAAGAGATTTCTGGCAAGACACGATCGGGCGAAAGTTCTGCCGAAGGTTGCGGATCGGGCGCCGGCATCGTCGCCGAACGCGGTAGAACGGGCATTGGCGCGGCAGGCGGTTTCGGCACGTCCAACCCTTCTAACGGATCGGAGAGAAACGGATCGGCATCCGGAATCGTCGATGCTTGCGTCGCAGCCGTTGACTGCTGCGACGCGGAAGCGGCACTGTCGGCTTCCACTTCCGAAAGCTCCATCGTCAAATCAGAAAAGACGCATTCGGGCGCACGCGGCGCCGTCTGCGGGCGCACTAAAAACGTCATCAGCAGAAAAAGCACCAGCAGGTGAAGCGCCAGCGTCGCCGCCCACAGAACGCCTTCCCTTACGGTTGCCAACAGCCACCGCCACACGCTACCGTTCCTTCTCAACTTGATACACGATACGATCCACGCCTTGCGCGCGAAGCTTCGCCATCAATTCCAACGCCGGTCCGGCGTGCGCCTGACGATCGGCACGAATGAGCACTGGCAGCTGCAACGTTTTCGAGCGCAACGCAAGGGCATCAACGACTGCCGCCATCTCCATCGGTGAACGTCCATCTAAAAGAAGCGTGTCCTCGGCAGTCAAGACGACTTGAATCTTCTGCCCCTGAATCGGATCACCGCCAGCCTTCGGCAAATGAACGGTCACGCCACGCTGCACACTCATCGAAAGAAACGCATAGATAAAAAAGACCAGCAACAGAAAGACGACATCCATCATCGGTGTCATTTCAACGCGGGCGCCGCGTTCCTCTTCTGCACTTTGAAGCTTCATTTTTTGGCAGCCTCAGCAGCCGTCATCGCTTCTTCCAACTCCCGCACCGCATCGCGGCACCACGACCGCCCATAGTTCAATGGAAGCAGCGCCAAAATCGACACCGTCAATCCTGCCGCCGTCGTAATCAACGCTTCGGAAATTCCTGCCGTCACGCCTGACGGATCTTCGACGCCTGCCGCCCCCATCAAATCAAAGGAAGAAATAATGCCGGTCACCGTTCCGAGAATGCCCAACATCGGCGCCAAGGTGACAATCGTATCTAACAATCCCAATCCGCTCCGCAAGTGACGCACCGTACGATGCGCCGCTTGTTCTAACGCCGTATTGAAATCAACCTTTTTCTGCCGCAACGCCAAGCGAAGAATCCGCGTATAAGGCGAAAGCGGATGACGCCACGCGAGCAGTTTCGCCTCTTCGCCTTGCGACAGTGCCGCCAAGACGGCGACCCACTCACGTCCGCCGCAACGCGTCGCGAGCGCGTGGGAGAGCCACGTCAAGAGTTTACGCAGCGTCATTAGCACGGTCACGATAGAGCAAACGGCAATGGGCCACATCACCGGCCCGCCGCGTTGCATCAGATCTGAAAGAAATTCAAGCAGCTCATCCATAGCGATCCTTACGAGAACTACTGACCTTTGCGACGTGCGCCCAAGACACGAATCGCTATGACGTCACCACGCGTGCGCGCCGCCGCAGGGAAACGCAGCAAATTGTCGATCGCAAATTCCGGCTTCGGTTCGACGCTGTCATACGTCCAGCTGCCGGGCAACTGAACCCACAGCGGTTTTGCCGGAACGTCTTGCAGCACGCGAATCTTCAACGACAGCCCCGCCTCATTTTGCGTCCACGGTTGAAGCGCATAGCGTCCTTCGGCAATGCGCGCATCGAGCGCCGGATCGCCATAGAAGCAAACGACATCACGATCGTGAAGCTGCCCGACCGTTTGTTTCAGCCGTTCGTCCGTTCCCGGCTCCCCCTTGTGCTGTTCACTCCACTTTTGCAAGCCGGCAGTCATCGGATAGTTCACCTGCCGGATTTTTCCAAGGCGTGCGGTGAGCAGCTCGGGAAGCGCCAGTTCTTGACTGGTTTTAACCAAGCTCTCGACAATACTGCTATTGGTAAAGTGGAACGCTTCATTGGCACTGTACAACCCGCTCCCGTCCACAAAAAGCCCCAACGCGCCCCACCCTTGCGCACCGAACCATGTGGTGACCGTATAGCCCATCATTTGACGCACCGCGCCATCACGCATCCATGACAGTGCCATGCAGTCCTGCCGATCAATGTCGCCAATCAGACAGTTGCCATTGGCAAAATAGACTTTGGGCTCCGTCTGCGTCACCGGGAACACTTGCTTCTTCGTATCGCGCGCAACCAGCCGTCCCTCTTTGTGCTCCATCCACAAATTGGGACCGGAATAGCCCATATCCCAATTGTGCTGCGTGGCATGACCGCTCGTCGCGAGGAATTGAATGCGATCCTTTTGAAGCCGTTCCAAGACGCCTTGCGTGTTGTCCGTATCACACGGTAATGAAGCAGGCTCCGACATCGCGCCGCGCTTCCAGTAATTCATCGTGCCGCGATGATCTTCCGTATAGCGCCACGCTTCGGCAAACGCCGTCAGATCCATTCCGGAACAGTCCAATGCGCGGCGAATCGCAATCGGTCCCGCCTCCGCAAGTTTCTGCGCGCTCTCCGGATCATATCCGGTAATCACGCTCCAAAGCGTATCTACATACGGATCGCTATCCAAGGCGCGACAGAAGTTGCTCACCGTAATCGTGAACTGCACGCCCGCTTCTTCCGGACGCACGACAAAGGCAGTATACTGCGGCATCTGCTGCGCGAGCGCCGCCTTCACCTCTTCCGGACGTTTCTCAAAGACATAGAGCTGCGCTTGCGGATATTTCTTTTGCAGCGCCGTCACCGTCGCCGCCTTCCATGCCGGATCTTTCATCACCGCTTGCGAAGCGACGATTGCATAACTGCGAACCGCAGGCAAGACGTTCTCCGGCGCCGGCGACTTCTCACCGGACAAGACAGGAGAAAGCGAAAAGAAAGTAACGCACGCTACGGTACGTACAAGCGTTGAAACAGAGCCACCGTTCATTTGCTGCCCCTTCGGCGCGCGCCGACGTCTTAGACTTCTGACATCGCGCGAAGCGCATCGACCATTTTCATAAAACACTGCGCCGCCGCTTGACCTTCAAAACGCGACACAAACGGTTGCCCTTCGTCGCCACTCACGCCGATTTCCGTCGCGATGGGCAACTTTCCAAGGAAGGGAATCTCGTACTTTTGAGCCAAAGCTTCACCGCCACCAGTACTAAAGATTGGCGTAAATTCGCCGCAATGCGGACAGGTAAAGCCGCTCATATTCTCAATCAATCCGAGAATGGGCATTCCGATTTGCTTGCAGAACATCACCGATTTGCCCACGTCCAGCGTCGCGACTTGCTGTGGCGTCGTCACCAAAATCGCACCATCGGCTTCCGGCATCAATTGACAGACCGAGAGCGGTTCATCACCGGTGCCGGGAGGACAGTCCACAATCAGATAGTCCAGCGCGCCCCAGCGCACGTCACCAATGAATTGCTTAATCACTCCGGCTTTCATCGGTCCGCGCCACACAATGGGGGCATCGTCCTTTTCAATAATCAAGCCCGTTGACATCACTTTGAGATTGCCCATTTCAATCGGGAGCAGTTTCTCGCCATCGCTCATGGCACGCTGCCCTTGCAATCCTAAAATCTTCGGGATACTCGGTCCATGCACATCGACATCTAAAATGCCGACCGCTTTCCCGCGCAACGCCAATCCCATGGCAAGATTCGCCGCCACTGTCGATTTCCCCACGCCGCCTTTACCTGAAAGCACGATGAAAATATGCTGAATCGCCGCAAGCGTCGGTCCGATAACATCTTCTTTAGGCTCCGAACAGCTCCCTTTACTCGCACACGTTTCACAATTATGATCGCAATCCGACATCTCGACTCCTTTATTCAGCTCTTACTGCGCACGAGCAACAAATTCGCCCGTTTCGGTATCCACAAGGATCCGTTCGCCGTTAACAATATACTCTGGGACAATCACCGACAGCCCCGTTTCACAAATGGCAGGTTTCCCCCGCCCCGTCGCAGAAGCACCTTTCATCACCGGATCACACGACGTCACTTCCAGCGCGACTTTCTGCGGCAGCTGAATGGCAAGGATTCGTCCATCGCTCACCATCGCCTTCAAACCTTCCATATCAGGCAAAAGGTAGGGAAGCACCTCTTCGATATCTTCCTTTGTCAGTTCAAACTGATCAAAGCTTTCTTGATCCATAAACGAATAACGTCCGCGGTCTTCGTAGAGGAACTGCGTAGGGCGCACTTCAAAATCGGCGTCTTTGTACAGTTCGTCCCCTTTGACCGTGCGATCGAGTTTGGACTTATCGACTAAATTGCGGAAACGGAAATGATACAGCGTCGCCGCTCCACGCGCACTCGGATTAGACACTTGCAAACTATCCAACTGGTGCGGCACGCCATTGATTTCAACAAATCCGCCGCGTTTCAAATCACATGCTCTCAGCATCTCTGAACTCCTCAATTTGCTTTTGCCCCACCGCGATAAGCGGCGAGGGCGGCGTCAAACGCCGCTGTTTGTGCGAAACCACAACTCTTAAACTCTGGACAAAATCCACGATACACGCATTCCGGCACACAGCATGCCACCACTTCCGGCTGCTCCTCCCGAATCGCCGCCAGCAGCAGCTGCCACGCCTCCCGCGTTTCGGGCGACGCTTGCGCACACAACCGTTTGCGTGAAATTGTCATGATCGCCTGTGCATTGGCAATGCACTCATGCGTGACCGGCGTATCTTGACGCGCGCTATTGCGATCCGTACCGGTGCGATCGCTCCGCTGCGTGCTGACGAAATGGTCGATGCCAAACTTATGCCGCACGAGGTGAACACTCACCCAGCTCTTTAAGCCGACCCATTTCCAACGAAAAATCAGCTGCCGAATCGGCGAATGCTCGGACAATAAAATGCGTTTCTTCCACGCCGATGAAGGCTCGCCCGTTCCTGCCTCTTTATTCACCGTCGTGCGTGCCGCATCGGCAACTTCACGCCACGTCGAATGTGTCCCGTAATAGTTTAATTCTAGCGCCATAAAGTCCTCATGTAAGCCGTAGAATAGCAAATCTTCTGCGCGATAGAAAGCCTGCGCACCGTGCGGCGCCGGCGCTCTAAATAAAACACGCCCCGTCTTTCGACAGGGCGTGCCGTGCGAACCGCGCTTAGTTCGCGAGCGTTTCGGCAGGCTTCGCCGAAAGGATGACCTTGAAGAAGTTACATCCTTGCGTTTGCGCCGTTGTAAGCGTCAACGACGGCTGGCCATTCCGCACCGGGATATCACCCAGCTTCTTCCACGTCGTATCACCGAGCGTCGCTTTGCCATAGAGGGCATACTTCGCATCGAGATTCGCCATGTTCGAGAAGACGTCGGTCAAATCGACCTTCGTCGGCGCAGCGGAGGAGGTGTCAATCACATCGGCGGACATTCCCCACGTGAGCGTTACTGCCGTCTCGACGACGGCGATATGCTCAATCGCCAAACCGTAGCTTGTATATCCGGCTTTGGCAAGCGTCGCCGCATCGTTGAGGCTGAGGATTTGCAACAGTTCGGCAGTCGTCGCCGCATCGCCGAGACCTTTCACGGTGACCGCGCCATTGGCATCCACTCCGGTCACTTCCAGACCGTAGAGTTGCGCACCATAGGCGGTAAGGGCTGCAAATCCACCTACACCCGTCGTCCAGATATCGGTCTGCTGATGATTACCCGCCGTTCCCGAATAGGTTCCGCACCAGAGCCTGAAATCGGTCGTGGGCTGACCGGCTTGGAGCCATTCCCAGCAATCGGATAACTTGTCATTGTCCGTATCGCAATCGGAAACATAGAATTCCGTGATGAACTCTTTCCCGTTATTCTTCGGTGTCAACGGCTTGGGATCGAAGTAGTAACCGTTCTTGGCGTTAGCGCCTTGCGTGGCATAGCCCCACGGCTCCCATCCATCGCGACGACCGTTACTATTCAAGTCGAAATACGCCATGAGATAGATCGGCTCCGGACTCGCGAGACCGCGCACTTCCACATCAAACCGTGTGGAGCAGAACGCGCCCTTCTTTGTAGCGGGATCGGCGGCAATCGTTTTATCCTTGCTCATTTGAACATACGGATTGACCGTTGTCGTCAAATCGGTGTTTTCCGGATCATAGACAAGCATATCGGACGTCGCAACAATCGGATTCCCGTTGAACGAAGCCGAACGGAACGCCTCGACTCTCAACCGGCGCTTGCCGAAATGTGCATCGGTCCACAACGTGCCGTTGTAACGGATCTGCGCACGGACGAAGTACGAATCTTGCCCGACATAATGTTCAGAAGAAGGCTTCACCATCTTCTCATCGGCAGAGTCCGTCATCTTAATCCGGAACGTACTGCTCATCGTATACGGCGTTCCGTTGTAAGGATTCAACGTCAGCGTATAAGCGTAGAGACCGTTGCCGAAGAGCGCATTACCGGATTCATTGAGTTCTCCAATCCCGTGCGGCAGCGTATAGCGATAACGGTTCATCCCCATTTCACCCACACCGGAAACGGCGCCCGATGCCGCCACACCACGCAACGTACCACGCCAAACTTCCGACGATGCCGGCTTTCCAAATGCGTCCTCCGTTTGCGTAATGCGCAAATCAAAGGTCGGAACTTGCGTATTAGCAATCCACTCGAAGGAGAGTTCACTGTTGTGATACTGCGCACCACCGAGCGTTGAATTAAGCTTGGTATTGGCAATATCCAACTTCGTGAAGGCATTCGTCACGACAGCGATATTGAACTTATCGAGCTGATCAATCGTGACATTTTCCGAGGAGGCGGGAACGAAGAAGACGCGATAAACGGCACCGACAACATTCTCGGAGAAGCCCGCCGCCAGCCCCTTGGGGAGCGCGCTCAAGATTTCATCTTCCGTGAGGGCAGGCTTCAATATGTTGTACGGTTTCGAGAACAACATACTCGGCGTCTTTTCTTCTGGTCCAAGTCCATTGTTGAGAATCGACTTGTACTGATAAATCTTCAGCGTATACGCCAACAGCGGCGGGAAATCTACTGGATCCAATTCCTTACCGGCGGAATTGAATATGCCCGAGCCCGTGGCGCCAGCCGCTCCGCCGCCCACATCACCAGCCCCACCGGCACCGGCTCCGCCGCCGGCATCGTTCGCCATCATCAGCTTCTCCAAAATGGATTTCACGTCCACGCGCAACGTTCCGGGAGGCGCACGCTTCGTCAGCGTCACGTGAAGAACTTGATCTAGCTTATGCCAGCCAATGTCCACATCGTGCTGATCAGGAACGCCTGCCGGTTCGCCTTCATTCCACTGACCGTCGCCATTCAAATCCATAAAGACGAAGAAGTTGTTAATCCCTTCGCGCAGATGACCGGCGCTTGGCGTCGCCATCGTGTAACTCGCCGGGAAGCCCGCTTTGAGCGTGTAATTATACGTTGCACGAAGCAGGCACTCGTCAAATGTACCGCCTGAGATAAACGTACCGCCCCAAACCTTCGAAGAGAAGAAGAAGCTGTATTCGCCCGTCTCATAGTTGATCGTGCCAACCTCTTCCTCGCGCAAGACCTGTCCGCCTTCAGGATTGGCGTGACCGATAAAGGCGATGAGCTTGCCAGCATTGTTATCGCGCATAAACTGCGTCTTGCCTTCCGTCATACCGCCATTGTCCCCACCGGAGATTGGCACATAGCGGAACGTTCTGATGGAAATCGAGCCCGGCTTAATATTGCCCGGCTCAAGGAAGCCGTCGGCACGCTGATTCAGTGCCGGACGTCCAATGACTTGACGCGTCGTACCTTCCACCGCCGCCGTCGCCGCCATCGGCAGGAGGAACGTTGCATCCGGTGCTGAATTATTGTTCGCCACCGTGTACGACTGAACGACAATGTTGTTCTGCGCATTGGTGACGATTGCGAGATCTTCAAAGTAGTCAACGCGCAGGCGAAGAATCGGCGTCGGATATGCCGGATCGACACCGACTGCCGTTTGCGTCGTCAACGCATTCGGATTCGTCGAGTGCTGCCCGCGGAACGTCACACGCGCTTCGGCGTAATTACTCCACCCGTCGCCATCCGGATCCAGTGCCGCGTCGTTCCGATCGACACTCAGCTGTTCCACGCGATTCGACGCTTCCCAATGATCTTCCATGAAATCATTGTCGGTGTAGAGCAATCCGAGCGTCGGACGACCACGCGTATTCCAGATCGGTACTTGATAGTCTGGAATGCCGTTGCCCAACGTCGAGTACTTGACCGGATTGGCACGTGCCAAATATTCGGCAAAGTTCGTCAAGAAGTCGCCATCGGGATCGCCGTGAGGGCCATCTTTGCCGATCGGGCTCTTCGGGTCGAGCGTATTGTAGTTCTCCCACCAGTTCGGCATTCCATCACCATCGGTATCCGTCGTTGAGCCGTTGGCGACATTATCATCCAGCCACGAGCCACCGGACGACTCTTGGTCTTTATTGATATCAGATTCGCCTTCTTTGTAGTCGAACCAATCCGAGTCTTTCGGCTTATTTTTCACGGCGTCATCCGATCCGGCGGCAGGATCCGTCGAAGGCGAATTGTTCCAACTCTCAAAGTCATACTTCGAGAAAACATCGCCAAAAAGAATCAAGTCCGTCGATGTCCGCATCGTATAAGCTGGATGCTCCGTATAGTTGAGCGCGTCAAAGGAGATGACCGTCTCATAACGTTCGCCATACGGATTGCCCGTCGTCTTGACCGTATAGACGGGCGTTGCCGAGACTTTTTCACCGGCGGCATAAGGCGTCCAGTAGACCGAGTCGGCGACTTTCAATCCATCGACCTTCCCAGACGGAAGATTGAGCATCGGAGAGCCGTTCCGCAACGACAGCGGTAAGAACAGATGATTGACATGTGCCGCAGCGGCACCATCAGCACCGGGCATCGGATTATAGCTCACGCGCTCCACATCCGGCAGTGGCAAATGCCCGATCGTATTGTGCGCCACCGGCAAATATTCAAGCTCGGTGAACAATGTACTGCGCAATCCGATTGGGAGCCGTGCCGCATATGAGGTGAAGAGCTCAGTCACCGGATCTTGAGCCGGAGCTGGAGTGACTGCTCCCGTGGGACGCTTAGACGCTGCAACTTCTTGACTTGCCGGACGACCGTTCAACAGTCCTTTACGGCGAGCGAGGAACGACCCTGCTTTCTTTTCATCGCCAATCAGTTGCTGACCGGGATAGATTTCCCACGGCTTGTCCGCCGCCGTCGCCGGCTGACCTGCTGTTGCCGGCGCTTTGCTTCCGGACAGGAGATCGTTGAACGTATAATTAACCAAGAGCATCGCCGGCACTTTCTGCTCAAAGATTCCGTCACCGCCAAAGCGCGCCGCGAACAGTTCATAGCGAAGCTTCAAAAGTTCGGCTTGCGTCAATTCACGGCTCCGATTCGCCGCAATCTCATCGGCAGTACGTGCACCATCCCAAATGCGCACTTCATCAATGAAGCCACGATACAGCGACTGGAACATTACCGTGCCGGTAGTTCCCGAAATGGTGGCATCGTCTGGCAATGTCGCACTGTCGGCAAACCATGCATTCGTCGGCGTGGCACCGACCACCAGCGGCGCTTTACGGTAAGTGAAGCGCGTCATATCGTTGGCACCATCATTCTTCACCGAGAGAACGCCTGTACCGGGAAGCAAGCTTGTTGCCACCGAGTTATTCTCAATGCCATTGACCAAAATCGCCAACCGTGTACCGTCATACGTGACGGCGAGATGCGTCCACGTCTCCGCCTTAATCGCTTCACTGGAAATCACTTTCGGAGAAATTTCCGGCGCACCGCCGATACCGCCAAGAGAGCTCCCCGCCCCCGTGTAGTAGGCAAAAGGCTGAATCTCACCGATCGCAGAAATCTGCAATCCCAAGACGAAGTTGTGACGAAGCTGGGCGTCTTTCGTGCCTTTAGACTCATCAAAACGCCACGGGCGATCGATCAGCACAACGTTACCTGCCGTCATTCCCGTATTGGGCTTAACCCAACATTCGAGCGTGAACGTCCGCAACGCATTCGGACCAAACTGCGTGTCCGCCTTGGATTGCATCACACCAGCTCCGCCGAAATAGGCGGACTGCTGACGATCGGGCGTCATCAACGACTGCGGGTCGCCTTTGAAGATGGTGGCATTCGTCAATTCCGTGGCGTCAGCAATGCCGTCACCGTCCGTATCAAAGCCTTCATTGACTTCAAACGGCAAGACGGCGGCATCAACTTCTTCCGGCAGATCGTCACTACTGGCGCCTTTCGCCTGAGAGTAAACGTAGGGGAACGCCTGCGTTCCAAAATACGTGACGAGCAACTGCTCTTGTGCATTTTCCGCCGCGTCTTTATCCATATCAGGCACAGGGTTGGTGACAATCTTCGCCATGTTCTTCGTATTCATCGACAGCAACGAATAGAAGCGCGCGACAAAGCCATTGGCATTGCTCGGGTCGGTCATCCACAACGCGGACGGATCGGTCCCATAATTCTTTTGCGTGAACGCCGGGTTAACGACTTCCTCGGAATTCAACAGTCCATCGCCATCCGGATCGGCGAACGGCACACCTGCCAACCAAGGATACGTATAGTAATCATATCCGGTTACCGTGCCACCGAGTAGCGGCGCATTCCGGAACGGATTCTCAAGCTCCGGCTCAATGACGGTAAAGGTGACACCGGTAATGAACGTGCCACTCGAGAGGTTCGCTGCATACGCTTTTGAAATCTTGTCAATACCGGCATATTTCGATGCGTCACTCACCGGATTATTATCAGACGACTCAAAAGCGTAATCGCCCAAGATCGGATTCAATCCGTGAAAAACTTCACTGAAATCGTCCATACCGTCCAAGTCACTATCTGCCGCCAGCGGACTGGTCGAGGCGAAGCCATCCTGCTTCGTCTGAACTTGCGGGAAACGTCCGCTCAAAATGTTGCCGGCACCCATCAGCGGGAAACCGAAAACTGGCGTCACCATCGACGTTCTGGACTGGGTCTGACGTCCCTTTTGAGACGAAACGGCAATCTGATCGTACCCGTCGCCTTGAGGATCGGCATCGAGGAACGGCAAGAGCGGCTTCTGATAGCCCAAGTTGCCAAAGTAAGGCAGGAAGAAACGCCCGCCGAAGGCGACGCCGTTCGCTTGCACTTCTTCATCATAACGGAGCGACCGCGCCTGCTTCGCATAAGCGTTTTCGGCAGGAGCGTTGGAGCCGATGAACGTGTCAAAGATTTGCGACTGCGTCCACAAGCCACCGACAAAGCCGCGAATCGCCTGACGATACTGCGTCTGAATCAGCGGCGACTTCGCCTGACGAACAGTATCCTCGTAATCCGAAAGCCGGACGCCCACTGCCCGAGTGAAAATGTCGTTACGATACGGATCGGCATAGCGCGTTGTATTAGTAGGCTCAGTTAGATCCGGGTCATGTGTAGCATTGTACGCCACGTACGCCGCGTGAATAGATTGATTTAAGCGACCGTCACGACCAAAGCCATCATCGCCCGTATAGCCATCGGTCACGAGCATCGCGGAGATCTGCTTTTTACGCGCCGTCCAAATCGTCTCCGTATCGCCAGCTGGCGCCAACATTTCTTCCAACGCCGGATTCCTATTTTGCTTACGAAGCAGAACGACAAGATCATCGATCTTTTTCATCTCCATAATCATCTGCCGCGTACAGCCTTCCTCCGTGACACCGATGAGACGGTTCACAAGTCCGCCGACGCGCACGTAACGGTAACGGAGAACTGCCGCATCCAAAGCATCCACCGCTTCGTGCAACGCTCGCACCGTCGTTTCATACTGTTCTTGTGCCGCAACAACGAGCTGATTCGTCGCCATCGCCGCCAGTGCAACAATCGTTGACGTCGGTCTCGGTATCACGTCAAGACCGACATCATTTACAGGAACGGTAAGATGCTCGCCCACCGCACCGGTAGGCGGATTAGTCGTATTACCTAAGACTTGAGTCCCATTCAGAAGCGCCAGTCGCGCATAGCTCTGATCGTAATTAGGCGCTGTTTGAACATCAGAGAAATATCCCGCCGCTAAGACTTGAAACTCGTTCAATGCTGTTTTCACCGCGCCGAACGTCGTTGGCACTCCTGTCGGATTCACCTGCAATTCGATTTGATAGGCGTGAAGCGTCGTTGCCACCGTCAGCGCCGCTGCCTGCAACTTCGGATCTTCGACTTCCGCCAAACGTAAACGCGCAAAGGCATCACGGGAGGGGAAGAGCGTCGTACGTGCCCACGTTTGGTTAAAGGCGAAATCAACCGCCGGTCCGACCTTCAGCGCTTCCACTTGCGATGGCGCCTCGGAGAGATGGTCAACGTTGGGGTTGAAAGCGTAGCCCCATGCCAAAGGAGAGGTATGCAGGAGCACGCGCTGATTGTCGTTGGGTCCGCCACGCTGGACACGTAGGAAGTAAGCATATTCGATTGAACGCGCCTTCACCGGATTGCCCATATCTTCCATTGCCTGATAGATATCGGGCAGTTTCGTCCAGCTCATCGTCTTCGTGGCAGTACTCCACGTGCATTCACCGGGCGTATCTTGATAGATACGAGCCGCATCGGGACCGAGATCGTAACGGTTCTGACGAAGCAACTGCGTCAAATATTCTTGATAGTTCGGCAGACCATCGCGATCGGGATCCAAATCGTAATCGCCGCCAAAGGTCGGATCAACCTTGCCTTGTACAAAGTAACGATATTCCCAGCCGTCAGGAATGCCATCGCTATCCGTATCCATCGCGCAAGGGTTACAACCGCCACCAACCCACGTCTCATCGGACGGCGTACCATAAACTACCGCCGCGGAAGAAGCACCGTTGCCACCTTCCCAACCGTCAAACACGCCATCAAAGTCCGTGTCAGGATTCCACGGATCGGACGGATACAGCTTATTCGTCCAGCGGTCATAGTTTGGATTGCGGAGACCGTTCCACGTCGTGGACTTGCTTCCAGAATCAATCATCAGATTCAGTGCGCGGCATTGGAACTCCTGCCGTGCCGTGAGACCGTCGAAATCGTAATCTTTATCCGACGATCCGTTTACTCCAGTATCGGTATTTATCTGACGTCCAGTCGGGTCAAAGCCGCCGACATAGGCCTCCCAGCCGTCCGCAAGACCGTCACCATCTGTATCGGCATGCAACGGATTCGTCGACGCGCGAATAATATTTGCCATCGTCCACGCATTGGCGGCAACCCAGCGTTTCATCCGGAAAATGCCTGAGTGGAACTCTTCCAGCGTCGTAAATTCCTGCGTATTCAGCGGAGCGAATGAGCTAAACTTTTCGGCGTTGCCCATATTATTCGTCGGACCCATCGCCCATCCGGTGCAAGCATTAAAGCCAAAGACTTGGTAAACCTCATTGTCACGCAGCTGCTTGACCTTACCGCGCATTTCGCGATATTCCGCCGAGGTCGCCCAACCAGCATCGAAGCCGGCAGCTGCGGTCGTTATCACCTTTGCCGGATCAAATTCAAGCTCCACATCGACCGGTACGCGCTGCGCATTAGGGTTTTGATTCGCATCCTGCATCACCGAATAAACAATCTTCCCCGTTACGCCGTCATAGAAAGTTCGCGGTGCCGGTAGAATGCCCGTATCGTATTTGACTTCCAAGACCGGATGATATTCCGGATATTCTTGCACCTCGACGACCGCGAAGGCATCGTTATCAGGATTTTCACGCGCATCTCTCACTTCGAGCGGATTCGTGGCATAGGCAATTTCCCAGCCATCAGGGATCCAATCGTTGTCCGAGTCACAGTCAATCGGATTCGTCCCAGCTGCCAACTCTTCAATCGTAGCGACACCATCACCATCGGGATCGACAATCTTGGACGTTCCGAAAGGATTGAATGCGTCCAATACATCGCCGACAGGAATCGGATTCCAAAAGTTTCCGCGTCCATGATCGTTCTTAGGATCGACATTCGGATTGCCCGGCAAGAGCGGATCATACGTTCCGGCGTAACGACGACCAAGGATAAACAGTTCGTCGGTTCCCTGCTGCTCATCGCTATTCAGATCGCTACGACGCGTCATATCAATCGCAGGCCAAATCGTCGTCACGATTTGCACGTCCGGCGTTTCATTCGGCTGCGCAGCGGGGTGACGGAAGACCGGCGCATAAGCGATACGGGAGGCGTAGTACCAGAAGAAATATTCCACGCCATTCACAATGCCATCGCCATCGGAATCAGAACCGGTTCCGGGGAAACGATCTAACCAAGACGTCCGCGTCGGATCAATGAAGCCGTCATCGTTCTTCACATTTCTGAAAGGCTCATCCAACATCATACCGCTTGGAACACGCGCATCGACATAGTGATAGTTGCTATTCGCCCGAGCGATATTAAAGCCGGGCAGTGCCGGTTCATTGGGGGTTTCCGGCGAGATTTTTCCACCGGCAAACTCCGTTACAAAAGCATTAGGCATTGCGGCGAGCATCGTAGCGTTCGTCGCGAACGGATACATGACCGGAGCAGCCGTGGTGGGAGTCTGCCCAGCAGCAAAGCCATTGACATAGCCAAGATGCTCGCCTCTCACGTTCTTTCTCTCATAGACCCAAGCGTCATAACGGTATTTCAACCGTTCAAAGTTCCCGGAAGTATGTTCAATACACACCAGCACCGTATTCGCCCGATAGCCCTTCTGCCCCGCGAGCATGATCTGCCCCTTGTCATCAACGACAGGCGCCCACGTTCCGGTTGTCGGCGTCGCCACTCCAGCATCGTTATAGCGAAGCGTCGTATTGGCGGTATAAGGAATGCCATTGGGCGTAAACAGCACGGTTGCCGCCGTACCAATGGTCGCCAAGCGCACACGCGTCCAATTTTCCGTCCATACGGCCCATCCGCCGTCCTGTCCTTGAAGCACACCGGCAACCACACGACCGTCAGTCTCCGGCTGCTCGGGACGCACGGCAACAATCCACTGCGGATTAGAAATCCAATGTCCTCTGCCGTCGGCGGCATTAAACGCTTCATCGCGTCCACGCACACGCGTTTTATAATCAAAAGGTGCACCGGTGACCGCAAAGGAAACGGTGGGCGTCACGGTCGGCGGTCCAATCTTATTACTGGAACTGTACACGCCATCTGCCGCACCCCATCCCAGTAGCGGAAGGCGATCGCCTTCAGCCGAAATCGATGCGAGACTGCCGCCTTCAATCATCGGACGCGCGACCACCGATCCAAAATGCTTGAGCAGCCAACCGTCCGGCACCCCGTCAGTATTATAGTCGGCGAGATTCAACAGATACGGCTCATCATTTCCCCATGTGGGCCAGTTCGCAGTAACCGCTCCTGCATTACCGTGTACATAGTCGCCACCGAGAAATTCACGCACGAACATCGCATTGAGCGCAATATCGCCCCACTTTTCCGGATCATCGGCTTGACCGCCGCCTTTTACATAGGCACGATCCAACGTAATATTCGCATTATAAATAGAGTCGTCCGTCGGCAATACCGTTGCAAACTTCGGATCAGCGCTCCACTTGTAGAAGAACGAATCAAACGTTTTAGAAGGGTTCACACCGGCACCGGTATAACCGGGATTTGGATCACCGGCGGCAAACGGTACGGCTTTGATATTCACCAAAGAGTTGCCGTTACGCGGCAATGAATTCATCGTATACGTATCACCAAACGACCACCCGCTATTGACTAATGTCGTCTGCTGATTCCACAGAATATAGCCTAGACCGCTCGTTTTCGGATTATACGTATAGAAGTTGAAGCTTTGAGAAGAAGCCATCGTGATCGTACCACTGACGGAAGTGGCACGCCCGCCGCTGGAATCTTCCACATTGAGCGTCCACGTGACCTTGGAAGCATTGTTATACGTATGCGCCAAGTTCAGACTCTGCTCTCCACCACGTGCACGCGGAATGAGACGTCCCGGAGCAAAAACGGCTCCCGTTCCCAACGTCGGATAAAGCCGAATAAGCTCCGCCTTTTTAGCTTCCCAAACGGTACTCCCCATCACTTTTGCCATCTCCGCATCATCGGCAAGAAGATAGGTATCAGTAATGCCATCGCCGTAATTCATATTCACAATCAAATAATCTGATTGCGTATCGGCAACGGTGATATTAAACGGCAGTGCCGTTCCGGAAGCGCCTTGCGTCGGACCGTTGGCAATTCTAATTTCGGGGAAACGGTTCTTCACCGTCGGCGTAAACACCATCGATTCATCATTGGTGCCGGTAAGATTCCCTGTAAAATCACAACTCTTAGCGACAAACGTCGGGATCGACACCGTAGCACTGGTAGCAACACCGCCACCCGCAATCTCCCGATTCGCTGACAATAATCCTTCGTACACGGGGAAATCGTTGAGATAAAACACATAGAAGTCAACCGACGTTTGTCCGGCAGGAATCGACAGTTGCAATTCCGCCTTTGAATTATTCGGATTGAACGCATCGCCATTGGTCTGCAACCGTACATATTGCCCCATCACATCCAACACAGAAATCGGAGCTCCCACACCATCGACCACGCTAGTAAAAGTTGTGGCAGCAGCAATGCGTGCATTATTAGCATTCGCATTTACACCGTTGGCAACAGGATAAATCATAAAGGCGCGGTTCACGCTCGCACTCTGCTTGACGCTCATGGTCACCTTCAACACGTTCTGGTGATCACCGGTCTGATTATAACTTCCAGCCCAACCTTCTTCGCGACCGGCTCCCGCCTCGCCGGAAATCACAAACGAAATATTCTCACGACGCGGCGTCGCATTCACGACAATATAGTACGGTGTATCGCCCGCAACACCGGGAATGCTCAAACGGAAAACGGAACTTCCTGCTGTGGTAATCGAACTCTTTGCCGTAAAGGTCACAATCACCGCATCAACCGCCGCCGGATCCATCGTCACAATCGGATTACTGAGCCATGTCTTGGCACCATCTGCCGCTGAAATCCGCTGAATCGCCGCATAAAGCGTCCCATTATTCTGATATGAGGAGAGGTTATCTTTCTGAATGCTGATACGCCTCGTCTCTCCGGCAGAAATATTGATTACACCACCAGAAAGAGCAAGGGGGGCAGTTCCCGTAAGCCCCGGCGTTCCATCTTTAATCAAAATATTGTTAATCGCCGCCCCTGTTGCCTGTGCGCCAGACGAAGCTGTCGTGAGCGACACTCCGCCATTCGCAATCTCGCCACTCACCGTATACGGAGCCAATTCGGCATTCCCCGTTACCGGATTCTCCTTCACTGTCAAGGTGCTCGACTGATACGTGGTCTGCGTGGTCGTCGCACCGGCATCATTTCGCACACCATAACAGAGACGAAGCGTTGCGTTCGTGTAAGCACCAGGAACGTTAATATAAAACTTCTTGGTAATGAGACCGCTCGTTGCCGACGGCCCCATCGTCGCTTTCGCTGGACCGCCCTCAAACTCTAATGCACCTGTCGCAATGACGTTACCGGAACCTTCTTTCACGGAGAGAACACGCGGATCGCCGACCATCTCGGTGACGCCCACATCAATATATTGACGCGCGCCAGCGACACCGCCATCATTTTCTGCCCAAAAATAGAATTGCGACGCAAGCGCGTCTGAATAGGTCGCAGACGTCGCCCCGACCGGAAGCGTGATTGTAACAGGCACCAATCCTTTGTAAAGTTTATTGAGATTATAATTTCCAACATCGCCGACCGTCATCGTGTAACCGCTCACGCCCCACTTATTCGCAGGGGTCAACGTCTTATCCGGTCCTTCGGTATCTTCAACAGCGGAAGAACCGCCATTGAGTACGCCTTGGAAGCACACTGCTGGAACAAGGCTCGTCAAGATCGATGAACCGCTCTTGCTCATTGTAATATTGATGCCATTGTCAATCTTACCGCCAAAGAGGGGGGCGTGCGTCGTGGCATCGGTCGCCCATGTCACACAGTTCGCCATATCGCCGGGGCGAACGCTATAGACAAAGTCCATCGTTACAGAACCATCACCCGAATTGGAAGTACTCTTCGTAAAGAACGCTGCCGCCGTACTCGTTTCCATCGTTGCCGGTTCACCTGCTGCAACGGTGTCGAGCGTACTCGTTCCTTGAAACGGAACATTCAGTCGTAAATAAGGACGTTCTTTATTCTTGTTTGCGTCCCACGTAAACGTTCCGCCGGAAAACGACACCTGCGTCTCAGGCGGAGTGAGGACTTTTGTGTCCTTCATCGTGACACGGAACGTAATTTTGTCACCCGCTTTATAAGGTGGCACTTGCGTAGGATCTGCCGCCTTTTTAATGTCGGTAATCCTAAAATTGGTTCGCATATAGTTCGGATCCATCGGCGCCTGCGCCTGCACAACATTGGCAAAGCCAATGAGCCCGATAAGAATCGCCAAAAATGCTTGCTGTTTCATCTTCATACCTTACCTCACATCCGAGGGTGACTAATCACACACGTTACAAATTACTGTTGCTCTTCTTGCTCTGACCCAACGCCTTCGCCTTCAACTGTTCCGCCGTCATCGGAGGAACTGCTGAAGGAGCTGAAGCCGCGCCATTTGAAAGCTGTTGACGGGACGAAAGATCTTGACGTGCCGTCGCAATCTTTTGTTTTTGCTCCACTTGCGCTTTTTGAGCCGCAAGCTGTTGGCGCGTAGGCTTTCCTGCCTTCTGTGCCGCCGCATCCGCCGCCGCCGCCATCGTCTCATAGGCAACAACAGGCGCATTCATACGATCGCGAATCAATTTCATATTCGCCGTTCGCAACTGTTCGCACGCCGCCTCTGCTTCCTGCTGTGCCTTCAATAACTCTTTATAGTGGTCGTCCTCTGCAAGCCTCTGGGCAAGCATTGCCGCCGGGACTTGCTCCGCGTGATAGTTCTTTTTCCACGTTTCGGAGATCACTTTGACATAAGCTTCGGTCGCTTTTTTTGCCGTTGCCACGGCATCACTTCGCGCTGCAAATGCTTTTGATGCGGCAATCATCTGCTGTTGGTAGGAGCGATCGTTTGCGCGTTCTTCGACGCTGGCAATGCCGGGACGCCCTTCCGGAAAGCGAGAATCCAGCTCCGCGTACGGATCCGAATCATCGCTACAACCTTGCAATAGAAGGGCTGCACATAATAATGAAAGGCACGCACCGTTTCGCCAAGGCGCGTGCGGAAAAGCATGTATCCGCATATCAATCCCTTTAATCAATTCAAGCATACGTTGATAAAGTACCACACCTGCCCTCCTTCTAGCAAGAAAAATGAATCTTTTACTCCGTCTCCGGAGCCGATCCCGAGCCTCTTCTCGCGCGCCCAACGCCTCCGCCGCTCCCTACCCGAGCGTCCGCCGCGATCCAGCGACGGCGAACAGCAAGCCAAAAAAAGAGAAGCTCCGAAGAGCTTCTCCATTCACCTATACACCGACGCTTAAAATTCGCCTTGCGGTTGAAGTGCAAAATACGCCTTCGCGTGTTTGCAGACGGGGCACTGTTCGGGAGCCTTTTCGCTGATGATGACAGCACCACAGTTCAGGCATTCCCAGCGTGTCTTACCGGAACGGACAAAGACTTCACCGGTTTCGATATTCTTGCAGAGAGCATTGTAGCGCGCTTCGTGACGTGCTTCGATTTCAGCGACACCACGCATTTGACGGGCGATTTCAAGGAATCCTTCCGCCTCGGCTTCGTCTGCCATCCGCTTGTACATATCGGTCCACTCGAAATGTTCGCCTTCCGCCGCCGCTTTGAGGTTCTCCACGGTGTTGCCGACCAATCCCAAATGCTTGAACCACAGCTCCGCGTGTTCTTTTTCGTTGGCGGCAGTCGTTTCGAAAATCTTCGAAATCTGCACATAACCTTCACTCTTTGCCACGGAAGCGAAATACGTGTATTTGTTACGCGCTTGAGATTCGCCTGCGAATGCGTCCATCAGATTCTTTTCAGTCTTGCTGCCTTTGAGTTCCATCGTAATCTCCTTTGATGAGTTAAATACGCGATAAGTATACGAGAGACGCCGGCGCAAGGCAAGCTTTATCTTTGTAATAATTACAAAAGAGGCGGCAGAGGCACGGCTTCGAACGGCGTACGGCGGAAGTAGCGCAGACGCGGCGGGCGCAGGGCGTGCATCCTAAACAAAAGGAGCGAGGGCGCGACGCGCAATCCACAACATCGCCGCCCATCCGGAGAGAATGAGTGCGATAGCAATACCCATATAATGCGCAGTACTCTCCAAAATAAAGCAGACGGAAACGCCGACTGCCATAATGCAAAAGACGGCACCGAGGCGGCGCGTCATCAGCAAGGCGGCGGCAAGGGCGGCACGGTGGCGCGGCTCTGCGTCGGGAATGGCTTCACAGACACGGCTGACGCGTCGAATGATAAGCGCTCCGATTCCAAGCGTTCCAACGAGTGCGATTAAACCGAGGAGCAGTTTCCAATTGGCAGAAGCGAAGGCAAGCCAGCAAAGGTAACCAAAAACGACCAGCGGGCAGGTAAGTCGCATCAACGTGGAGGCAAGCGTCGGTTTTTTCATAAGGCGACTATACCACACCGTGTTTCGAGGCGTTCTGATAAAAGGCGAGCAAGTGCAAAATTTCACGGCATTGCGGAAGTTCGCGGGCGATACGCTCGAGCGCTTGAGCGCGGTTCATGCCTTCGGAATAAAGAAATTGGTAGGCGTCTTTCAACGCTGAAAAGGCTTCGGGGCTGAAAAATTCAGGACGGCGACGAATCGCGACACTGTTCAGTCCGCGCACGGTGAGGTTTTCAACACCCATCGTCAGCATATAAGGTGGAGCGTCTTTGCGGAGTTGCGTGCCGCCGCCCACCATCGCGAACGTGCCGACGTGCGAAAATTGCAACAGCGCAGCGGTGCCGCCGATGACGACATGGTCTTCGATGAGACATTCGCCGGCGACTTGAACGCTGTTGGACATAATCACATGATGACCGAGCGAGCAACCGTGCGCGACGTGGCAGTAAGCCATAATCAAGCAATCGGCACCAATGACCGTTTGAGAGCCTTCAAGCGTTCCAGAATGGATCGTGGCGCATTCGCGGATTACGGTGCGGTCGCCAATCTTCACGTACGTGGTGATTCCCGGCTGCCATTTCAAATCTTGTGTCTTGGAGCCGACACAGGCTTGCGGGAAAACTTCGCACGCCTCGCCGAGCGTCGTATGCCCCTCAACGGTTCCGTGGTGATGAACTTTCGTTCCTTTACCAATGACCACATCGGGACCGATATAGGCAAAAGGTCCAATGTCCGCTTCGGGATGAATCGTGGCACCGGGACAAATATAAGCAAGAGGGTGGATCATACGACTCCTTTACTGGTTCTTGGGGATCAGGATGATTGCCGTCGCGACACAAATCACAACGGGCGTCCAAACAAGGATCCACGGAGCGGTCGCCGGTTTATCGCACAACGACTCCGACAGCATAATAAAAAGGAAAAATGCAAGTCCGACGGCGATTCCCAAAATCATTCCGCGCGACGACTCTTTGCGTTGCGATTGACAGCCGAGCGGAATACCGACAAGGACAAAGCAGAAGGCGGAGAGCGCCCAAACCATACGGTAATTCAGCAGGAAAAGCAGTTTAGAACGCCATTTACGAACGGCTTTATCGGACAAATCGGCGGACAGTGCGGCGCGTTCCGCTCCGAGGAGTTCTCCAAAATCAAAATCTTTTGGCTTCTTGTTGTATGTCTTGGAACGTGAAACGACGTCTTTGCAAACGTAGCTGAAAAGATCCATCGTCACCGTTCCGCGGATCCCCTTTTCAGGCGGCGAAATCTTCGCTTGGTGCAATGTGAAAACCATATCGCACCCTTCCGCCCGCAATTCTGCCGTCTCGGCACGAATTTCACGCAGGAAACCGTCACGTCGATCAATCGCAAGCAAATTGCTCAGCGCCGTATAGCCTTTACCATTGGCATCTTTGCAATCGCTCTTACGGTCACAGAAGATCGTGAGATTATCAATCTCATCAATGAAGCGCCCCGGTTCAATCAATTGCACACCGGCATCCATTGCCAAACGATTGGCAATCGACCGGCGCACATAATGTCCGCGCGGCATCGCATAGTTTTGAAGGTAAAAGCCGAGCGCGGAGCAGAGTACGGCAATGATAAGCGGTCCGCGCATAATCGTAAAGAAGGAGACACCGCACGCTTTCATTGCGGCGATTTCACTATCGGTGGACATACGTCCAAAGACGAGAAGCGCAGAGACCAGCAGTGCCAAAGGAATTGTAAAGCCGAGGACTTCGGGCATCGACGCCAGCAAATATTGCGCGACAAGGGAGAACGACGCACCGCGCGACAAGAATTGCATCACGCGAAACAAGAAGCCGATGGACAAAACAAAGGTCAGCACGAGCCCCGTCAGCAAAAACGCCAACAAATAAGACTTTAGAATATATCGCTGAAGTGTACCCATACGTTCCTTGTAACACTCTCTGATAACGAAAGCGGACGTGTGGCACGCCACACGTCGCTCTTAAGCGCGTCGCTTCATCGGCAAAGCCACTTACTGATTGCCACGGATTTTCTCGCGCGTCGCTTCATCAACACCTTGAATCACGACATCGGTACGGCGATTGGACGGCGTACCATTCTCCAAATCCACCGGATCTTTGGGCTGGTCAAAGGAGTGTCCCGATGCTTTCAGCTTTCCGGCATCAATTCCGTTCATCGTCAGATACGTTTTAATGCTTTTCGCACGATCTTCGGACAGACGTTGATTATAGGCATGGTCGGAACCGTGCTGCTGGTCGGCGTGTCCATCAAGCGTCACATAGACAGCAGGATTGGCGGCAATCGCCGCGCGGATAATACGCAGGAGTTCATCCAGTGCGGCATAGTTTGAGGCATCAATAATCGCCGTGTCTTTGGCATATTGCACGTGGAGTTCCAAATGCATCTCGTCTTGCGCGCCGATCGGCGTCACATCTTTGACGATCGCCACATGTTCGGAGGCGTCATCATATTTCTGCGCGCCCGGCTCAATCGGACCGACGGGCGCCAAATTCTCCGCACTCTCGTCTTTACTACCGCCAAAGGTGTACATCAAGCTGATATCCGCCGTTGAGAAACTCATCCATTTGTCATCAATCGCCGCGTGGAAACGGTAATCGCCGCGCAACGACCAATGTTCATCGAGGTGGAACATCGCGCCAAAGCCGACATCCCAGAACAGACTCGCGGCATCACCATCTTGCCAGAAGGGCGTATGATTACCACCAAAGGCGCCGACGCCGGCTGCCAAAAAAGGATCCAGGCGCGCGTAACGGTCAAAGTGCCACAGACCATCAATATTTGCACCCAAGACACAGCCGTCACCCGATTTGTTGTTCGTCGTGCCGAACATCGCCGCACCTTCCAAAGAGAACGGGCTATCGGCAAAATCGTAGCCTAAGCGCAACGTCACATAAGGGGCGACACCGCGCAAATTACTTCCGGGCTGCGGCTTATTCGCGCGATGAATCATCATCGCACCGGCACCGGGCGCCAAATACCAACGTCCACCCGTTTCATCCGAACGTTCCTTCGATGAAGCTTCCACCGGCTGATCGTCCTTCGCGGTCACCACGGGACCCGTCGGCTGCGCTTCCTGCGCCACCAACGTACCGCAAACGCCCAGCAAACAAAAGGCTGTCAAAAATCGATTCATGAGTTTCCTCCTAATAGTGTTAAAGAATATCAAATAGTAGCGGCAACGTCCACTGTCCGGATGCGCGCGCGACGCCGGCTACTGCGCGTCGCGGCTCAGCCAAGAAAGGGCAGTGGGAAAAGAGCGCCAAACGTCAACGTTTTGGTTGCTGTTCCTTCCAAGTCCGTCAAATAGACCGGAAGTTCGGGCGCACAAAATTCGCTCATCACTTGACGGCAGGCGCCGCAAGGCGAAATCAGACGCGGTGCGGCAATGGCAAGCGCTTGGAAGTTCGTACATCCGTCGCTGACCGCTTTGAAAAGTGCCGTTCGTTCCGCACAATTCGTCAGTCCGTAGGAGGCATTTTCTACGTTGCAACCGCAATACACCGTGCCGTTTGCTCCGAGCAGAGCGGCGCCGACGGTCAAATGCGAATACGGCGCATACGCCTTTTGCGCCGCGTCACGTGCCAATGAAAGAAGCATTTCAATATCCATACGTCCTATTCGTGACGCAACGCGTCAATCGGGTTTAAGCAACTTGCACGCCATGCCGGATAAAAACCAAAAACAATTCCAATCACAGCAGAAACGCCAGCCGAAATCAGAATGGCGGAAAGGCTCACACCGACCGGCCATCCGAGTACACGCGCAATGATAAAAGAAGTGAAGCGCCCCAACGCAATGCCTATCAGTCCGCCGAGCAGGCAGAGCAACAGACTTTCGACAAGAAATTGCAGCAAGATACGACTGCCACGCGCACCGACTGCCATCCGCAGTCCAATCTCGCGCGTCCTTTCCGTCACCGAGACCAGCATAATATTCATAATGCCGACGCCACCGACCACGAGCGAAATCATGGCGACAATCAGGAGCAAATTCGTCATCAGCGCCGACGTGGACGTCATCGTTTTGAGCATTTCCGACATATCGCGAATCTCAAAATCATCTTCCGCTCCGCGTAAAATGCGGTGACGGCGGCGCAACACCGTTTTCACCTGCGCGATGGCATCGTTCACCTGCTCTGCGGACTTCGCGGAAACGGTGATTTGGTTCACATTGTTAAAGCGGACAGGCAGCGGATAGTTCTTGGACTGCACCGCATCTTTTTCGGCATAAATCGAGCTGGACGCCTTCGGATAAACGTCCGACGTGGACGACGTCGTTTCAGAGGAGCTTCCGCCGGCGCTTCCAGTCGCCGACGAGCCGGAACGCGAAAGACGATTGCGCATCGTTTTCCACGGCAAGACCACGACATCGTCTTGATCCATGCCCATGAGATTGGCGCCTTTCGGCGGCAAGACGCCAATCACACGAAACAGCACCGCATTCAACCGCACCGTTTTACCGACGGGCGAAAGCTCTCCGTACAGTTCTTTTTGAATCGTCGCCCCGATGAGACAGACGCAGGCGGCAACGTCCACTTCGTGTTCAGTGAAATAACGTCCCTCGGTCGGTTCGCCCCATCCGCGCACCTTAAAGTAATCGGCATTGCCCGAGTAAACGGAGAACGGCATCCAGTTCTTATTGCCTGCAATCATCTGAATGCCGCGGCGTGACAGCGTCGGCGTCGCAGCAAGAACGGCAGAACATTCACGCGCAATCGCATCGCAATCTTCTTCCGTCAGCGTCACCGCGCTTCCGCTTCCCGAGGAGACACCGGTCGTTTGAACGGAGGCAGGCGAAATCATCAGGACATTGGAACCCATATTCGAAATCGCACCTTGAATCGATTGCGCCGCGCCGGCGCCAATCTCCATCATCGTAATCACCGCCGCCACACCAATCACAATGCCCAGCATCGTCAGAAGCGAACGCAAAATATTGCACCGCAACGAACGCAACGCCAAAAGTACGGCACGGAGAAAAATCATGCGAAGCCTCCGCCTTCAAGCATTCCGTCCTTGATGTGAAACGTTTCTTTCGTATAGTTCGAAACGTCCGCCGAATGCGTGACCAGCACAATTGTAAGATGTTCTTCCGCATTCAACTGTTGGAACATCTGCAACACTTCCATTGACGTTTTCGAGTCCAAATTGCCGGTCGGTTCATCGGCAAAAAGAATCTTGGGGCGATTGATTAACGCTCGGGCAATCGCCACGCGCTGTTGCTGTCCACCGGACATTTGCGACGGATGATGATGCATCCGATCTTTCAGCCCCACGCGTTCCATCAACGACTCCGCCCACGCCAACTCTTCCTTGGCGGAACGCCGTTGCCGTGAATACTCGAGCGGCATCATCACATTCTTCAACGCCGACGTTCGCGACAGCAAATTGAAATTCTGAAAGACAAAGCCAATCCGCTGATTCCGTATGTCGGCGCGTTGATTGGAAGAAAGCCGTGTCACCTCTTGCCCGTCCATCAAAAACTGCCCGCCGCTCGGCACATCCAGAAAGCCCAAAATATTCATCAACGTTGACTTGCCGCTGCCCGAAGCGCCCATCAGAGAGATGAGCGCATTCTCGTGAATCTTCAACGAAATGCCTTTCAACACGGCGACTTCAAGCTCTCCGAGCGTATACGTTTTCGTTAAGTTTTTCAGTTCAATGAGACACATAGCGGGCTCTAACCACCGATACGCAAATTACCGTGACGGCGGCGCCCCGGCATTTTGGGCAAAAAGGGATTACCGCCCTTTTGCTTGGCGCGGGCAACTTCCGTTGCCGTCAGCGTACCGACAATCACCGGATCGCCTTTTTCAAGCGAGGTGGAAGAAATCGACGTATGAATATCATCACTCACGCCGATTGTGACCGGCACTGCCTCCGGCTCCCCCTTCTCATTCAGCACAAAGACTTGCGGCGTTTCTGACGATTGATTTTCCGGTTGCCAACGCAACGCCGCCACCGGCACGAGGAGCGCCTCTGGCGGCGTTTCAGCAAGGATGAAACTCACGTTCGCCGTGAGATAAGGCAGGAGGAGACCGGTCGGATTTTCGGTGGAGACTTCCACCGTATAGGTCACGACATTGGACGACATCGACGCATTAAGGCGAATACGGCTCACCTGTCCTTCAAAGCTTTTTCCGGCAAACGCATCGACGGTAAAGCGGACGTTCTGCCCCAACTGAATCGCACCAATATCGGCTTCGTTCACCGGCACCCAAATTTGTATCTTACGTAAATCTTTTGCCACGAGAAAGAGCGACGGCGTACTCATCGACGCGGTGACTGTCTGACCGATATTGACACGCCGGTCAATGACGATGCCATCGACCGTCGCCAGAATATCGCAATACGAAAGATTCCGTTGCGCCTTGTCCAGTTGCGCCTGCGCTTGAGAAATGGACGCCTGCGCCTGCGCAATCGCCGCCTTCCCTACTGCCAGATTCGCTTTGGCGACATCGTGCGCCGAGAGATACGCATCATATTCTTTTTGTGACAGCGCATCGCCGACGCCTAAACGTTGCGCGCGTCCATAATCACGTTCCGCCTGCAACCGTTTCGCTTCATATTGCACCTCGTCCGCCTGTGCGCGTTCAAGATTGGCTTTTGCCGTGGCGAGTGCCGCTTGCGCAATCGTGACTTCGGCGCGATAGGTCACATCATCAATCCGCGCGAGCAACTGTCCTTTTTTCACTTCCGAACAGTAATCGACTTCATTGCCTTGGACATCTTTGCCAAACGCCATAATCTGCCCCGTCACCTGCGCACCGATATCAATCAAATCTTCCGGTTCAATCGTGCCGGTGGCGCGAATCGTTTGCGTCAGCTGTCCACGAATGACTTCCGCCGTTTTATAGGCGACACGCGTTTGTGCTCGAGGATAGAAAAACCAGCCGCCAGCGCCAGCTGCCAACGTTAATACGCAAATCGTAAGGATGCGATACTTCATCTCTTCCCCTTCAAATGGTCGCCCTGACAGGAGTCGAACCTGCGACCAATGGTTTAGGAAACCACTGCTCTGTCCTCTGAGCTACAGGGCGTCTAGGAAGAGTATCCCACAAATCAGATGCGGAGACATCTCTACAAATCAAAAAAGAGGGCTGCATTATACAATGCGCCCTCCTCTTTAAGCAAGCGTCTGACGTCCGACGCTAGACCGTGACCGTGGCGCCGGGAGCATATTTTCCGGCGATAATATCACGGGCAATCGGCGTTTCCAGCTTCCGCTGAATCGTGCGCTTGAGCGGACGCGCCCCAAATGCCGGATCATAGCCTTCGTCAATAATGGCGTCACGTGTTTCCGCACTCACCTTTAATGACAGCTCTTGTTCCGCCAACCGCGCCGACAGTTCTGCCAACTGCAAATCGACAATCTTACCGAGCGACTCCTTCCCTAACGGATTAAACAGCAACGTCTCATCAATACGATTCAGAAATTCCGGACGGAACGTCTGTTTGAGCAGCGCATCAATCGCTGCCTTCGCCGCGGCGTCAGGCTTTCCGTGCGCCTCGGCAATCACAGAAGCGCCCAAGTTGGACGTCATAATAATAATCGTATTCTTGAAGCTCACCGTCGTGCCTTTATTATCGGTCAAGCGCCCATCATCGAGGACTTGCAACAGAATGTTAAAGACATCGGGATGCGCTTTCTCAATCTCATCGAGCAGAAGCACGCTGTACGGTTTACGACGAACGGCTTCGGTCAGCTGTCCGCCTTCTTCATATCCGACATACCCGGGAGGCGCACCGACCAAACGGCTCACCGTGTGTTTCTCCATATACTCGGACATATCGAGCCGCGTCAACGCCTCAGGCGAATCAAAAAGTTGCGTCGCCAAGACACGCGCCAGCTCCGTTTTACCAACGCCCGTCGGACCGAGAAAGAGGAATGCGCCAATCGGACGCTGACGGCTCTTAATGCCCGCTCGAGCGCGGAGAACGGCATCTGCTACCGCCGCCACTGCTTCGTCTTGTCCGACCACTTTCTGACGCAGCTCATGGCCCAGTTGCAGTAGTTTTTCGCGTTCGCCTTCCAGCAGCCGCGTCACCGGAATACCGGACCAACGGCTCACCGCATCGGCAATCTCTTCCGGCGTGACTTCCTCGCGCAGCATCGCATTGCCATCGCCCTTCGCGGCGCTTGCCAACTGCGCTTCCAATTCAGGAATCGTCTTGTACTGCAACTCTCCCGCCGCGGCGTAGTCGTATTTCCGTTGCGCCAATTCAAGCGCATGGCGCGCTTCATCCAGTTGCTGACGGAGCTTTTTGGCAGAAGCGTGCGACTTCTTCTCTTCCTGCCATTTCGCCTTAAACGCATCCGCTTTGGACTTTTCATCTGCCAATTCGCGGCGGAGTTCTTCCAGCCGTTTCTTCGATGCGTCATCTTTTTCTTTCGCCAATGCCGCCTCTTCAATTTCCAAGCGCATCACTTTACGGCTCAACGCATCTAATTCCGCCGGCATCGAATCCATCTCCGTACGAATCGCCGCGCACGCCTCATCCAAAAGGTCAATCGCCTTATCGGGCAAAAAGCGGTCTTGAATGTAACGATCGCTCATCACCGCCGCATGCACCAATGCCGAGTCCAAAATACGCACATTGTGATGCGCTTCAAACCGTTCTTTCAGTCCACGAAGAATGCTAATCGTATCTTCCACACTCGGCGCTTGCACCATCACCGGCTGGAAACGGCGTTCCAGCGCCTTATCCTTTTCCATAGACTGACGATGTTCCGACAGTGTCGTAGCGCCGATACAGTGCAGTTCTCCGCGCGCCAACATCGGCTTAAGCATATTTCCCGCATCGCTCGAACCTTCCGTTTTGCCGGCGCCCACAATCGTATGAATCTCATCAATGAAGAGAATGATACGCCCCTCACTTGACTTGATTTCTTTCAAAACGGCTTTTAACCGTTCCTCAAAGTCGCCACGATATTTCGCCCCCGCCATCAATGCCGTCATATCGAGCGCGAAAATCGTGCGGTCTTTAAGTCCTTCGGGGACATCGCCGCGCACAATCCGTTGCGCCAAACCTTCGACAATCGCCGTTTTACCGACGCCCGGTTCGCCGATGAGTACCGGATTATTCTTGGTCTTGCGCGACAAAATACGAATGACATCGCGAATTTCGTCATCGCGCCCAATCACCGGATCCAACTTGCCTTGACGTGCAAGCTCCACCAAATCTTGCCCGTACTTCGTCAACGCCTCATACGATGCTTCCGGATTCTCATTTGTAATCCGCTGATTCCCGCGCACTTCTTTCAACGCCTTCAACAGTCCGCTCTCCGTCAGCCCGAGATCGCGCAGGAATTGCATCCGCGCAATCATTGCCAGAAGAATGTGTTCCGTTGAGACATAGGCATCGCCCATCTTTTGCGCACGCTCCGCCGCCTCCACCAACAGTTCATTCAGCGCCGTTGAGACATAGACTTTATTCGCTTCCATTGCGCCCGTGACGCGCGGACAACGCTCCAGCGCCTCCGCCACACGCGCCCGCACCAACTCCACCGACACGCCACATTTTGCCAGCAGACTTCCTGCCAGCCCTTTTTCCTGTGTCAATAAAGCCCACAAAAGATGTTCCGGCTCCACCGTTTGCTGTTGCCGGCGAATGCCCTCCTGCTGCGCCAACGTCAAAGCCTCACGCAACCGTTCCGTCATTTGATTCATATCCATAAGAAACTCCTTCTGCCGCCACTAATCGTCGAGGCGACAGCTCTCTATACATTTACCGTGCCAACCGCCGCGCGCGCCACAAGAGGAAGAAAGAGAGAGAACGAAAGAAGAGCCGATCCTTACGGAACGGCTCCTCTGTAATAGATTCGGACTACGCCAAATGTTTCCGGCGGAAGAGCCACGCCT
>JAVVWU010000010.1:0-40613 GCA_036651955.1 Kiritimatiellia bacterium
GGTCATTGAGGTACGGGCTTACCTCACTGAAGTACGAGGTACGCCATTTTCTGATGTCTCTTGAAATTTACCTCTATTGATGTAAAGCGGTCTCATAAAAGAGGCTTCTCATCATAAAGTTATGAATCGTCCATCATCACAAAGAAAGCGCTCTGGCGTTTAATAACAAATCAACGCCCTATAGAGTTATAATGTCTTCAGAGTGCTTTCTCCTCTCATTCTTGTGTACTATCGTCACTTTATCAGTAAATACGCGCGAAATTACGAGTTTGGTTTGTATCTTTGATATTGAACGTTTTATGTTATACTTTTGCGGATTTTATACACTTTGGAGCTTATCGTATGTTTGACAGAGACGCAATCGTCAGTGGCATCACCAAACTCAAGGCAGGGCTTGGTGAGATGTATCAATATCTTAAAATTGAAGAACGAACTCAACGTTTAGCAAAATCAGAGGCTCAACAAGCAGCACTTGATTTCTGGAATAATCCTGAGACTGCACGAAGCATCATTGCCAGCGGCAATGCGGAGAAAGCTTTTCTTAACCCCTTTAAGGCGCTATCGGCAGCCTTAGATGAAGCGTCTATGGCACTCGAGATGGCAGATTCCGAAGCGCCCGGCGAAGAACAAGATTTAATGTTGGGAGAAGCCAAGGAATGTGTCACCAAAGCGGTCAAGATTCAAGACAAACTTCGTCTTCAATCGCTTCTTTGCGGCAAAATGGATTCATGTAACGCTATTTTGACCTTACATTCGGGTGCGGGTGGAACTGAGGCTTGCGACTGGGCATCCATGCTTTATCGTATGTATCAAATGTATGCGGAAGATAACGATTTTGAGATTGAAGTTCTTGATTATCAGCAGGGCGAAGAAGCCGGTATCAAATCAGTCATGTTTATGATTAAAGGCGCCTATGCTTACGGATATCTAAAAGCTGAACGTGGTGTTCATCGTTTAGTTCGCATTTCCCCATTCGACTCTGCCAAACGCCGCCACACCTCTTTTGTTTCACTTGATGTCGTTGCCGATATCCCTGATGATATCGAAGTGGAGTTAAAACAAGAAGATTTGCGCGTTGACACTTACCATGCGGGCGGTGCAGGTGGTCAGAAAGTTAATAAAACAGACTCGGCAGTGCGTTTAACGCATATTCCGACTGGTCTTGTTGTCGCCTGTCAGGTGGAGCGTTCTCAACATCAAAACCGCGCGCGCGCAGAGCGTGTCCTTCGTGCTAAACTATACGAGTACGAAATGGATAAAAAACGTAAGGAAATGGAACGTTTCTACGGAGATAAAGGCGAGATTGCCTGGGGCAGTCAAATCCGTTCCTACGTATTTCAACCTTATACGATGGTCAAGGATCATCGCACAAACCACGAGACCGCCAACGTTCAGGGAATGATGGATGGTCGTTATGTCCAAGAGTTTGTCGAAGCTTACCTCAAACAACGGACGCAAGAAACACTGTAATTAAGGAGACTCTTCTCATGACATACAATGAAGCAAAAAACCTTCTTGAAAACAATCGCCAAGGGCACGTTTTAGCCTTTTGGAGCCAGTTGGACAGTTCCACGCAAAGCGCGCTCCTTGAGCAAATTAGTACACTTGACTTTACGGCTATTCAGCGGATGCAAGCCATGCTTAAATCCGCCGGTACTGCAACCGTTAACGCACTTCCATTTGAGCCTGCACCTGTTGAAGAACCGAAAGGCGATATGCTTGCCACATATACGCTCAAAGGTGAGGAACTCCTTCGCGCAGGTAAAGTTGCGGTACTTCTTGTTGCAGGCGGACAAGGGACACGTCTCGGTTATGATGGACCTAAAGGTTCTTACCCGATCGGACCTATTACGGGTGCCAGCCTTTTCTATTTTCACGCGCGCAAGATTTTAGGACTTAACCGTACCTATCAAACGCGTGTGCCGTTTTACATTATGACAAGCGAAACGAATGATGCCACAACGCGTGACTTCTTCGCTCAAAACGACTTCTTCGGTCTGCCCAAAGAAGATGTTTTCTTCTTTATACAAGGTATGTGGCCTGCGCTCGACCCCGAAGGACGTATCATCCTTGATCAAAAAGGACACATCTTCATGAGCCCCGATGGTCATGGCGGAACACTCGCCGCGCTTGATCGGAGTGGCGCACTTGCAGATATGTCCAAACGTGGCATTGAACAGATTTTCTTTTTCCAAGTGGATAATCCGATGGTTGCCATTGCCGATCCGACGTTCATCGGACTTCACGCCTCAAAACAGGCTGATATGACGCTTAAAGTGTGTCGCAAACGCGAAGCACACGAAGGTATGGGTGTCGTTGTCGTACGTGACGGACGTTACGCCATGGTCGAATACTCCGAACTTTCCAATGAACAAATGGAACGTACCAATCCCGATGGTTCCCTCTGGCTCAATTACGGTTCCCCTGCCATTCACCTTTTCTCCATTGATTTCTTGCGTTCTGAGGCCACCCGACATATGCCGCTCCACCTCGCACACAAGAAAATTACAATGGTCAATCCGGCAGGTGAAACGGTAAAACCTGACAAGCCAAACGGTTATAAGTTCGAAAAGTTTATTTTTGATGTTATTCCTAATGCCCAAACACTCATCAACCTCGCCTTTGACCGTTCACAAGAATTCTCTCCTGTGAAGAACGCCGAAGGTAGCGATTCCCCAAAAACCGCCCAATATGACTTACAAGCCAAATGGCGCAATTGGCTCAAGCAGATAGACGTTGCTTTTCCGGAAGAGCTTCCATTGGAGATTGATCCCGCCTACGCTCTCTCGGCGAATCAACTAAAAGCAAAAGGATTTCGCATTGGTTAAGCACTGTCGTAATTCTTTGCTTGAATGCCCCAGACTTGACTGGGGCATTCGTGCTTTCGTTAAGGCTTAAGCTGTTTTCTTACAAGCAAATTGATCGACGAGAGAAGTTTTTATTTATCGCGTTGTCCTCGAACGATAAGAACGTCAGCGAATCCTGTTGTATCATTGACGCACAGGTGTACAAAAGGGCATAATAGAAGCAGTTTTGTCTAAAAGAGGTTTGCTTTATGGTTAAAGTTAAAGTTGTTGGTGCGACAGGCTATGGTGGCATCGGGCTCATTGAATTGCTCGCTCAACATCCAGAGGCTCAAATTACCGCTCTCGTCGCACGTGAGAATGTCGGGCAAAAAATTTCCGAACTTTATCCGCACTTGGAAGGATTTTGCGATCTTCCGATTCTTGATGTTGATGCGCCTGAAGCTCAACTCCCTGCGGACATTGTCGTTTTTTCTACTCCGGATCGTGTGGGCATGTATCAAGCCGAAGAAGTCCTCGCTCATGGGGCGAAGGTGCTCGACTTCTCAGGCGATTTCCGTTTCACAACGCAAACGGCTTATGCCGATTATGCAACGCGTCACGGGAAAGATCCGACGCATGCTGCGCCACAACTCCTTGGCAAAAATGCGTACGGGTTGGCGGAGCTTCATCGCGCAGAAATTAAGACTGCGCCTGTTGTCGGGAATCCCGGGTGCTTCGCGTGTAGTTGTATTTTAGGACTATCACCGGCGGCGAAGGCAAAACTGTTTGACCCAATGAGCGTCATTTGCGACTGCAAAACGGGCGTTTCTGGTGCGGGGAAAAAGCTTGCCGCAACGTTTCACTATCCGGCGCGATACGAGAACATGAATGCCTATAAGTTGGCAGGGCATCAACACGTCTGCGAAGTCGAACGGGAGCTTTCGCTTCAATTCGAGAAAGAGGTACGTCTCACATTTACCGCACACGTGCTTCCAATTTGCCGTGGCATTATGAGTACACTCTATGCGCAACTTGATACGGCGGTAACAGAAGCGCAAGTTCTTGAACTTTATCGTGAGTTTTATAAGGATTCACCTTTTGTGCGCGTGTATCCTTCGACGGCAGCAATTGGAACGAATTGCGTTGCTCGGACAAATTTTTGTGATATCGTCGTCAGCGTTGATACACGTGTGAACCGTCTGCGCGTCGTTTCCTATATTGATAATCTGATGAAGGGGCAAGCAGGATCTGCACTTCAGAATATTAACCTTATGTCTGGGCTTCCAGAAACACTCGGGCTAATGCGTTCAGGTATGTATCCTTAATATCGCCACACGCAAAAGCTCGTCATCAGATCGATTGAAGTTGGAGACATTATGAAGAAAATTGTTAAGAACCCCGCATCCAAAATAGCCACCCCTACTCCGTTAAAAAAGAATAACATTCCCATGTCTCCCAAACGTGCGCCCGCTCCAATATCGAAATCTGCGCCTGCAAAACGGAATCATGGCGGTCTTGGAAAAGGTCTTGGTGCGTTGATTGATGCTCCAACATCTATCAAGCCTGTGATTCGCCCTGCAATCGCCTCTTTTGCCAAAGCTATCAATGAAAAACTTACAGGAAGTATTCTGACGATTCCGGTCACCGAAGTCATGCGATCTCCGTGGCAACCGCGTCAAATATTTGATGAAACGGCACTGCGTGAACTCGCCGATTCCATTCGCGCGAACGGTATCATTCAACCTCTCGTTTGCCGTAAGCTTAAAGATGGGCGATTTGAACTGATTGGCGGTGAACGTCGGTTGCGTGCAGCAATGCTTGCCGAGCAAACACACGTTCCGGTCATTCTTGTCGAAGCAGAAGATCGCAAAGCGGCGGAGCTTGCAATTGTTGAAAATATTCAACGTGCCGATCTCAACGCCATTGAAGAAGCCGAAGGCTATCGGACGCTTTCAGATCGGTTCAAACTCACGCAGGCAGAAGTTTCCGAACGTGTCGGCAAAGCGCGCGCTTCCGTCGCCAATGCCATGCGCTTACTTGAACTTCCCGATGAGACTAAAGTCATGGTCGCAGATGGACGTCTTTCCGCAGGACACGCTAAAGCGTTATTAGGGCTTGCATCTGCAGAAGCGCAAATTCGTTTGGGGCGACGTGCAGTAGCTGAAAGTTTGACTGTCCGTGCGGTGGAGCGTATCGTTGCGACAGCAAATGCGCCTGTTGTGGCACATAAAGTTCCTAAAGCCGATATTCCCGAAAGTTATTTGCGTGACCTTATCGACCGACTTCACGCGTTCTTCGGTACTGCCATACGGCTAACACCGAGCCGAACACTCCCCAATGCGCATCATGCAAAGGGAACGCTTGAAGTCGACTTTTATAATAATGATGACCTCGACCGTATTCTGACGCTTCTTAACATTCGGATGGATTAACGGTGCGGTTCGTGATTCCCGTACAACTTAAACGCTTTTTTGCGACACGATTCTTTCCAAAGAGTTGCACCGTTCGTAGAGCGCTTCTCCTATTCCTTGGAAGTGTAGGAACGTGTGCCATTGGTATCTCGTTTCTTGGATGCGGACACGGTCTAACGGAACAAGATCGTATCGTTGGCGCACGCGCATTAACTGAGGCAAAAGCACTGATTGCGTCACATCCGAACCGCGATGCCGGTTCGCATTCTCTTGCGGCGGCACAATGGATTTTAAGCCGTCTCCCAAAAGGAACGTCTACGACAGGCGCAAATCCCTCTCTTGAAACTTTCGATACTATTCGAGGAAAGATGGCAAATGTCCGCTTTGATGCCACGCCTCATCCGAGAGCGATTATCGTTTCACATTTCGATACAAAGTCCGGAATTAAAAATTTCGTAGGAGCCAATGATGGCGCAAGTACCACAGGGCTTCTCATTGCTTTGGCGCAAAAAACATCTTTGCCTGTGACCTATCTTTTTGTCGATGGCGAAGAGTGTTTTGGTGAGAACTACACGGCGACAGATGGACTTCACGGAAGTTGGCACGCAGCAAAAAGTGGTGTCGGTAAAGATTCGCAAGGACATGAGATTCCTCTCATTGTATTGGATATGCTTGGCGATTCAGATTTCACGCCCGCCCTTGCGGCAAATGGTTCGCCGCGATTGAATGCGAAACTTCGTCGTGTAGCGAAAGAGATGGGATTAACGTTGGCAGATGCAGGTGAAATTATTGACGATCACCTTCCCTTTCTTTCCGTAGGACGTCAAGCTGCGAATATCATTGACTTTGAATATGGCGATTCTAATGCGTATTGGCACACTGCCGAAGATACGCTGGACAAACTCAGCGCCGACTCACTTACGAAAGCCGCAGCGCTTGTGCGCCGTGTTCTCGAACTTTTGGAAAAGGAAAACAAATGATTACCGTATTGATAAATCTTCTCATCGCCTTAACCGTTGGCATCGTGCTAACGATGAAGGGAATTTCGCCTTGGTATTGGTCGATCCTGTGGGGCATTCTCACGCTCGTTGCAGGACTCATGTCGTTGGGTTGGATTCTCCGTCGACGTATGGCTTCGCTTACTGACAACGTTCAACTCGTGATGAAACGTGGTCAAGCAAAGATGCAAGCAAAGATTCAACGTTGGAGATCACAACAAATGAGCAATGTGAAAGCGGCGGAAGCCGAGCTTTCAAAAGATCGTGATGCAATGATTGCAGAAGTTCAAGGTATTCTTTATCCACTCGAAAAGTATCGTTTATGGATCCCGCTCTTAGGCAAACAACTTGCGACGATGGAACTGCAATTTGCGTGGCAACGAAAAGACTACAAACGCGTCGACTTACTTTTACCGCGTGCCCTTCTTGCTGAACCTATGCTCGTTTGTATCAAGCTCGCTCGCGGATGGCAATTGGAAGTTTCGACCGAAGAATTGCGCAAGATTTTCAAGAAGTCCGTTCGCCGTGCGCGTTATGGTTCATCGTATTTAATCTATTGCGTCTTTGCGTGGATGCTCGTGAAGCGCAACCAGATTGATGAAGCCTATAAAATACTCATCGAAGCCGATAAAAAGAATGAGAATGCCGTCATCAAGTCCAATCGAGATCTTCTCGCGAATAACCGCATCAATCACTTTTCCAATGCTGGACTGGGTGATGAATGGTACGCACTCTACCTTGAAGAACCGAAGCTTCGCGCCCAACGGCAACGCCCCGGGCGTTACTTTGCTTAATTGTTACCGCAAGGACTCGAGATGAAGGAACAAGAGGCGTTCAATAACAAACGCACGGACTGTCCTTCCTTGAAGGACAGTTCAACTTCTCTCGTTTTACTCCTCGTGACGCTTCCGATGGCACTCGCACTTGCGCGGACGTCTTCGCTCGTGGGACTTGTTTTTGTTGCTTTCCTATTTCTTGCTTACCATACACGATGCTTGAAAGCGTTCGCGTGGATTCTTGGAATTGCTGTTTTCATCAATGCGTGTATTCTTTCGGGTTTTGCCGTCTATACAGATGCCGACTACTATCTTTCTCCGCTCATTCGTATAGTTTCGGCGACGCAGCCACTCACGCTAGACGGATTTTATCCAGCGGCTCACCTCTGCTTACCGCAAGGATTTGTTGCGTGGGGAGCAACGCTCTATCGTCTTACCGGATGGGTGGATGCTGCGAATAGCCTGCCTTTTATCCTTATCCCTGCCGCATGGATCACGCTTCGTCAAGATCTCACACGGTTGCAAACGTTACTCCTCATCGGTTCGCCTCTCACCTTTGTTTCCTTCTTCTGTACCATGCCCGATGGGGCACTTTTTCTTCTCCTTCTGATTGCGCTTTTTGCCTTAAGACAAGAACGCTTCTGGTTAACGTTACTAAGTGCTGCCATTGCCGCAACCTTCAAAACCTCTGCGTGGATTCCTTGCGCGTTAATCGTACTGGCATTATTCGCACAATTCCCGAAACGGTGGTGGCAAATTGGATTGATTGGAAGTGCCGTTGCTTTTTATCTTCTACCGACGCTCATTGCATTATCGACGGGGACACTTTCCGAAATATCTTCTGATTTCCTCGGCATGGATTCCACCGCACAAGCTATGGGCTATTGGGCGCGTCACGCATATGCCTATCTTGGGCATTGGACGATTGCGACAGAACCGCACTTTAATGTTCCGATCGGTGGTATTGACGGTGGTGGTGCAGATGGAATTGGTCCCCTCTTTCGGATTGCGGTGTGGTGTTCACTTGCAGTAGTCTTTTTCTTTAGAAAGCGATTAAAGAGCTGGGGTATTCCGCTGCTAATCGCATGGGGAAGTGTGCTGATGATACCGACACTTTATATTGGCTACGCGCGTTATGTGCCACTGGTTTATCTCGCAGTTATGTTACCGCTCGTCCTTACGTTTCCCCGCCTCACAACGTTACTGGCGCTCGGCATCTGTGCAATGTCGATTGCGTGGATGGGCTGGCGTATCGTTCTCTCAACTGAAAATCTTTCGGTTCTCTCCTCTCCAACGTCAATTGTTTCATCCGACATTTACAACGTTCGCTGTGCGTTCCGTGACAAGTTAACCCATGATGTTGAGCAAACGCTTACACTGAGTGGTTCGCTTACCTATCGCTACGCAGATCACGAAAGCTCTTTCCCGACATTTCCTCGTTCAATGGACATTGACAATCGCCTCACGCCAGCGATTGAAAAGGCGCGTGGGATGGTGGGGCATATTTTTCATCAGTGGAGCCCTTGGGTCTTGCATCATTTACCCGAGCTCGCACGCGCCACTTTCGATTATCGTGTTCATCTGCTTCTTTCACCTAGAGGAGTCTCTGATGGAATTCAAAACGCTTCTCCTTGAAGATCTCAAATCTTTGCTGCCCTATTTTCAAGCACAGTCTTTTCGACTCAGTGACTATACAGTCGGCTTCTGCTATATGTGGCTCTCCTACGCTTGGCATTCTTATGCACTTGTCGAAGGATGCCTCTGCATTCGGGCGCGCCTATCAGGTGTTGATCGTTTCGCCTATCCGCTTTCGCTGACCGGTAATCTCGACGAGGAATTACGCGCACTCAATCAGATTGAAATGTGGTGTGTGAAAAATAACACACCTTTGATTCTCAACGCTATTCCATCGGATCGTCTCTGCCCCCTGACACACCGTTATGGACGCGACCTTACACTCACCAATCCTCGAACATGGCGTGACTATCTTTATAAGATTGAAGACTTCATCAACTATGCCGGTAAGAAATTCTCAGGTCAACGAAACCACGTATCGAAGTTTCAGCGACTTTATCCAACGGCTGTTTATCGTCCGATGGCAAGCAGCGACTACACTGTTGTTATGAGTTTTTTAAGGCACTATTCAGAACATCAATATGCCAAGCACTCTTTTATCGCCAATGAAGAAATGCACGGATCGGAAATCCTACTCAAAACGTTTGATGACTTCTCTATGATCGGTGGTATTCTTGAAGTCGATGGGAAGATTGTTGCGATAACCTTTGGCGAAATTTCCGCGGATACACTTGTCGTTCATGTCGAAAAGGCTCTTGCGACTTATGAGGGTGCGTATCCAACGATTGCACATGAATTTGCCAAAGCCTGTGCCCGCCCGGGACTTCTCTATATTAACCGAGAAGATGATGCGGGCGATTGCGGTTTACGAAAGTCCAAGCTTCAATACAACCCCATTCAAATCCTTGATAAGTACACGCTCGTTCCGAAACGTATCATCGAAGAACTTGAAGCGCCACCGATCATCCGCACGCCACATCTTGTTCTACAGGAAATTAAAGAGAGCGAAGCGCACGCTTACGGGAGTTTGGCACGTAACATTGAACGCAATAAGTTTTGGGGATGGGATTGGCGAACCGAATGGAAAGAAGAAGGCGATCCGCGTGATATGTGGTTCCTCACACTCGCCCGAAACGATTTTGAAACTCGTACGGAAATCTCACTCGGAATTTACGTAGAGGACGTTTTCGTTGGTGAATGTGTCTTTCATAATTTCACCTATACCAACGCCGTTGAGCTTGGCGTTCGGCTTCTTCCACAATACGAACGTAAGGGCTACGCAGCGGAAGCGATGCGAAATCTCGCGGACTATGCACTCTGCTACTGGGGCTTAGAAAAGGTCACGGCGAAATGTTACCGCGATAATCTCTCCTCCAAGAATATGCTCCTTAAATCAGGTCTTCGCCACGATGACGAAGATGACACCTTCCTTTATTTTTCACGAACAGCAAAGAACTGATACGATGCCGCGCATGATTGAACTTCTGTTTCTTATTTTGACATTCCCGATATGGGGAACGGTTTTAGGGCTTCTCGCACTCATCGGACTTTTTGATCGTCCCATCTTCTTCCTACAGCAACGTCCCGGGTTCAAAGAAAAACCGTTCACCATTATTAAATTCAGAACCATGCGATTAGGGAATGAACCTGATGTACAACGCATCTCCCGTAAAGGGCGATTCCTACGTGCGACCTCTTTAGATGAACTACCAGAGCTTCTCAATGTTCTACGTGGGGACATGGCACTGGTCGGTCCTCGTCCACTCTTGATGAAATACCTTTCCGAATACACACCAGAAGAACATCACCGCCACGACGTTCGCCCCGGAATTACTGGATGGGCGCAAGTTCATGGACGGAATGCCATCTCACGCGAAGAAAAAGTGCGTTACGATTTAGACTACGTTGCGCATCGTTCCTTGCGATTTGACCTTTACATTTTGTTTTTAACCCTCTTCCACTTAAGAGGAAACTAACCGTGAATGCTTTCTCTACCTCTGTTATGACACGTGCGACCTCTGCGCTCACGCTGCCCTATTTTACATGGATTGCAGGACTTGTCGTTCTATTTTTCTGCACGAATTACGATGCTCCTGCCTTTGTTTATGCAGGGAAAACGCTGCTTTGCCTCCTCCTCCTCGGAGTCTTTCGTCCGTGGCGGTTTGCTTCGTGCAAAGCAACACCGAACAATCTCATTGCCGGCATCTTATTTGGCATCGTTGTCTGCGTTTTGTGGGTACTCCCCGAAGCAACGCCATGGGATCGTTTCTTAAATTTCTATCGCCGTTGGTTTGTGATGATGCCGGGGACGCTCCCCGACTATCACGCCTCGTGGTGCTACTCTTGGAAAAGTGCTCCCATGCTTGCGTTCGTGAAACTCATCGGAAGTGCCTTTGTCATTGCACCGATTGAAGAGTTTTTCTTTCGAGGTTGGCTCATGCGCTGGTTGACCGATCGCGACTGGCAACACATTCCATTAAGTGCGGTCTCGCGCAATGCGTTTTGGATAACAGCCCTCGTTTTCGCCTTTGAACACGATCGATTTGTTGTCGGACTTTTGGCGGGGCTTGTTTACGGTATCTTAGCCGTCCGTACCAATTCGCTTCGCACCTCAATCATTGCGCACATAACAACAAATTTGCTTCTAGGTGTCTATGTCCTCATGACCGACAGCTATGAGTTCTGGTAAGATTCCAAACGTATAAAAGATAAAGGCGTGCAAATCTGCACGCCTTTATCTTTTATACAAATGAAGCTACACCTCAAAATACGTGTAACCGCGCAAACCAGTTTCATAAGAAGCCAAAATCTTGCGACGTTCAAGAACGGAAATTCGCTTGGACTTCACCGCAGCATCCGTTAAACGGCGAAAGCGTGCTAACAAATCAATGGTGTTATACTCCACATACGAGAGAACTTCCTCGACAGTATCACCTTCCACTTCATCCGTGAAATCAATGTCACCATCTTCATCCAATCGCACCGAAACCACATTCGTATCACCAAAGAGATTATGCAAGTCTCCCAATGTCTCTTGATACGCGCCCACCAAAAACGCCCCCAGAATATAATCTTCCCCTTCTTTGACCTGATGAAGCGGAAGCGCATGCTTGACATCATGAAGATCGATAAATTTATCAATCTGTCCGTCACAGTCACAGGTGATATCGGAAATATGCGCACTGCGTGTCGGTTTTTCACAAAGACGATGAATGGGCATAATCGGAAAGAGTTGGTCAATCGCCCACGCATCCGGAAGTGATTGGAATACAGAAAAGTTGCAATAATAAATATCTGCCATTGCCTCGTCAAGCCCAAGCAAATCCTCCGGCACATATTTCATCTTCGGGACTTCCGCACGAATGCGCGTGAGAATCGCCCAAAAAATTCGATCCGCCGCTGCATGTTGACGCAAAGTAATCAAGCCCTGCTTGAATGCCTTATGAATTTCTTCGCGGTAGTACAGCGCATCATTGAAGTATTCAGGAAGATTTTTTGTACGAAGATTTTTCGCGACGTCCAATAAGTTCGCAATACACTCTGGCGTGCTTTTATCCTCTAACCCATCAGAGGAAATGTCTTCGACCTCAAAACTCGCCGTTCCTAAGACGTCCACAAGAAGGACCGAATAATAACCGATCAATGCGCGTCCCGATTCACTGATAATCGTGGGATGCGCTACCTTTTCATGGTCGCACGCCACCATAATACCTTCGACAACGTCCGCACAATATTCTGAAATGTCATAGTTGGCACTTGATTCAAAGTTCGTATGCGAACCATCATAGTCAATCGCCAGTCCGCCACCGATATCAAAAATCCCCATCGGTGCGCCTTCTTTCACGAGACCGACATAAAAGCGAGACGCTTCTTTAATCGTGTCACGAATTTCGCGAATATTCGGCACTTGTGAACCCAAATGGTAGTGAAGCATTTCCAAACAATCCAAACGATCCGCCTCACGCAACCGATCCACCACCGCAATCAGTTGGCTTGGTGTCAGTCCAAAGACCGAACGATCGCCACCGCTCTCGCTCCATTTCCCGCCCACCTTGCTTGAGAGCTTTACGCGAATGCCAATACGCGGCTTCACCTTTAACTCTTCTGCCACCGTCAAAATAATATCAAGCTCTTCAAGAGATTCCAGCACCAACATCGTCTGCAATCCCATCTTAAGCGATGAAAGTGCCAAGCGCACAAATTCCTCATCCTTATAGCCATTACACACAATATAAGCTTCCGGATCGTGCATATATGCCAAAGCGGCAATCAGCTCCGCTTTCGATCCCGCTTCCAAACCATGATGATACGGGAGTCCATGCGTCACCACATCCAATACCGCTTGCTGCTGTTGATTCACCTTGATTGGATAAACGCCACGATAAACGCCTTTATACTTATAATCTGCAATTGCCGTTGCGAACGCCTCATTGATGAGTTGAATACGCGACGCAAGAATGTCACTAAACCGTAACAAGACCGGAAGACTCATGCCACGATCATAAAGTTCTTTAACAATCGACTCCAGTCGAACGTCCATCGGCTGACCATTTTTACGTAAATTAACCGATACAAATCCATCGGGAGTAACGCCAAAATATCCATGCCCCCAAGAATCAACGGCATAGAGTTCTGCACTCTTTACCGCGTTCCAACCATTCAAAGCTTCCGTGACACCTTTGGCCATTCTATTCTCCACGCAAATGTCGCGAGGCGACTACCGCGCCGCGTTGTTCGACAGTATAGCAAAGCAAACTCCCATTGAGCGGTCTTCATTACATCCATACAAACGTCATCTGCCACATCGCTATCTGCCTGCACGGCAGAATAGGATTCTGCATAAGTACAGTATAAAGGTCAGAAATAAAACCACACTTATGCAGAATGGCACAGTTAGTGGCACAGTCGGCAAAGCCAAGAGACTCACTGAGGCGGACTCCGTACCTCAGTGAGGTACGAGGTCAGGGTCAGTGAGGTAGAGGCTGTGCCTCACTGAGGTGCGCGATCGGACTTTTTGGAATATCGGTTGAAAAATGAAAGGAGTATGAATAAAGCGCAGAATATGAACGAGTAAGGTATCCATTCAAGTAGCTGTTCGTCTAAAAACTATGAACCGCTCCAAACGCTGTTCATAAGTCGATATTTTTGAAGGAGCGATTTTGCATAAGTGTCGTAAGGTGGAAAAAGGTCTATTTCATTTGAGCCTCTTCCAAGAAGCTCTTTTATGTCCGTTTCACATCAACACTATTTGAAGAGAAGCCATATGAATTTTATATCATGGCTTCTCTTCAAAATAGACGTTTAAGAGAGACATAATCATCTATGCTAAAATGCGCTCTAATGAATACGGATGATTGGCGCAGTGCACAACAACTTTTTGGTGGGACTTCTGGAGTTTCGGTTATTTTACCGTGCTTTAATTTAGCGGCGTCTGTTGCGAAAAATCTTTCTGTTCTAACGCAATTACTTGATCGCCGTGGTTTTGCCTTTGAACTTCTTCCGATTGATGATGGCAGTAACGATACGACGGCATCTAATATTGAAGCTTATTCGCTCAAGAATAGTACAACGCATCCGCTTTATCATTCGGTCAATCTCGGTAAAGGAGCTGCAATTCAAGCGGCGTTAAAGCATGCCCAATTTGAATGGGTGCTTTTACTGGATGGTGATTTGGATCTTTCGCCAACGGTGCTCCCTGCATTTTGCGATATCGCGGCATCCACAAATGCCGATGTCGTGATTGGAAGTAAACGCCATTCCCAATCGGAAGTGCGCTATCCTTGGTTTCGACGTGTTCCCAGTGTGCTTTATCATGCTTTTGTTTCTCGTGCATTAGGGCTCTCGGTCAGTGATACGCAAACGGGAATGAAACTATTCCGCAAGACGGCACTGGTTTATGCGTGTGACCGGATGCTCGTCAAACGATTTGCGTTTGATCTTGAACTGTTAACGATTGTTCGCGAGGGCGGTTACCTCATTGCAGAAGCGCCAGTGAAAATTGACTTCGGACAGAAGTGGGGATGCTTTACACCTGCCACCATTGGGCGAACGCTCCGCGATACATTTGCCATCATTTATCGTGCGCGTTTCTTGCATTATTATCGTTCTCTTACGCCCGTCGCAGACATTCCGGCGAATATCAAGGCGCCAAAGTTCAGTATTATTGTCGCGATGCCAAAAGAGACTGCACTTTTCGACGAAATGGTGGCAGGATTATGTGCGCAAACTTATCGTAACTTCGAGGCTATTTTTTTACCTGATAACGCTTTTGAATGTCCCGCAACAACGTTCAAATCTTCTGTCCTTGCCACCGGCAATGTCCGACCGGCTGAAAAACGTAATATGGGCGCGGCAATTGCCACGGGGGATATTCTTGCCTTCTTAGATGATGATGCTTGCCCGCGTGCAGACTGGTTAATGAATGCAGCGGCACGATTCACGTCAAACGCAACGATTGTTGCACTCGGCGGTCCCGGCATTACACCACCGCAAGATCCTCCACGCGCACAACTCTCCGGAATTATCTTTGCCTCTCCCTTTGTTTCAGGCAATTTCAGATATCGCTATTTTATCGAAGGCTGTTTACGCCGTATTGAAGATTTCCCAAGCTGTAACCTGTTTGTGCGGAAAGTCGCGTTTGACTGCATAAAAGGATTCCGTACAAATTTTTGGCCAGGTGAAGATACGCTTCTTTGTGCAGATCTAAAAACGCACGGTTATGAGCTTTACTATGATCCGCACGTGGTTATTTTTCACCATCGCCGTCCAGTTTTCGGCGCTCATCTGCGGCAAGTCAAACGCTATGCGCTTCATCGTGGATATTTCGCCAAACGCATTGGACTTAACTCGCGTCGGCTTTCGTACTTTTTGCCAAGCCTTTTTGTATTAGGGATTTTCTTCGGTGCGCCACTCACGTGCGTTTCCGCTTGGATTGCAATCCCGTATTTTGCGATTCTATCGTTCTATGTTTTTTTGATGGGGAGCTCAGCATTGATGGAAGCGCCAGCCGTTCGATGGATCGTTCCATTGTGGTGCGGAATGATCGCGACTCATCTCATTTATGGTCTTTATTTTCTTCGCGGACTTCTCGCACATCAGATGCCTTGTGAAGTCCACGACTTTGATCATCGGTAAACTTTTCTTCTTGGCAACAAGGCGAAAAGTTTATAATATGCGTAGGATTTTGAAAGGAGTCTTATAGTATGCCTGAAACAGATTCAACGATTACCCAGTGTACCGCTCTTCTCTCCAAGATTCGCGCGGAAGTCAATAAAACGATTGTGGGACAGGAACGGCTTGTTGACCGTTTGCTCATCGCCTTATTAACAGGCGGGCATATTCTTCTCGAAGGTGTCCCCGGATTAGCGAAAACCACCGCAGTGCGTGCACTTTCGACCGCACTTGGGCTTGAGAATCAACGTATTTCGTTCACGCCAGATTTGCTTCCTGCCGATGTCATTGGCACGATGGTTTACAATCCAAAAGAAGGAACTTTTGCACCACGAAAAGGACCTGTTTTTGCCAATCTTCTCCTCGCAGATGAAATCAACCGTGCGCCAGCAAAAGTACAATCGGCTCTTTTGGAAGCGATGCAGGAACGACAAGTGACTATCGGTGAAGCCACCTATCATTTACCTTCGCCCTTTCTCGTTATGGCGACACAGAACCCGATTGAACAAGAAGGCACCTACCCTCTTCCCGAGGCTCAGACAGACCGTTTCATGTTGAAATGTATTATCCGTCATCCAAGCCGTGAAGATGAACGGCGCATTATGAACCGTTTTACACATCCCATTACACAACATCCGGAATGCTGTGTGACAAGTGAAGACATTGCGCTTCTCTGTAGTGCCGTAGAGCACGTTTATTGTGACGAAAAGGTCGGCGAATATATCCTTGACCTTGTCTTTGCGACGCGCGATCCGGCTGCGACCAAAGGACTTGAGTCTCTCAAAGACGCCATTCAGTTGGGCGTTTCGCCACGTGCGACCTTGTGTCTCAACCTTGCTGCACGCGCCAATGCACTCCTCTGTGGACGTGCTTATGCCACGCCACAAGATGTAAAAGAAATTGCACACGAAGTCCTTCGTCATCGCCTTCTTCTCACCTACGAAGCAGAAGCAGAGGAACTTACGACCGACATTGTCATTGATCGTATCCTCTCCGAAGTCCCCGTTCCATGAGTGCCTAGATGGACATTGATACCGCACAATTGATGAAGGAAGTTGGGAGGATTCGTATCCTCACACAACGTTTGCTCGACGAACATCTCGCCGGCGATTATCATTCCGTCTTCAAAGGACAAGGAATGGAGTTTGACGAGGTTCGCCCTTATCAACCGGGTGATGATGTCCGTATGATTGATTGGAATGTAACCGCACGAACGGGGCTTCCCTATATCAAACGTTTTTCTGAAGAACGTGAACTCACCGTTATCTTTATGATTGACGTTTCCGGAAGCCAATCCTTTGGTACGTGCGGAAGAAGTAAAGCGGCGCTTTCTGCAGAACTCGCCGCACTTCTTTCAATGGCAGCCATTCGTAATCAAGACAAAATAGGCTTAGTGCTTTTCAGTGATCATATCGTGAAATCAATTCCGCCACGCAAAGGACGTACCGCCGTTATGCGGCTTGTCCGCGAAGTCCTCGCGGCGGAAGAAACGTTTGAAGGGACGAATCTTCGCGAAGCCATTCGATTCGTTTCCGCCACACAGAAACGCCGTGCCGTCGTCTTCCTCATTTCAGACTTTCAAGATAGCGGGTATGAACGTGACCTTGCAGTTTTCGCGAAACGCCACGATGTCATTGCTTGTACCGTTTCCGATCCGGCGGAAGCTACGTTGCCCAATGTCGGTCTTGCAGAATTGTACGACCCCGAAACACATCAAACACTTTTGGTCGATACGTCATCGCGTGCTGTTCGTGAGCAATTTACGACCGAAGCCCATGCACGTGAAGAGACGCTTCTCAAGTCATTTCGCCGTGCCGGAATTGACACCGTTCCACTTTCGACCGATATCCCTTACATTGATGCCGTTCGCGGACTTTTCCGTCATCGTGCCTATAGACGAAGATAATTGCTCCAGAGACCGTATGTTGAGAAGAAATAAAGCTCATGCGGTACAATGAATGCCGTAACGTCTCGTCAAGAATTGTATCCGCACAAGAAAAGTATAAGGAATAGCTATGGATTCTCTCATTGACCTTTTCAAAATTGGACTAGGTCCTTCAAGTTCACATACCATGGGACCACGTATCGCCGCACAGAAATTTGCCGAGAAATTCCACGCTGCGACACGCTATCGCGTCACCTTATTCGGTTCACTTGCCGCGACAGGAAAAGGGCATATGACGGACAAAGCGATTTTGGACGCACTTGCCCCCACGCCAACCGAAATTGTTTGGGAGCCGAGCATTTTTCTTCCGTTCCATCCCAACGGTATGCGATTCGAAAGTCTCACCGAAAACAATCTCGTCGAGCATTCATGGGACGTCTACAGTATCGGTGGTGGATTTTTAAGCGAAGGTCCCAATCAGCCATTAACGCAAGCTGCCCCCTACCCTCATACCACGATGACGCGGATTTTAGACTGGTGTCGTGAAACGGGCTGTTCCCTTTGGGAGTACGTTTTACGTTATGACACGCCCGATGTTTTCGACCACTTGGAAAAAGTTTGGCACGTGATGCGTGATGCTGTCGAACGCGGGCTTGAAGATGAAGGCGTTCTTCCCGGTCAACTGGGGCTTCAACGTAAAGCGCAACTTTACTATAGACGTTCACAAGGACTACGCATAGGATTACAAGGTCGTGGCGTCCTCTTCGCCTATGCACTCGCAGTGGCAGAAGAAAATGCAGCCTCTACCGGACTTGTCGTTACGGCACCCACGTGTGGCAGTGCGGGCGTCCTTCCGGCTGTACTCTATTACGTTTATAAACACCATGAAGTTTCAGAGAAGCGAATCCTGCGCGCATTGGCAACCGCTGGCATTTTTGGACTCATTGCGAAAACGAATGCCTCTATCAGTGGTGCGGAAGTCGGGTGCCAAGGCGAAATCGGCGTTGCCTGTGCAATGGCTGCCGCAGCGATTTCCCAAACGTTTGGTGGTTCTCCTTCGCAAATTGAGTATGCCGCAGAAATGGGACTTGAGCACCATCTGGGGCTAACCTGTGACCCCATCTGCGGGCTCGTCCAAATCCCGTGCATTGAAAGGAACGCATTCGCAGCGGCACGTGCAATGGATGCAAATCTCTATTCCTCACTTTCTGATGGTCATCACCGTATCTCATTTGATAAAGTGGTCAAAACGATGTTAGAAACAGGACACGACCTTCCTTCTCTTTATAAAGAAACCTCTACGGGCGGTCTTGCCAAGGAGTAACAGTATGACGTACGCTATTTTAGGGGCATTGGATCAAGAAGTCGCACTTATCAAAGAGCAGATGAGCGTAACCGCGCAAACAGAAGCCCTTGGAACTGTATTTTTTTCAGGAACACTCTTTGGGAAATCAATTGTTGTGGCCTGTTGTGGAATCGGGAAAGTCAATGCCGCCGCGTGTGCAACTTATTTGCTTCTTCATCTAAAATGTGATGCGATCATCAATATCGGGATTGCCGGTGCCATTGCCCATGGGCTCAAAACACTAGATGTCGTTGTTTCACGCGAACTCTGCTTCCATGATCAAGATGACGTCATGCTGAAATACTTTCCCGCGCGTCGTTTTTTTGAAGGAGATGCCACATTACTCGCGCTCTGTGAAAAAGCTTGCGCACAACCGGGCGTTCTGCGAGGTAAGCTCCATATCGGGCGCATTGCAACGGGAGATCAATTTGTTGCAGACCGCGTTATGCGCGATCGAATTATTGCTACGTGTAGTCCCGATTGTGTGGAGATGGAAGGTGCCGCCATTGCCCATGTCGCCTTTGCCACACAGAAACCGTGCCTCATTATCCGCACGATGTCCGATTGTGCCGATGATGATGCCTCGGTGACATATGATAATTTCCTTGATTGTGCAGCGACTCAATCCGCACACATTATTCTTTCTATGTTGAGTCTCGCATAGTTGTTAATATGAAGAATACACTCCTTTTCTTCTCTCTCCTTGCCCTTCTACTTCTTTCTGCTGTAGGCGTTGTCCAGCTTCTACCGTCCTCCAAGCAATCGGTCTACGAAAGCATTGCAGCCGGATTACCGCCGTCTCCACATGCGTCCGAAATCAGTGCGGCGGTAGAAGTCGCCTTGCACCTTTCGCTCAATGCAGAGGACATTCAAGTTTATCGCAACCAAACCGCACGTGGAGTCGCACCAGCGGAAGCACTTCGTCAAATCATTGATTATCGGGAAGCGAGTAATATCTCCAAATGAAACGTTTTTATTCTTATCTTCAACTGCCCTTTCTCTTCTTCGCAATCGTATTCTCAAGCATCGTCGTTGCACGCGAAACGGCTCCAGCCGCTTATACCTTTGCTCATCCGGAAGCAATTAAAGACTGGAAAGCGCAACTTCCGGAAGACTGTAAAACGATCTCTCCTACTTGTGTTTACAGCCCTTCACAAAAAACTGTCTACCTTCTGTCCGAACTCTGCGGTTTATCCGTAGGATACGAAGTGGAATATTTTCTGATTGGCAAGCTCAGTGACCGAGCCTACGAGTCCTTTGCAATTGCATGGGATGATCCTTCAACCGTAGCAAAAGCGATCAACGCCCTTGGAGTTCCACAAGGTGAGCCGGTGCAACAACTGCGTGGGCTTCCCTTCTCAAAAGGCGAACGGTTCACGCTCTCCTTACGTCGTCTTAACAAAGATTCAGACTTCCGCCCGCTTTCTGATTTTGTTGATGACCACTGTTCAACACCAGCGCAGGCACTTTTCACACGCGGCTTCCCCTATGTCGGCGCACGAAAAATTGACAATCAAATGCCTGCGGCAATTTTAGCCGCCTATACCGAACCGCTTTCACTTTTCGGATTACCTTATGCCGCCTCAAAAGGTGTTGTCTACGGGCTCTTCCGTGCAAAAACAAATGAGGACGCTGGGACACCTACCATTCTCGCACTGAAATGGGAACAATTACCGAATGGACAAGCTCGTACTTTTTCATATTCCGTTACGATTACGCCTGACCTTCTGACCGCTCCAGACGCCTTGCTCGCAGAACTTAAAACACTTTGCAACGATCCGCGTGATGTTTTCTTGCGTGTCACCATTGCCCCGGAAGTACAACTAAGCAAAGTTGAGCCTATCGCTAAACTCCTTTTAGCGCTTGAAGCCAAAGGTGGTTTTACCTTGGATGCCGTACAAGAGGGACAAATTACCTTACGTGCCTTTACCCCCGACAATGCGTGGAGGGAACGCGATAAACGCGTTTTCCAACCATGGGAAGTTGAACTCTCTACGGGCGAAAAAGGCGCGCCGGTTGATGTTACGCTATGTCAGATTATTGAGGATTGGACCGTCGAAGGAATTGACCCTGCCCTCACACGCAAATGTTATCCCGGCATGACACCCAAAAGTATTTTAGATGTCATGAAACAAGTAGATACGAACGAAGGAAAAATCTACGTTGTATTTTTCTATGTGGATCCTGCTATCACGATGAAAGATTTAAGCCCCTATGCGCGTGTACTTTCAGTTCCCTGTCCCACGCAATGGATCTTCATTGGAAAGCCGGATATCGTAAAGCCTGCCCAGAAATAGCCTCCTAGCTAAAGTGTAATAGCGTCTAGCGATTACAACTATTATGATGCCTGGAAATAGGAGATCTGCCATACGCTCTGTTAAGCTCCACTTACAGACTGGCATAGATCAATCTGCGTATGACCGCGATGCAAAGCTCCGTTGGTAAGAAAAGCGAAGGTATGGAAAATCGAGGCTTTTATTGCGCCAATAAGATTGTCGAAGATTCGTTACGCGGGTGAGATGACAGGAAGAAAAGTGCGTCTAAGTATGTTAAAATGCACGCGTCATGGAAATGCATACCGATAGCGTTGTGTTTACGGGCGTGAGCGGCTGTTTCGGCGGTGCGTCAACATCACGCGCGTTTTGGAAGGCGTTATTACGCAAGCAAAGTTTCTTCGTACCGTTCGGAGAAACGGCAGATGCACACTTCTCGGATGATCTTTTCCCTAAACATATTATGCCGGAAGTTTGTTCAGCCTTAGGTGCAAATTTCGCCTGCCGTGCAGATCAGATTCCACTTCCAACCGATTTAGGAATTGGCGACAATCCTGATTTCTATTTTGCAGCACAATTAGCCTATGATGCGCTCGCTGATGCCGGTATCTCTCCCGGTAATGAAGGAACGGATCGTATCGCAATTTTCCTCGGGTACGAATCAGCCTTTAATCCGGCGGCGATCAATTGGATTCAACATGCTTCTGGCATTGAGCAGCTCATGTCAACGCTTCAACGTTTTTTTCCGAATGCGTCCTACGCACAAATGGCGACGCTCCGTGCAGAGCTTGCATCGACGCTTCCGCTACTCAAACCGCGACAGTTAGAGCATGCACGCGGTGAAGGTATTGTGAGAGGTCTGACACAGATCTTTAATGCGTGTGATATGGCGTGCCTTTGTTCCGCAGGAGAAGCTTCCGTTTTTGCCGGATTAGATGCTGCAATGAACTCTCTTTCTATGCACCAATGTGATGCCGCGGTCGTACTCGTACTTCAACCACCGATTCTTCAAGCACAATTAGCCGGAGAAGCGGTTATGACGCCTTTCAGTACGTGTCATGCTTTATTACCCTATACTTCCACGACACAAGGGACGCTTCCGGGTGAAGGTGGCGCCGCATTTGTCTTACGTCGGCATTCAGATGCGCAAGCACAGAATAAACATTGCTATGCACGACTTCATGGATGTGGACTTGTTTCTGGAATTACGCCCACGCTATCGTTGCAAGAACAACTGACAGAAACACTACGCCGTACGTTGCATCGTTCGCTTCGCCGTTTGCCCAATGGATTTAGAGATATTGACTATTGGGAGATGAACGGTTCGGGTGTTCCCATTGAAGATGCGGCAGAGGAAGCACTCTTAAACCGTATTACCGCTAATCGAGGTGCGCATATTCCGCTTCTGGCATTAGGCTCTGCAAAGAGTTCGTTTGGAAATACATTTACAGCAGCCGGAGCAGTCGGGATTCTCAAAGGATTACTCGCGCTCAATTATCGTGTGCTTCCGCCTTCCGTAACTCCGGTAGATGAATCATTCCGGTTGCGACTCCCCGAACAGGCCTATTATTGGGTACAGGAAGCTCGTCCATGGATTGCATCTTCCATGCGTCCTCGCCGTTTAATCGTAAGTACGCTTTCGCACTTAGGACGTGCTGGATCTGCGGTATTGGAGGCAATGCCATGAGCCTTGAACGGTCAGAAGGTGTCCTTTGCCTCATCGGTGCGGAAAGTCTTTCAGCACTTGACACCGCAATGGTGCGTATTCAAAACTTCATTGAACGAAGTTCGGGGCTCAATTTAATTGATGTCGTCTATACAGCGACAAAAGATGCACGGGGAAAAAAATGTGTGGCAGGGATGTGGGTCGCCTCGCTTGAAGAAATGGCCGCACGCTTAACCTTTGCATTAAATGCCCTCCGCAGTGGTCGTACACGGTTGCGTGATAAGTCAGGCGTTTTTTTCACGACACATCCGATCGCATTGAATGGTGGCAAGATTGCCTTTATCTTTCCGGGAACAGGAAGTTTTCACCTCGAAATGATGCGCGATCTTGCGTTAACCTTCGATGGTGTCCGTCAGCGTTTTGATGATATGGAAGAGGCGTTTTCAGGCTTTTGTGATATTGCGTCTCCCTCGGAATGGCTTTTTTCGACATCGCCAGAACACACGCTCCCCATCGGCGAATCGCAACTATTTCTACCGCTGTTGGCTTCGGCGTCAACCTATCTTGCAAGTAAAGTATTTGCTGATTTCTTAAGTTCGGTCGGTGTTCATCCCGATGCGGTCGGCGGTGTTGGATTAGGCGCTTTTACAGCATTTCATGCCACGCACCATGACCCCAAACTTCGGCTCGTTCAAATCTTGCGGGACGCAGGACGAATGCTTTTACGGCTTGCTGCGAATGGTGTAAAGAAGTCGTGGATTCAGTTAACGGTTTCGGGTATCCAAAGTGATAGTCTCTGCGAATTAGCCTTGCGCGATCCGGCGCGTGTCATTATCTGTCAACGTCTCGCTTCGGATGAATGTATTCTTGCAGTAGCACCTGAGAAACAGGCGGAAGTTGAAATCGCGATTCATAATGGTGGCGGTCTTTCTGTCGCGGAGCCGCTTCCTGCGCCTTTCAATACCGGTCTTGGCGATTCAAAGATGCGTCAGCTTCTTGAACAGTTCTTCTCAAAATGGGTCAACTGCGAGCCTCAAATTCCCTTCTATTCAAGCGCGGTCAAAGGGAAATTCATGGGGCATTCCACGTCCTCCGTCGTTGATGGTCTCGTGGGGCAAATGATTGAACCGCTTGATTTCGAAAATATGATTGGAAGAATGTATGAGGACGGGTGCCGAATTTTTATCGAAGTCGGGGCACGTGGATTATTAACTCCGATTATGGAAAAAATTCTCAAAGAACGTCCCGATCCTGTCGCGGTCATTCCCATGCACATTCTTCATCGTTCAGGCGGGATGCAAGTCGGGCAAGCTGTGGGACTTTTAGCTGCGCAGGGAGTAGATATTGACTACTCCGGATTGCGCTTCTTTGCTCATGCCAGACGATTAGACTTTGACGAAGCAGTAGCAGAGGAAAATGGTGAAGCCTTAGTCCTTCGCCTCACGCGTGAACTCCCTGCCGTACGTCCTGAACTTGTTGACCCTCGAATTATTTTTGAAGAGGATACGATTTCAGAGCCGCTCGCTCCCATGGCAGATCATTCACATTCTGTCACCTCGCATAGCTTACCGGACGTTGGCACACGGTGTCCGTTCTTACGCGATTCCGAAGAACTTGCACGAACGGAGTCTTCGCTCCTTTTACGTTGCGTTTTACGTATTGAGGACTTTCCTTATCTCAATGATTACGCCATCGGGACCTCGTCCGTTTCACTCAGCAATCCTCAAATGCGTGGACTGACACTGTTTTCTGTTCCCACAGGGCTTGAGCTAATGGCTGAAGCCGTTTATCGTTTAATCCCTAATCTCGCATTCCAACGCATTGAACATCTTCGGTCGCAACGTTGGCTCTCCTTTGATCTCGGAAAGTTAACGGTTCGCCTCTCGGTAATCGCCGAAGAGCCTAATTGTTCAGGACAACGCATTGTTCGTGTGCGTATTCTTGAAGATCATCCAGAGATGCTCCATCCCATTATGGATGCACAGTATCTTCTCGGCACAACAATCCCCGAGCCGCCAAAAATTAACGAATTACCACTGGTCGGTCCGCGATTGGTCGATTGGAGTACTAAAGACATTTATCCCGCACGTCTTTTCCAAGGGCCGCTTTTGCGAAATGTGCGTAAGGTTTCAGGTTGGGGATACAATGGGATTGATTATGAAGTGCGGATTCCCACACGCAGTTTGTTGATTCGCTCGGTTCGTGAACCGCTCTTTTGTATTATGCCGCTACTATTGGATGCCGTCGTTTCGGGATTCCCACTGTGGCGTTCGCATGAACGCTTTCATGGCGCCATCTCACTTCCATTCCGTTGCCGGAGCATTCGTTATTATGCGGCTTGGGTGCGCGAAGGGACAAGGCTCAAAGTGAGTTTACGGTTAGTCAATGTGACACCACGTTCGCATCAAGTCGATATCATTGTAACGGATCAAACGGGGCATCTCATTCTACAAATCAAAGAGTGGGAAGAAATCTCAGGTCGTGCTAAACGTGAGCTTCATAATTTTGTAATGAATCCCGCAAAGTATTTTATCACGCAGCCGTTCCCCGCCTCACTTCTTCCCGATACTCAAGCAGAGGTTATCGGATCCATCTACTCCAATGAAACGCCAGACTTCTTTGTCAGCAATCAAGAGTTGTGGCTGAAAGCGCTTGCCGCCGCAGTGTTAACGCCAAATGAGCGTAAAGATTTCTTGGAAATGGGAGGAATCGCCTCACGGAAACTTGAATGGCTCCTTGGACGTGTCGTGGCAAAGGAATCCGTTCGCCGTGCACTCTTGCATAAATATAACTTCTGTGCCGCTTCCGCCGATATTGATATTTGGAAAGACGATCTCGGGAAACCGCATCCATTGGGCGAATGGCAAGAACAGGCAACAATGCCATTGGATCTCTCCATTGCTCATACTGCCAGTCTCGTCGTGGGGGCAGTTGTTAATCAAGGACATATTGGCATTGATGTTGAACACGTGGGACGTGATTTAACAGAAGATTTCCTGCGTGGTGTTTTTACAATTGAAGAACAGGAACTTGCGACGAAATCAGGTGATGGTCCCACCGCCGTGCTACGTTTTTGGTGTGCCAAGGAAGCGCTCTCAAAAGCACTGGGAACAGGCATTCGTTTTGCGCCTACCGATTTGCGCATCCGTTCGTCTTCCCCCGCCACCGGGATGCTTGAGATGGAACTCATGGGTGCATGGGCGGAGAATTTTCCGAACTATCGGCAAACGCTTATCCCTGTTAAAACCTCAATTCTTTACAATCACGCGATTGCCGTTTGCCTACTCCCCTAATGCGACCATAATAAAAAGAGCCCTTGAGTTAATCAAGGGCTCTTTTCTCTGTGATACGTTCTCAATGTAATTGCAACACCATTGCAATTTCCGGACAAATAAACGGATTTGTATGCTTCGTGCAATAAACGCATCCACGATAAATCTTATGAATGATTTTCGCCTTCTCGATTTGCTTGAATCCCAACTTTCCGAAAAACTCCGGTTCAAATGTGAGAACCAGTGCCTGCGCCGGATGAAATCCTGCAATCCGCTCAAGAACAAAACGCACAAGCTTTCCCCCGACGCCTTGTCCGCGACAAGACTGGATCACTGCGACCGATTGCAACTCAACCGTTGCACCTTCGGGGAATCCTATTTCAGGCAAAATTTGCCACGCTGCACACGCAACAATTTCTTTTCCTCTCACCCCCACAGAGAAGCGATCAATGTTTTCGACAATATCATTGACCGGACGCAAGATTAACTCGTGCGGATATCCATGAATAAGACGATGAATTGTGAGAACGTCCTCAAGCGTGGCACGACGAATAATAATCTCTTCCATATGCACTACTCCTGGGCAAAAGCATCAATTTTATCAGAGGTACCGAATACGAGTAATCGATCATCGCTCCGAATAGCAGTATCGGCTTTCGGAATCACCAATTGGCGTGGTGCGGCAGGATCAATATCATCCAGTCGACGCACCGCCAAAATCGTCACGTCATAATTCTTGCGTACGTCGGCCTCCGCTAACGTCTTATCAAAAAGCATCTCCGGTGCGGCAATTTCTGCAGTGCAAAGACCATCCGCAACATCAAATAGTTCCACCTGACTTGTCGTCAACAAGCTACGCGCCAATCGTTGGGCACGATCTCTATTGGGGAAAATTACAACATCGGCGCCTACACGACGAAGCACACGTCCATGCACTTCCGTCGAAGCTTTGGCAACAACCGTACGGACACCCAAGTCCTTGCAGTTCACCGTTGCCATGACACTGCCTTCAATATTTTCACCGATCGCCACCACCACCGTATCACACGTTCCAAATCCAGCCTCCTCAAGCGCATGAATATTGGTCGCATCACCTTCTACCGCTTTCGTTACATATTCGGAAAGTTCTTGAATCTTCCGACGATCCGTATCCATCAGCACGACTTCTGCTCCCTGCGCAGCCAATGCTTGCACAAGTGCTTCACCGAAACGTCCTGAACCGATAATTCCAATACGTTTTGTCATAATTCTGAAACTCTATCATAAAAACTTCAGTTGTGCTAGGCTAAGTGTATGAAACGTTGGATGTTATTCTTCATTCTTTGTGTCCTCTCATGGAGCCAGCTCTTCGCACAAACCGCAGAGGAACGCGCGTTCTCAGAAAAGCGTTACGGGATTCAGTTTTATGGCGTTGCGTTGCCTGAAACGGGTGCGCGTATCCTTTTGGTTATTGATCGCTCAAAGTCAATGGGGCGCAAAGATTCAGCCCGTTCTGACGGTGGACGCAGATGGGATACGCTCCTTGATGAGGTGCGCACGATGACAGGACAAATGGCCGAAGTAATGACGCGGAAACGAAGCCATTTTTCCATTGCCCTCCTCTATGAAGGCGGCACGCCCGATTCCGGTTCAGAACTCTATACGCTAACGCAACCCGATGCAATCACCAATCTTCTTGCCAACTTAGAGGGGCAAACCTTTGGGGCTGGCGGTTGCTTTGAAGAAACCTTTGGACAAAATCTTTGGCCACTCGTTGCGCGACACCACATGACCCATCTGTTTTACCTCGGTGATAACGATATTGCCAGTCATGCGGATCCGGTTCGTACAGCTCTTTCCGCATGGTATCGCCTTCCACGTAAAAATCCAGTCCCCGCACAACGCAAACTCTATGCGCTCAAATGTAAATGGTGGGAGCCTTGGGAACATTGGCGTGCGCCTCAACACAATCGACCTGTTTTCAAAAAACAACAAGACTACCCTCCACCGCCAAAAGACGTTATCCTCAGTTGTATTGCCATTGGGCAAGCCTCTCCCTTTCTTAAAGAACTTGCGACATTAGGACACGGAGAATATGTTGAACGTCTCGCGCCCTCAAAAAAGCGCACAAGAAAGCTTCCGCCTGAATAGTTCGTCTTCTGTCTATCTCTTTTGCAAGGCCCTGTTCATAGAGACGGTATCCCTTGAATTACAAAAAGAACTCCGATAGACTATGACCGCGTCAAACCTCATTATTCATTGGATACGTTAGACGAAATATGCCCATTATGAATACAGCTGAAACACTTTTTTGCAATGGCACTTCCTGTGCACAAGCCGTCCTCACTGCGTGTGGTTCTGCCCTCGGATTAGACGAGAAAATGGCGATGCGCCTTGCCTCTGGTCTCGGTGCTGGCTTAGGAGGATTACGCGAAACTTGCGGTGCCGTCACTGCGATGTCGATTATCATAGGGCTTCGCCATGGCTCCGAGACGCCAATGGACGCACACACAAAAGCTTTGCTCTATAAAAAAGTACAAACTGCTGTCGCAGATTTTGATGCGCAGTTTGGCACCCATAATTGCCTTGAACTGCTCAAAAAAGCATCTATCGAAAAACAAGCGGGCGTTGCTCCTGAAGCACGAACAGCTGAATATTACAGCCAACGCCCCTGTGCTGCTTTTGTCCGTTTCTGTGCAGACCGTGCATTACAAATGTAAGAAAGACCGTATCAACGCTTGAGTCTCGGAGCTTAGCGATACGCAGTAGTACGCGCATACAACTTGCGTGTCACACTGTAGAGCGGTATACTTAAAACGTTTTTAACTTTCAAAGGAGTTTCATTATGGCAATCGTTTTAGCTGATATTAAAGGAATGGTCGCAGGAACATGTGTTTCTGGTGGATTAGATTCTCGTACCATTGCAAAAGTAATGATGGAAGCCGGTGTCAAGGTCATCGGATTTACCGGTGGCATTGGTCAGCCTGATGAAAAAGATATCAATGACGTTGCGTTGCGTATGGCTCCTACTGGAATTGAAACAGTTATTGTTGATTTACGCGAGGAAATGGCAGACGCTTGCTTTGAGGCAATTAAGTGTCAAGCGATGTATGATGGCGGATATTGGAACTCTACCGGTATCGGTCGTGCAGTAACGATTAAAGGTTTGATTCCGGCGATGAAAAAACGCGGTGTTCAAGTTTTGGTGCATGGTGCGACGGGACGTGGCAATGACCAAATGCGAATTGAACGTTACACCAACGTTTTCGCGCCCGAGATGAAAGTTTATGCTCCATGGCGTGATGCAGGATTGCTGAAGCTTTTCCCCGGGCGGACGCAAATGGTGGATTACCTTGCGAAGTTTGGAATTGTCGCTTTTGCTGGTGGTAAGAAGAAATATTCAACAGATGCCAATATGGCAGGCTTGTCGCACGAAGCGGAAGATCTTGAGAGCATGGAGACTTCCATGCAAATTGTCGAGCCAACAATGGGCGTTTGGCCATGGCAGGCTCCTGATACAGCGGAACAGGTCACATTACGCTTCAAAAAGGGGCGTTGTGTACAAATCAACGGCAAAGATGTTTCGCCATTGGAAGCAATGATGCTCGCGAATGATATTGGTGGACGCAACGGTATCGGCATGAAGCATGCACTCGAAAACCGTATTATTGGCACCAAGAGCCGCGGTGTCTATGAAGCTCCCGGTATGGAATTGCTTGGTTCTGCTATTCGTTACGTCTATCAAGCAACGATGGATCGTCGTGCAAATGCCTTTTTCATGCAACTTTCTAAGCTCATCACCGACCAGATTTATGACGGTCATTATTACGATCCTGTGTGCGTGGCGGCGCGTAACGCCGTGGACACTTTTGCACAGTATGCGGACGGTGTTGTGACCTTAAGTTTGTACAAGGGTAATATTCTCTTTGATGCACTCAAGGAATGCCCTCATACGATTTACAACGAAGCCGATTCCTCCATGGAAGCTTCGGAAGGTGTCAGTCCAGTCAGTTCTCAAGGATTTGCTGAGATTCAATCAGTGGAAGCACGTATGCTCGCGCTTTCCGGTCAAATCGAAGGACGTTAATCGACATCTGAGATTCGACTATTTCAAAGCCGCCCCTCTTGGGCGGCTTTTTAGTCCGGGAGATTTCCTATGTCCACATCGCCTCAATCTTCAGCTTCAACATTATCTAAAAACTTCGCACCAATGTCCGAGACGTTTCGTGTCGGATTACTGTTGGCAATGGCTGGTGGATTTTTAGATACTTACACCTACTTATGGCATGGACACGTTTTTGCGAATGCACAAACGGGTAATATCGTTTTCTTAGGTATTTATTTGGCAGAAGGAAATGTTGTACAAGCGCTTCGATACATTTTCCCTATCCTTGCGTTCATCATTGGTATCGTCATGGCGGAAGGCATTAAACATCTCGGACGTCGTCTACAGCATTTTCACTGGCGGCAAATCGTTCTCCTTTTTGAAATCGGCGTTCTCCTTTTTTGTGCGCAATTTGCAGGAGGTGAACAAGACGGGCTCGTGACGATTGCCATTTCATTCGTTTGTTCGCTTCAAGTCCAAGCCTTTCGTAAAGTACATGGCAATACGTTCGCGACAACGATGTGTACGGGCAATCTCCGTTCTGCGACAGAAGCCATTCTCGCTTATCATCAAACACATGATCGTTCGCTTTTACAAAAAGGATTACATTATTTCGGTATCATCCTTTTCTTTCTCATTGGTGCAACCCTCGGTGTCGCTTCTGGACATTGGCTCGGCGATCGTTCATTGGGGATTCCGATTACCCTTTTAGCGTTCGCATGCCTCTTACTTTTCATTAAGACGAACGAAGATTGACGCTGCGTACATCGACACACAAAAAATTATAACGGTTCAATCTCGTTGAGCCACAAGTCCATTCCATGATACGATGAAGTCCGGTGGATCTTATTTATCATCAGCCCGTGAGGTATCTATGCGCTTCCTATTGATTGTTGGAATAGTTTTAACGAGCGTTTGTGTTCAAGCAGATGTTCTTCCTGAGACCATGCGTGTTTATCCCACGCCGCAAGAGATCTCCCTCAACGGGACTCTTTCCTTCCCAAGCCCAAAATGTGTAACCCTTGAGCGTTCATCTGCATTTGATGAAGATGCCGCTCGACTACTGACGAACACGTTTAAGTTCTCTGACACTGCCGCCTTTCGCATTACTTGGCGCGTAGATTCCGCTCTTCCAAAAGAAGGTTACACACTGACACTTCATGAGAAAGGGGCTGCTTTTGTCGCCTCCACCGGAGTGGGGTTCTTCTATGCCTCGCAGACCTTAAAGCAACTTTTAGCGACCGCAACGTTTCAGGCAGTCACAATCAAAGATTTTCCGACTGTTCCTTTTCGCGGAACAGTCGAAGGTTTCTACGGACAGCCGTGGAGCTTTGAAGCACGTAAGAGCCAGTTCCGTTTTTATGGCGATTGCAAACTCAATACGTACATTTATGGACCGAAAGACGACCCCTATCACGGTTTCTCTAATCAATGGCGTGAACCTTATCCTGCGGCAGAAGCGCAGAAAATGGCGGCACTGGTCAAGGTCGCACATGAAAACAAAGTCAACTTTGTATGGGCGGTTCATCCGGGGCGCGATATTCAGTGGAAAGATGATTCCGACATGAAGGCGTGTGTTGCCAAGTTTGAAAAAATGTATGCGCTTGGCGTTCGCAGCTTCGCCGTATTTTTCGATGATATCGGCGGCGAAGGTGCAAGAGCCGACAAACAAGTGGAACTCCTCAACTACGTCAATCGCACGTTTGTTCGTACACATAAAGACGTTACGCCACTTCTACTCTGCCCCACTCAGTACAACAAATCGTGGTCTGGCGGTCCCTATCTTGAAACCCTTGGAAAGGGACTTGATAGCGATATCATGGTGATGTGGACTGGAAATTCCGTCTGTTGTGATATTACGAAAGAGACAATGACATGGATTAACGCCAAAATTAGCCGCAAAGCTTATATTTGGTGGAATTGGCCCGTCTCTGATTATGTTCGCTCGCATCTTCTCCTTGGGCGTGCTTATGGTAACGACCTCCAAAATGGCAATCTCTATGCAGGGTTTGTCTCCAACCCCATGGATAAGCCAGAAGCCTCAAAGATAGCACTCTTTGGCGTTGCAAACTATACGTGGAATCCCTCCGTCTTCGCGTCGGAGCAAACGTGGCGTGACGGCATCAAGCAGCTTTTCCCAACGTGTTCCGCAGAAGTACAAACATTTGCCAGCCACAATTCCGATCAAGGTCCCAATGGGCATGGAATGCGTCGTGAAGAATCAATCGTTGTTGAACCTATCACCTCCCGCGTTATCTCGGCACTCAAATCCAATCAAGTGCCCTCCTCCGCGGATCTTCAAACGCTTCATCAAGCGTTCGCAGAAATGATCCCCTCCGGGCGTACCGTTGCCTCCGCAAAGGCCTGTCAAAACGAACTCTTTGCAGAGGAAGTCGCCGCTTGGGGTGAAGCCTTTACGCAACTGGGGATTGCCGGTACAGCACTTTGCGATGCTCTCGACGGAAAGAAAAGCGAAGCCGATGCACTGACAACGCTTCTTGCCTGCCGTGCCGAACAACGTTCAATTTCTGCACGACATGCAAGCCGTCCTTTTCAAACCGACGTGGTCGTTGCTTCCCGTGTCATGACACCCTTTGTTAACTTCTGTGCAGAGACGCTTTATTCTAAGCTCTACCAAAAGATTACCGGACGCAACGTACCTCTCAACGGTGCGCCGTCAATCTATCAATTTATTACAAATGTTGATGCGATGAAAAAGCTTCAAGTGCGACGGGATAAAACGTTTGTTCAATTACCACAAATTTTTGAGCCCAAGACCTTGCAATCCGGAGAATGGATTGGAATTCTTTTACCCGAAGGCGTTACTGCAACATGGGTTCATTTCTCTCTTGATAACGTAGCCGTTGCACAACAGGGGAAAATTGAGCTTTCGAAAGATGGCAAAACTTGGTTTACTCGAAGCATGGTCGCACAGAATGGCGAACTTGAAATCCGCAATATTAACGCTCAAGAAGGTATCATGGCGGCGCGTTACATCAATAGCTCCGATCGTCCAATAACAATCACCTTAAAGCGCTTCAAACTCGACGTTCCGGCTGGAGCAAACGCCAATGTGGCGGCAACCATGACCGATGGCATTTTTGACAGCGGTTATGCGCTTGCAAAAGGTGAAACAATCCGCATTCCTCTTGCACACCCCATTTGCAAAGAGAATACCTGCGTCTTAGCAAGTGGAGCTTTCGCCATTGATTATCAGAAAGATGCAATCCTCATCAAAGCTGAATCGACGGGTGTAACGATTTACGAAGTCATTCACTAATACCAAATGTATTGATAAAGAAAGCCTCACTCGCAAGAGTGAGGCTTTCTTTATTCGGTAATACTTACGATTACTTTTGGCGAAGCGTATGAAGACGCTGCATCCGTTCGCCAATATCTTCAAATCCAATATCAGCCGAATAAACGTCTTTGTAATACTCAAAGGCTTTATCTGTTTTTCCGGTTTCTTCCGAAATCTGCCCGAGCATATAAAGAACACGCTTTTTAAGATCGTCCATGACTTGCAACTGCGAATTTGCCGCATCCAATTGCATGATAGCCATATCCGATTGACCTTTTTGCTTAAAGCAACAGGCGAGATAATAAAGAGACTCCAAACGGTTCTTAGGACTTTTTTGCGACAACTGAAACTGTTGAATCGCATCATCGTAAGATTCATAGGTGTAATACTTCACACCTAATTCATAGCGCAATCCAAGATCGTTGGGATAATTTTCAACACGACGCACAAGGTCATCAAAAGCGAATTGTTCCTTCTCTTCTTCAATTGCATTCGCTTCGTCTTCCTTGCCTTCTGCGATTAACGTCGAGATTTTCGCCTCAAACGATTGAATCTTGGTCGCCGAACAAAGACGATCCAATTCAGGATCGGAAGGATTCACACCACGCGCCGCTTCCAACGCTGCCAACGCTTCATCAAAACGGCGGTTCTGCACATAGATACGTGCAAGCCCGCGATAGTAATTGATATTCTTTGGTTCGTGTGCAATCTTTTCTTGAAGCTCAAGAATCATCTTCTCGGCATCCGTTCCCTCGACCACCGACTTATTCTGACGATCCAGCTTTGCCGCCGTTTCCTTATCACGAATAAGCGCTTGGAATCCGCCCTTCTTTCCTGCGTTAGCCTCCCAGCCACCTGCCGTCATGGTATTCTTCGCATCGGCATCTTTTAACAAGCGTTGAATATTAAGATCTGATGGACTTGCTGCGGAAGCCTTTTGGAAACAATCACGCGCCCGATCATAAATGCCATTTTGCATATAGGTTTTTCCCATACGCAAGATGAGATCCATATCATCTGGACAAGCCGTCGAAAGCACTTCCATCGCCGAAAGCAAAGCTTCTGGATGCTTCGTGCGCATCGCGATATCAAAATAAAATTCGTTGAACTTTGCCGAAATCGGATTTACATCCAAAATCTCTTCGGCAAGCATCATTGCCTCTTCAAGTTGATTTTGCTTGATTAGACTTTGCACCTTGCCCATTTTAAGCCCGGCAGTTAGCTCTGCCATCTTCAACCCAAGACCGCCTTTTTTTTCAGCCTTGAACTGTCGAATACGCGCTTCATGAAAAAGCCGGCGGACATTCTCCGTATGTGGTGCAAATTGCAATGCCTGACGGCACACATCGCACGTAATACCAAACAAACCGCGTTCGTAAGCCTTATACGCCTTTTCATAAAGGCCTTGAGCCTTTGTGTGACGTTGCAAATCTTCCATGGTCTCTACCATAACTATTCCTCTCAACTTCGTCTTAACGATAATCTTATAACTCTTTTAGAATACCCGAATTTGATGAAAAAGTCGAATTTATCAAATGCCGCTCTTCTTCATCTTTCTATTTGGAATAGCGAAACAACTCCACACGCATTGCCGCTTCACTCTTTTACACCTTCCTCATTACAGAAGTATAACTGGAAATGGAGACCACTCACGCTTGTAGAAAAAAGGAGCGCAATGGGAAGATGCTCCGCCTCACTGAGGCAGAGCGCGTACCTCACTGACCCTGACCGCGTACCTCAGTGAGGTAGAGGGGCAAGGTCACTGAGGTAGAGCGTTCACCTCAGTGAGGTACGCACCTAAACGTTCGGGATATCTCGTACTTCCGAATTACGATAAATGAATCTCGTTGTTTTGTTATACTACAGAACATTTTAACTTATTAGAGGTGTTATGGCTCTCAAGAAAAAGGCATTTGAAAGAACACAAAAAGATATTTCTCCTGCAGATATGGCGGGTGAAGCTCCTTTGTGTCGTTCATTGCCACAAGATATCAATGCCGAGCGTGGGCTTTTGGGATCCATCTTGGTCGATCCGGGTCGTGTCATGGATCTTTGTGTCTCAAAAGGTCTTGTTCCAGAAGCTTTTGTCGATCCGATTCATCGAAATATTTATATCGCAATTGAGAAACTCGCAAGTAAAGGTCAACCGGTTGACGGTATTACCGTTAGCAATTACTTAACGGGAATGGGAGAGCTTGAAAATGTTGGCGGTATTGCCACACTCTCTGCACTTGTAGCAAGTTCGCCGACGAGTGCGCACGCAGGATATTATGCAGATCTCGTCATTGAACAGTATTTACGCAGATCCATTATCGGCACCGTTCGTAAAATTGAAGAGGACGTTTACGATTCGTCTTTAACGGCGAATTATGTTCTTGGAAATGCAGAGCAATCAATTCTTCGACTCAGCAATGGACATGACAAAGAGGGATCTGTTGCCGATTGGAAAACTACCGTAACTGAAACTGTTGCCGCATTAAAACGTTTGTTTGAAAATCCGAAAAGCCTTTCCGGATTACCCACCGGATTCTTAAACTTGGATGAGAAGTTACGCGGGATGCACAAAGGCGAAATGATTGTTCTTGCAGCTCGTCCTTCGATGGGGAAAACGTCTTTAGCGATGAACATTGCAGAATGTGTCGCACGGGGACGTGATATTTTTTCTCGTCCTTTCCCCTCTGCGACCAAAGAATTGCAGAAACATGGAGTGCTTGTTTTTTCGCTTGAGATGACGCAACTTCAGTTGTCCACGCGTATGCTCTGTGGGCTTGCAGGGGTCTCGTCCTACGACATCGAGCGCAGTTATGTAAAGAAGTCAACGGAACTCCCCAAGCTCGAAAGCGCTGCACGCGAACTCGCCGATATTCCAATCCGTTGCGATGATCAAAGTGGCATTGACGTGCTGGAGCTTCGCGCCCGCGCACGACATATTCATAAGAAGGCGGCGATTGAGTTAATTGTAATCGACTATTTGCAGTTACTGAATCATCGCGAATTTGCCAAGCAAGGGCGACAAATTGAAACTTCTAAAATTTCAGGAGAGATAAAAGCGATGGCGAAGGAGCTGAACGTTCCGGTCATCATTCTCTCGCAGCTTTCCCGTGCGCCGGAACAACGCCCCGGTGCTGATGAAAAACCGAAATGTTCGGATCTTCGCGATTCAGGTGCAATCGAACAGGACGCGGACGTTGTAATGCTTTTACGTCGTCCGTGTAAGATGGCTCGATCGGACGAGAAAAACGACGAGAAGCTTGCAATTATTGACATCGCCAAAAATCGTAATGGACCTACGGGTGAAGTTCGTATGAACTTTGACGGAAAACTTACGCGTTTCTGCGATCGCGTTGAAACCAATCCGAACTATTCTTCGGCGGATATGCGCCCGGAAAATGAACCACCGACACCACAGGAAGCTTAATCACATGAAACTGTTCTTACTCTGTTCTTTCTTAACGTTTTGTAGCGCGCTTTTTGCTGTCCGCGTAACAGTAGGTGATGTGCAAGTACGTGCCGATGATCATTTTGATGTTGACCCGACGGAGTCTGTACTCGCGCAATGCTCTGTTCAAAAAGGACAAACCGATGAGCAGGCAAACATTCAAAATGCAGTAAGTAATGATGTCAAAGAACTTCTCGCAACGCCCAACTATTCAAAAGTCGATGCAAGTTTAGGTGTCAATGATAATGGCGAATGGGTCGTTATTTATACGGTTGCACGCCGTCCACAACTCGCCGCAGAGCCAGCAATCACCGGATTGAATGGCGCCATTCGCGAAGGTAAAGCACGCGATGCGATGAAGCTGAAATCAAATGATCGTATTGATGATACGCTCGCAGCCGCAGCCGCAGCACGCATTCGTGATGAATTACGCAATAAAGATTATCCGGACGCTACCGTCTCCTATGAAATTCGATATGCCGAAACTCCCGGTTATGCCTATCTCTCATTTATTGCAGAAGCCGGTACTGAACGTAATATTCGCAACTATTCTTTTGAAGGCAATACGACGTTCGATCATGACACACTCGCAGGAACCTTTGGATGGGTTCCTTTTTATAACCCCCTTGGATGGTTTCGTGATTATCCTGTAACGGCAGAAAAGTTAGACGACGCACGTGCCACGATCAACGCTTTTTATGTCAACGCTGGTTATCTTGATGCGGAAGTTAGCACCGCTGAGATTCGTCCCACGTCCGATAAGTCCGCCGATTATTGCGATGTCGTTTTCACGATTAAAGAAGGGCCGCGTTACGACATTGGTTCAATTACAGTAGAAGGTGCAAAAACTTATCCCAATGACATTCTGATTCAAACGGGAACCGATGTTCTCAAAGACCGTGGGGAAAAAGCGACCGATGAAACTCTAACGGCGATCCAAACCGCCATTGAAGATTATTATGGCTCACGTGGATATGTCGATACTTTCGCGACCTTACAAAAAGTAGGACGTAGCGATGGAGCCGCAATTATTGATTTGAAGTTTACGATTACAGAAGGTGAACGCATCCGCATTGGTCGCATTGAGATTCGTGGTAATACCGTCACTCAAGATAAGGTGATTCGGCGTGAACTCGTCATCCAACCGGGAGAAGAGTATGACGTACGTCTCGTCAATCGCTCTGAGGCTCGTGTTCAAAACCTTAATTACTTCCTTCCAAAATCTGAAAGTGGCGTCACCTCCTATACCGTTAAGACTCCCGATGCAGGCGTACGCGATCTTGTGTTTAACGTTCGCGAACAAGCCACTGGCGATTACGGCTTCGGTGTTGGCGTTAGTACCATTGATAGTGTGTTTGTATTTGCCAAAGCGACGCAAAACAACTTTGACCTCTTCAATCCGTCCAACGGTTTTCGTGGCGGTGGACAGCGTGCAAGCGTAGAAGTCGAATTCGGCGGACGGCGTCAAACAATTGAAACAAGCTGGACGCAACCGTGGCTCTTCGATATGCCACTCTCGTTCACCATTGATGCCTATCGCAAAATGCGCTGGTATGATCATTATGATCAAATCACAACCGGTGCCGCCTTTACGTGGTCGTGGAAACCGATGGCAATCCCCCTTCCTTGGGGAAGCGAATTTCAGCCCGATCGCATTGGTTTGCGTTATACCTTAGAAAAAATTGAATATGACGATCCCGAAAAAGGTATCTATTATCGCGGGAGCGATGGTCGTAGATTCTGCTTTGCAGATGAAAAAGACGGCATCAATAGTAAAATCCGTGTCTTTTGGTCAGAAAATCATCGTAACCACCCGTTCTTCCCGACAGCGGGATGGGAATCCAACCTTTATGCAGAACTTGGTGTACTCGGAGATGCCAAAGATTATGGCTTCGGATGGAATGCCTCGAAATGGTGGGACCTGTGGTTTGACCACGTCCTGTTGACACGATTCCGTTTCGATACAGTCGATGCCTATAATGATGACGTCCCCATGTTTGACCGTTACTTCATCGGTGGCGGACGTACCATTCGCGGGTTTGAATATCGCGATGGTGGGCCCAAAGCCTACGGATCAAAAGGACGCAATGGCGACCATGTCGCTATCGGCGGACAAACCCTATGGTGTGGAACCGTAGAATACAGTGTACCGATTGTCTCCATGTTACGTTTGGCTGTTTTCTCTGACATCGGAACCGTTGGCGAAGACTTTATGGACTTTGGTGGTGATTTATTGTGGTCCGCCGGTATTGGGCTACGCCTCGATCTCCCGAAATTCCCCATCCGTCTCGACTTCGCCACGCCCATTGTTAATGACGATGATACCAATGAAGAAGTCTTTACCTTCTGGATTGGTATTGATTAGTATCTACTACGAAAGGATTCAATACGATGAACCGTCCCTTACTTCTTGCGCTTTCCATGCTTATGAGCCTTTGTGCGATGGCAGCGCAAACTATTGCAGTTGTCGATATGGAAGCAGTATTAGCCAAGCATCCGAATACCCCCAACGACAAAAAGCAACTTGAGCTAACGATGGAAGACTATTCCAAAGAACGCGATACCCTTAAAGCCGACATCCAAGCTAAAGAAGAAGATCTGCGTAAAAAGATTCAAGAAGCTCAAAACCCAATGCTCGCGCCAGCAAAAGCCGATGAGCTCAAAAAAGCATGTGCCGTTTCTCAAGGGAATCTTGAACGCGACTATCGTGCCGCCGAAATGCAAATGCAAAAGCGTGGTCGAGACCTTTCCGATCTTGAGCAACGTTTGATTAAGCGTACCTCCGCTGAAATTAGCGCCCATATCGCAGCCTATGCCAAAGATAAAAACTTTGACATCGTACTTTACAAAAACATTACGCCCTATGTTTCAGACTCCTGTGATATCACCGACGAAATTATTGTACTCTGCGGTGCTGTGCCGGACAAAAAAGACACGTCCAAGGCAGGCAAAGAGCTTAATGCACCGGCGACATTGACGAAAAGTAAACCCGCACCTGTAAAAAACATTAAAGAATAAGGAACTGTCATGTCCCACGAACTTGAAGAAGGGCTAACGCTCAACCTTGATTTCACCAAAATTTCAAAGGTCGCAGCCAATATTAAAGAAGAAAAAGATCAAGTTATCCCAGTTGCCGTTCAAAATGCAGACACTAAGGAAGTGATCTTACTTGCCTATACCAACCGTCAAGCAATGGAACTCACCTTTAGCACGCGCACCTTAACCCTATGGTCAACCTCACGAAATGTTCTATGGGAAAAAGGGAAAACCTCTGGTGAATCTTTTGAAGTTCTGGAAGCTCGTGTCAATTGTGAACAGAATTCATTAGTCTATTTTGTTCGCCCACGCCGCAGTGCCATTTGCCATACCAAGAACAACGCTGGTACTCCACGCAACTGTTACTACCGCGCCATTGACATGGCTGATGGTCATTCCCTCACCAACCTTGACCCTTAATCTCTTTCCCCCCCCATCAAAAATAAAGGCGCGCTCCCAAAAGAGCGCGCCTTATTCTTACGGTATTCGAAACGTTCGTAACACAAACAATAGCTATCGAATAAGCTTCTGGTAGATCTCAATCATCTTCTGTCCGACAGCTTCCCACGTATAATATTCCGCGACAAATGCTCTCC
>JAVVWU010000011.1:0-39827 GCA_036651955.1 Kiritimatiellia bacterium
GTGCCATTCTGCATAAGTGTTGTTTTGTTTCTGAAAATTAACGATGACTTATGCAGAAACGCGTTCACCGAAATGAGTGTTTCGGCAGGTAACAATCATTCTCTAAAGACGCGGTAAACGTAGTAAAGTCTCTCGCAAGGAAGATGTGATTTGCTATACTGAACGCGTATTAAAAGGAAGAGAAATGGCGAAGACTCCTATCAATTACGATGAAAAAAGTATTCAAACGCTCGACCCTTTAGAGCATATCCGCCAACGTACCAGTATGTATATCGGGCGCAAAGGCGATGGCACTCAATATGAAGATGGTATCTATATTCTTCTAAAAGAAGTCCTTGATAATGCAATTGATGAGTTTGTCATGGGATATGGCAAACGCTGTGTGATTCGCTTGGATTATGCCGCAGGATCGGTTTCTATCCGCGATTATGGGCGCGGTATCCCTTTGGGGAAAGTTGTGGATTGTGTCTCGCGGATGAATACGGGCGGAAAGTATAATGATGATGTCTTTCAGTTTTCGGTAGGAATGAATGGCGTTGGCACAAAAGCGGTCAATGCGCTTTCAGAACGGTTTTTGGTGCGTTCGCATCGCGATGGAAAGTTTTCCGAAGCCACGTTTGCACGTGGCAAGCTCATTGATACGCATGAAGGCTCAACGACGGAACGTAATGGCACACTGATTGAGTTCCGCCCCGATGCTGATATCTTCACAAAGTTTGTCTTTCGTGAGGAACACGTTCAGCGTCGTATGAAGATGTATGCTTATCTCAATTCGGGATTAACGCTTGAACTCAACGGCGAGTCGTACCTTTCCGAAGAAGGGCTTTTGGATCTGATCAATGCAGAATCCAATATGGAGCAACTGTACGAACCAATTCATTTCCGCAGCAAAATGTTGGAAATAGCCTTTACGCACACGAACCATTATGGCGATGATTATTATACGTTTGTAAATGGACAATATACGAATGACGGCGGCACGCACCTTTCAGCGTTTAAGGAAGGGTTCTTAAAAGGTGTACAGGATTTCAATAAGAAGCATTACGATGGAGACGATGTGCGCGATGGCATTATTGGTGCGATTGCGATTCGTCTCAAAGATCCTGTTTTCGAGTCGCAAACGAAAAACCGCTTGAGCAATCCCGAAATTCGGAGCGAACTTGTTGCCGAGATTAAAAAAGTGGTTGAAGATGAGCTTCATCGTCACCCCGAAGAAGCACAACGTCTCATCAATAAGATTGAGGAAACGGCGAAAATACGTTCCGAAATGTCATCGGTTAAGAAAATCGTACGAGAACGTTCCAAATCGGTTTCGATTCGTGTGCCACAACTCACAGATTGTAAGCGTCATCTGAATAAGCTTAAAAAAGATAAGGCGACCGGTGACAATGTCGGCGAAGAAACGATGATTTTTCTCGTGGAAGGTCTTTCCGCCGGCGGTACCGTCAAGACTTGTCGCGACACACAAACGCAAGCCGTTTTTACCTTGCGCGGAAAGCCACTTAATGTCTGTGACCTCAAACGTGACGCCATTTATAAGAACGTTGAGTTTTACAATCTTGTCCAAACGCTTGGCGTGGAGCAAACGCCCGATACGTTGCGTTACGGAAAAGTGGTCCTTGCGACGGATGCCGATGTGGATGGATTACACATTCGCAATCTGTTAATCACTTTCTTCTTACGCTTCTTTGACCACATTATCAAGGAAGGACGACTGTTCATCCTTGAGACACCGCTTTTCCGTGTGCGGAATGCCAAACAAACGTTCTACTGTTACGAAGACAAAGAACGAGAAGAGGCTATTAAAGTTTGCGGGAGCAAAGCCGAGATTACCCGATTCAAAGGATTGGGAGAAATTAACTCGGGAGAGTTCAAAGATTTCATTGGGGAAAACATTCGGTTGACCCCCGTGAATGTGCATAATGATGTGTACGTACAGGAAACACTCAAGTTTTTTATGAGTGTGAATACACAAGAACGCCGCCAATACATTCTCGACAATCTCGTCGTTGATAATACTGATGTTTAATCAAGGAGAACAGATGCTCAAGCTAAAAGGAGTTTATAGCGCACTCGTCACCCCATTCAATAAAAATGGAGCGGACGTGGATTATGGTGCATTACGTGCGCTCATCCAGTGGCAAATCGCCGAAGGTGTTGCCGGTGTTTCTCCCGTCGGTACCACCGGCGAATCTCCGACACTGAATGAACATGATCACCTTGAAGTGATTAAAGCCACCGTTGAAGCCGTTAACGGTAAAGTGCAGATTATCGCTGGCACTGGTGCCAATGCGACCGAAGAAGCGTTGCGCTTGACACGTGAAATTATGGGGCTCGGTGTCGATGCCACGCTTCAAGTCACGCCTTATTACAATAAGCCGAACGCTGAAGGACTTTATCGTCACTTCTCTGCCGTTGCCGATTTGGGGATTCCGGTGGTGCTTTATAATGTGCCGGGACGCAGTGCCAAAGAGATTCCGCTGTCCGTTGTCGAGCGGCTTGCCAAACATCCTCATATTGTCGCCATTAAAGAAGCCGCCGGCAGTGTCGATCGTGTCAGCGCGATTAAGCACGTTTGCCCTGATTTAACCGTTCTTTCGGGCGATGATAGCTTGACCCTTCCGATGATTTCCGTCGGAGCCGAAGGCGTTATCTCTGTTTGTTCCAATCTCATTCCAAGAGCCATGAGTGAACTCGTCAACTTTGCACTCGCAGGTGATTTCAGTTCCGCTCGGAAATTGCACGCGAAGTACTACGGACTTTTCCGCGATATGTTCTGCGATACGAATCCTATCCCTGTAAAAGCTGCGTTGGCGATGATGGGTAAGATCGAGCAGGCCTACCGTTTGCCACTCTGCGAACCTGATTCCGAATGCTTGAAAAAGATTCAGACCTGCCTTCAATCGCTCAATCTCATTTAAGGAGTTCGTATGAAACTTGCCATTTTAGGCGGCGCAGGGCGTATGGGAAAAATGCTGCTTGATTGCGCATTGGAGATGAAGCTCAACGTCGTTGCCGTCACCGAAGTTCCGGAAAGTCCGCTGATTGGACAATCGGCAGGAAAAGGATTGCCCGATTACAGCACCGTTTGGCCCACGGAAGCCGATACCATTATCGATTTCACCTTCCATACCTGTGTCAAAGAGAATATGGCAAACGCCCAAACTCATCATCAAGCCTATGTGTTGGGAACGACCGGTCTAACCGATGAAGAACTCGCCGCCGTCAATAGCGCCGCCCAAACGATTCCGATTTGCTTTGCGCCCAACTTCAGTTTAGGGATCAACCTTCTCTTGGAATTAGTACGGCAAGCCGCTTCTGTCCTTGATGAAAGTTATGATGCCGAAATTGTTGAAATGCATCATCGGCATAAGAAAGATGCGCCCAGTGGCACCGCTTTGGGACTTGCGCAAGCACTCGCCGAAGGACGCAAAATCAACCTCGATGATGCCGCCTGTTATGGTCGGCATGGTATCGTTGGCGAACGTCCCGTGGGTGAAATTGGCATTCACGCTCTGCGTGGTGGTTCAGTGGTAGGCGATCATACCGTTCTATTCGCCGCCGATGAAGAGCGCATCGAAATCACACATAAAGCTTCTTCCCGTGCCGCTTTTGCCAAAGGTGCACTCAAAGCTGGACTGTGGTTACAAGGACGTCCTGCTGGACGTTACGATATGCGCGATGTCCTTGGTTTTCATGCCTAACAAAAGGATTCCAACAATGGCACGCGTTGTCATTGCACTCGGTTCAAACCTTGGAGACCGTGAAGCCATTTTGGACTTCGCGGTTTCTGCGCTTTCGGCACTTCCAAAAACACAATTGCTGCGTACGGCAAAACGCTATGAGACCGCACCTGTTGATGTACCGCCCGCGTTTGAAAAGGATCGCTTCCTCAACTCTGCCGTTCTTCTCGAAACGTCGCTTTTGCCATACGCCCTTTTAGAGGCGCTTCATCACATTGAGCATCAGGCAGGACGCATTCGAACCATCCGCAATGGGCCACGTACGCTCGATCTTGATATCATTCTCTATGAAGGTGTCACAATGAATAGCGCAGAGCTTACGCTCCCCCACCCGCGCGCTCATTTAAGAGCTTTTGTTTGTATCCCGCTTTCAGACCTTGGGATTACAATTGACGCATTGAAACAAAACCGTATAGAGACCGGTGTATGAAGCGAAAATTATCTCTTACGCTTCTCGGAATACTCCTCCTGATTGGCGGACTTTTCTTCGCGTGGACTCAACGCTCACGCACCGCTACTGCCACAGACCGTGTGACAACGCCACGCACCGCTGCGTCTCAACCGAATCTCACCGTCACAACATCACTCCCGCCACCTTCGCATAAACTGCTTCCTACGCCTTTAAGTCCGAACGCTCTCGATCCGGCGCTTCACGCCGCAACAACGTCCTCCGCTCCGACACAAGAGCCACCGCGTACGCCACCGATGACCGCTTCACCAAAAACAGCAACGCCGACCGGAAGCGGTTCATTCGTGATTTCTCCCGTTGACGTTGAAGGGCTTCGGAAAAGTTTACGGAAATCGATTGACTCATTAGCCTCCAACGACACTCAAAACTTTCGCATTCGGCTTGAAGAGCATCAAGATCCTGTGACGATGAAGCAACAGTTGGAAGCCGCAGGCTTTCGCGTTCATACGGTAGAAGGAATACTCTTCAAATGCGAAGGCACACGTGTTCAGATCGAGTCTCTTTTGGCGCACCCTTTCTCCGGTATCCTCAGTATCGGCCCCGACTATGTGGCGCACCTTTTTAATAGTGTCGCGCGAGGCGCTCAATTCTTGAATATTGATGCCATTCAAGAGGGAACAACGCTCGATGGACGTGGTGAATTGGTTGCCGTTATAGATACAGGGCTCAGTACAGGAAATGCAGCAACGCTTCATGAAGATCTTCGCCCCGCGCTTTTTGGCATGGTTGTCGAGCCGGGCGTTTCATCAATGGCATCAACGCCTGAGGATTTGAATGGGCATGGAACGCATGTCGCAGGAAGTGTTGTCGCAAGAGGGACTACAGCGCGCGGGATGGCTTCAGGGGCATTGCTTTTTTTCCAAAAAGTTGGAAGCACTGCAGACGGGAATCTTATTATTGACAATGATCTTAAAAACCATTTCAGTCGAAGTTCTGCAGTTGGTGCTAGCATTATCTCCTGTTCATGGGGACATTTTTATCCCTCCAATATACTAGGTTTTTATGACACCTTTGCCCAAAATATTGATGATTATGTCTGGGAGCATCCAGAAACATTTATTGTGTTTGCGGCAGGTAATGCCGGTGTCGATAATAATAAGGATAACGTCATTGATTCTCCAACGCTTTACTCTCTTGAAGCACAAGCGAAAAATGCACTGATTGTCGGTGCACAAGAAAGTTATCGTAACGTTACAACTATATATTCTAACTTTACTATGTTAAACGGTAAAGTAGGTTCTTTAATCGGGAATGATTTAGTTGCAAATCCATCTGACGGTATTCACGATGGCATGGCAGCATTCTCCTCTCGTGGACCGACGGCAGATGGACGCATTGCGCCTATGCTTGTCGCACCGGGAACTGCCATTTACTCGACAAGCAAGGCGAATGCATCAGCATTTGAATTGATGAATGGTACCTCTATGGCAACGCCGATTGTGGCAGGATCCGCAGCACTGTTTCGTCAATATCTACGCGAAGTGCAAAAGATTGAACATCCGACAGCAGCACTTATGCGTGCAGGGTTGATTCTCGCATCTCACTCACTCTTTCCGGGACAGTACGGGAAAGGTGCTTCTTTAGAGATACCCGAGTCAAGTCCCAATAATGTTGAAGGATGGGGCGCACTCAAGCTAGGCGCAATGCTCACAGGCTCTGCCCAACTTGGATTTGAGGATCGAATCAGACTAAGAAAAACTGGAGAAACAAAGCGAATTGAAATTAAAAATGTTCAAGCAAACACAGTATTAACCGTCGTTCTATCATCGATTGATGCGCCCGGCGTACCTCTAACGGAAAATTCAAGCTATCTGATTAACGACTATGATCTTGAAATTATCGCACCTGATAGCACCAGTAAATCCGTTTACGATCGTTTCAATCCGATTGAAAGAATTTCAATTACAACAGTGCGAGCCGGAACTTATACACTTGTAATTTCAGCTCCTCGTATTGCAAAAGATGGAATAGGAAACTTAGCAGCAGTTGCTTGGCAAGCCGTAACAGATACAGCTAATCCGCCGCTTCCTCGTGCGACGTCTTCAAATACGAATGTCACACTCACCGTTATTTCGCCAGATTCGGTCCCATACACTTATACGGATACTTCCTTTTTCCTGTCACCTATTCCGGGGGCACACTCTTATTCAAAAAATACCGTTCTCACCGTCAGAGGAGCACCACGACTTCAAAAAACCGCTTATGGGATTGAAGATTCACTCTGTGGATGGACATTGACATGTGCAGACGGGACTGTAACTCAAGGAACAAATACGCTGTTTTCGCTCACGTTAGATCAAGATGCGACGCTTCGTTGGCATCGAAAGTTCCCCGGATTTCGTTTCCGTCTCCATTAACGCTTGTTCCAGACTACAAGATATGCCATAATATGCGCAACCCGTGGGGGAGTAGTCAGCGCGAAAGCGTGTCACGCCAACAGTCCCGGTTAACAACCTGGTGTGCATTAAATGACGAGACTCATGTGCGGCAAGCCGCGCATGGTCTTCACCTTCGATAGAAGCCCAAGCAACGTTATCCGCTTGGGCTTTTTTGTCCCTACACGAGGAAATCTATGCACCTATTTTTTGCGACGTCAGCAGAAGACGTTCTAACCGCTCTTGAATCTAATTCAACGGTCGGACTTACCGAGGCGCAAGTCGCCGCTTCGCGCAGACGCTATGGCGCCAACGAACTTTCACGTCCTCCCTCAATCTCAATGATGCGCCGTATTATGGACGCGCTGCGTGAGCCGATGCTTCTTTTGCTTCTACTCGCTGGCGTCATCACACTAACCGTCAATCTCGTACGCCTCTTTTCGGGGCATGAGACGGACTTTGTCGAGTGCGTCGGTATCTTTGTTGCAATTCTTCTCTCCATTGGTATTTCGGTCATTATGGAAGGACGAAGTGCTAAAGCGTTCGATGCCCTTCGTAAAATGGGGAACGATGTTCGCGTCAAAATTCTTCGCAATGGCGATGTACTTCATCTTCCGCAAAATGAACTTGTCGTTGGCGATATCGTTTACGTAGGAACAGGCGACAAAATAGTTGCCGATGGACGTTTGCTCGAAAGTAACGAATTGATGGCAGACGAGTCCGCGCTCACAGGCGAAAGTGTTCCAGTGCAAAAAAATGCGTTCGCACAGTTACCTTCCGAGACTGCCGTTGCTGAGCGTGTCACGATGCTTTACGCAGGGAGTTACCTCACGGGAGGAACGGGGCGTATGGTTATCACCGGCGTGGGGATGGGGACGGAGTTTGGAAAAATTGCCCAAGAACTCACCGGACACGCCGAAACAGCAACGCCGCTTCAAGAGAAAATGGCAGTCCTCGGGAAACGGATTACCGTGCTCGGTGTGATTGTCGCAGGAGTTGTTTTCCTCGTTCAGTTGGTAAGTGCATTCGCGAAAAACAATGTCAGCTTTGAAACGATTAGCGAAGCTTTCATTTCGAGTATTGTACTGATTGTCGCCTCCGTTCCAGAAGGATTGCCCACCATTGTTGCCGTTTCGCTGGCAGTAAACATTATCAAGATGTCAAAGCAAAATGCGCTTGTTAAAAAACTGATCGCTTGCGAAACGATTGGATGTGTCAACGTCATCTGTTCTGATAAGACAGGGACACTCACCGAAAACCGCATGACCGTTACGGCACTCATCACCACCGACGGGAGCCATACGCCCAAAGGATTTCTTCTCAATAATTTCTGTTCCAATACCACGGCGGATTTACGCGCGACTGAAAATGCGTGTAGCTTCATCGGTAATCCGACCGAGTGTGCGCTCCTCATGGTTGCTCGAACAGCAGGGCACGACTACAGTTGGCATCGCGATCATCTTCACGTGTTACACGTGTGGCCTTTTAGTTCCAACACAAAGAATATGACGACCATCGCACGTGAAGATACAACCGTTTGTATTTACACCAAAGGAAGTCCTGAGAAAATCTTGGCGTGCTGTGATCTCACGGAAAGTGAACTCAAAACCATTTCATCGGCAATGGAAACATGGCAGGAAAAAGCTTGTCGTGTCATTGCTTTTGCGCATAAAGTGTGTGAGGAAAATCCGCTGCCTTCACGCGTGGAAGCGGAAAGTCATATGGTTTATGATGGATTTGTTGCCATTACAGATCCGTTGCGTGCAGAAGTTTATGAAGCCGTGAAGCAATGCCGCAGTGCGGGCATTGAACTTAAAATGTTGACGGGGGATAATCTCATCACCGCCACCGCCATTGCTAACGAGCTTCATCTTCTTGATGAAGGGCATCGTGCCGTGGAAGCGCGTGAATTGGAAGCGTTAGACGATGCGGCGTTTGCCGCGATTCTTCCTTCGGTTCGAGTCATTGCGCGTTCAACGCCAACCGTCAAGCTCCGTGTTGTTAATACGCTCAAAAAGTTAGGAAATGTCGTTGCAGTAACGGGCGACGGTATCAATGATGCGCCGGCGATTAAACATGCTGATGTCGGTATCGCCATGGGAATTACAGGGACAGAAGTCTCTAAAGAAGCCAGCGATATTTTGCTGTTAGACGATTCTTTCTCCACGATTATCCGCGCCATTCAATGGGGACGCGGCATTTACGAAAACTTCCAGCGGTTTATCCTTTTTCAGCTTACGGTCAATCTTTCGTCTGTTGTCGTTGTCCTTGCCAGTATTCTGATGGGATTCCCGATGCCATTTACCGCATTAGAGCTGTTATGGATTAACTTGGTGATGGATGGACCTCCAGCGTTGACGTTGGGATTAGAGCCGATTCGTAAATCCCTTCTGGATCGTCCACCAACGCCACGTAATGCCTCCATTGTGACACCGTCTATGCTCATTCGTATTCTTATGATTGGCGTTTATATTTCCGTCATCATTCTTGCCCAACACATTTGGAACTTCTTGGGTGCGACAACTGACGCGGAGGAACGTTCTGTCCTCTTCACGCTCTTTGTCCTCTTCCAACTCTTTAACGCATTCAATGCGCGTGAGCTTGGAACATCTCCGCTCGTACGTAATTTCTTCGCAAACCCGATTATGCTTGCGGCATTCGGTGCGACCTTTATTCTTCAATGGGCGATCACGCAATACGGCGGATCCGTCTTTGGCACGATAGCGCTCTCGCCGACGATGTGGGTAAAGATTCTTCTCCTTGCCGTCACCGTTCTGCCGGTGTCTGAGTTGGGACGGTTTGCTATACTGCACGGGTACAATCGAAAGGATGTTTCAAAATGACCGATGATGAAGTGTTTCAAATTTTCAGAGAGACCAAAGCGCTCCTCAATGGGCACTTTGAACTACGCTCTAAGCTTCACTCTAATTGCTATTTTCAATGTGCTGAAGTGCTTCGTTGGCCACATCACGCGCAGACGCTTTGTACAGAACTCGTCCGTCGCATGAAAGAAGAAACAGATATCGGTACGGTAACAGGCGTTATTTCGCCTGCGCTTGGCGGCATTCTTGTCGGTCATGAAGTTGCCAAAGCACTTGAAACGCAATGTATTTTTGCCGAGAAAAATGCCGAAGGAAAACTCCTCATGCGCCGTTTCAAAATCAATCCGGGCGAACGTTATGTTGTCGCTGAGGATGTCATTACGCGCGGCGGACGTGTACAGGAAACGATTGATATTGTCGAAGCTGCTGGTGCGGAAGTCGCCGCAGTCCTTGTACTCGTAGATCGGAGTGGCGGCGCGGCAAAGTTCGCCTACCCAACGTTTGCGCTATTGCATATTACTCCCGAAGTATGGACGGCAGAAACGTGCCCTATGTGCAAGGCGAATGAGCCTTTCTGTCACCCCGGATCGTAATCATCGTCTGTAGACGTGAGGCCTCCTCACGTCTTTTTATTCTTTTAAGCGTGACGAATTATGTCCTCTGTTGTTCTTTCACATCTTCGAAAAGTTTATCCCACGGGCGTTGTTGCCGTAGAAGATTTCGATCTTGCGATTGAAGATCGGGAATTTCTGGTTCTTGTAGGTCCTTCAGGATGTGGGAAATCTACAACGTTACGGATGGTCGCAGGATTGGAAGAAATCTCCTCCGGCACAGTCTCTATTGGTGGACGGGTCGTTAACAATCTGCCACCGAAAGACCGTGATATCGCGATGGTATTTCAAAACTATGCACTGTATCCGCATATGACCGTTCGCGAAAATATGGCGTTTGGGCTCAAACTTCGTCATACGCCTAAAGCAGAAATCACTCACCGTATTGACGAAGCCGCCGATGTCCTTGGACTTTCGGAACTTCTTGGACGTTTGCCACGTCAGCTTTCCGGCGGTCAACGTCAACGCGTTGCGCTTGGACGTGCCATTGTCCGCAAGCCTCAAGTCTTTCTTTTCGATGAGCCGCTTTCAAATCTTGATGCCAAAATGCGCGTCGAAATGCGCGAGGAAATTCATCGCCTTCATCATCGCCTTCAAGCGACCATTCTCTATGTGACGCACGATCAAACAGAAGCAATGACATTGGGCGATCGTATCGTTGTGATGGAACAAGGGCATATCCGTCAAGCCGCCGCACCGACGACACTCTACAATGCACCTGACAATCTTTTTGTTGCAGGATTCATTGGTACGCCGCCGATGAATTTCCTCCCTGTCGAAGCGGATGGGCAAGGTGGTTTTGTTTCAGTCGCAGGAGCACTTCTGCCACCCGCGAATCGTTTCCCCTTACGTGCCAAAGGTGAACGTCTCATCTTCGGTGTCCGTCCCGAAAACTTTATTGCCGAAACATTTACAGAGCCACATCCGGGAGCGTTAAAAGCCACCGCAGACATTATTGAGCAGATGGGCGCGGAAGCCTATGTTCACTTTGTTGTAGGTACTAGTCGTATGACGGCACGTGTTACGCCGGACTATCCGATTCGTCATGGAGACATTCGTTATATTCGCCCCGACTACACGCATACACGCTTATTTGATCCGTCCTGTGGCACACGCTTAGTTTAAGCATTTGCCACCCACCACGGTTTCCGCTACACTAAGCGCACTTACATCATTCCAAAAGGAGTCTTTTGATTATGCAACAATACGTTTGTCAAGTTTGCGGCTATGTTTATGATCCGGCGGAACATGATAATGTCCCTTTCGATCAGTTGCCAAGTGATTGGGTTTGCCCTGATTGTGGCGTTGGCAAGTCCGACTTCTCTGCTGTCTAAGCGCGAAGCGGTTCAATAAAAGCCTCGTCAGTTATGACGAGGCTTTTTTATTAGCACTTGCATAAGTGCTTCGTAAAACCTCTGACGCCTTTCGTGCTGCAGAAAGTATTTCCGCTTCGCCCTCAACGGATGAAGCTTGCATCAGAAGTCGCCCATTACAAAAGACCGTATCCACACAAGACGAATCACTGGCATAAATAAAATTGTTATCAGGATCACCGCCTCCAGCAAAAAAGGTACGATCCATATTGACCAAAAGAAGATCGGCATCTGAGCCGACTGTGATGCGTCCTGCGTGTGGAAAGCCCAATGCATTTGCTGCGACTTCGGTGACCGCTCTATCCAGTGTTGCGAACTTGACGGTTTCTGGCGCTCCCGAGGAACATTTTGCGGAGAGTGCCGCAGCCTTACTTTCACTAATCATCGAAAGCCCATTATTTGATGCCGCTCCATCTGTACCAACCGTCATGCGGAGACCTGCTTGTATCACGCGAACGTATGGGAAAATCCCCGAAGCAAGTTTTTGATTCGATTGCGGGCAATGCGCAAGGATACACTGGCGTTGTGACAGGATTTCAATATCGGCATCGGTTAAATGACACGCATGCGCTAGAATCGTTGTTTCGTTCAATAATCCACAAGAATCTAAATATGCAATGGGCGTCTTATTGAATCGCGTACGGGCAGTTTCAACTTCTGCCAAACTTTCCGATGCGTGCATATGAATGGGAAGCCGAAGCCGTTCTGCCTGACGTGCCACATCGCGTAAGATTTCAGGCGTTGTCGTATAAAGCGCATGAGGGGCAAATGCCAAATGAATCGTCTCCGGTAACTCCGCTCGCATTTCCAACGTTGTTTCGTTTTCAATATGATCCGAAACCTGATCCATCATCACAAGACCAATTTGTGCGCGAACGCCCATTTTTATTGCAGCACGAATCGTCGCAGGTTGATGAAAATACATATCATTAAACGCCACACATCCTGAATGAATCCCCTCAAGAATTGCAAGCTGCGTCCCAATCTCAACGAGTTCAGGCGTCAATCGGATTTCACGGGGCCAAATGCACCGTTTGAGCCAATCCATTAACGTACATTCATCATCTATCCCACGTAACAACGTCATGGCTTGGTGCGTATGCGTATTATAGAAAGGCGAACGTGCCAAAAAACGCGTCCCCTCGATTATTTTGGATGAAGCTTGAGAGTGCAACGTTCCTGCCGGCTCGATTGCGACAAACTTTTTTCCTTTGATCGCAATATCTACACGATTACCCTTTAATAATGTATTCCGTATCAAATAATCATACATCTTCGGATCCTTCCTCTATAACCGTATACACTCCGCAAGCTTATTCCGTATTCTAACACATAGAAAAGCCTACACGCCGCCTTCACGTTATGATTCATTACACTATAAGTGGCGTATGAGCGACAGCGATGCAGCGTCTTCTTTCGTTGATGAAGAAGAGATGGCGTTCGGGAGCAGTCAAAAAGCGTCTATTATGTTAAACTTATCGCCTTTTGCAAGGAGTTTATCATGGATAAGTTGACCGCTGATGCATTACGCGATATGTATTTGAAATTTTTTGAGTCCAAAGGACATACAATTATTTCGGGAGCGTCGGTAATCCCGGAGAATGATCCAACGGTACTTTTTACAACGGCAGGAATGCACCCTTTAGTCCCCTATTTACTGGGAGAAAAACACCCTGCAGGGACACGGCTTACGGACGTACAAAAATGTGTTCGTACAGGCGATATTGAAGCGGTAGGCGACAGTGCACACTTAACCTTTTTTGAAATGTTGGGAAACTGGTCTCTCGGTGACTATTTCAAAAAGGAAGCGATTGAGTGGAGTTTTGAATTTCTCACCAAATATCTTGGATTTGACAAGGATAAACTTTCTGTCACCGTATTTGCTGGTGAGAAAGATATTCCACGTGATGATGAGGCGATTGCGTATTGGAAAGCGCAAGGCATTGCTGATGATCATATCTTCCCGAAAGGACGCGAAGATAATTGGTGGGGTCCTGCGGGAACGACGGGACCTTGCGGTTCTGATACGGAAATGTTTGTCGATACAGGGAAGCCTGCGTGTGGTCCCGAATGTTCTCCCGGATGTAGTTGCGGCAAGTACATTGAGATTTGGAATGACGTTTTTATGCAGTACAATAAAACTGCGGACGGTACATATGAAACGCTCAAGCAACATAATGTTGACACCGGTATGGGAATTGAACGTACGATTTGTATGATTAACGGTTACAAAACGGTTTATGAATCCGAACTGTTTTTACCTTTGCTTGCGAAAATCCGCGAACTCACGACGGTTGTGCTACCCGATGAGAAGCGAATCAAAGCGGAGCGGATTATTGCCGATCATATGCGTACTGCAACCATTATTCTTGGCGATCCCAAGGGCGGTGTAAAGCCCGGCAATGTAGGCGCAAACTATGTGCTGCGCCGGCTTATTCGTCGTGCCGTACGTTATGCAAAAGATCTCGGTCTTCCCAGCGGTTTTACTGCGACGATGGCAGAGATCGTCTTGAAAACTTACCTTCACTTTTATCCTGACCTTACCGAAAAACGCGCGCTCATTCTTGAAGAACTCACGGCAGAGGAAAGTCGCTTTGAGAAAACGTTGGTGCAGGGACGCCATGAATTTGAAAAAGTCGCGGCGGTCATGCAAGAGCATGGTCAAACGCAAATCAGTGGTAAGACGGCATTCAAGCTTTACGATACTTATGGGTTCCCATTAGAGATGACGCAAGAATTTGCATCCGAACTCAATATGACGGTTGATGCCGAAGGTTTTGTTGCGGCAGAAGCCAAACACAAAGAAGCGTCTAAGCAGGGTGATGCTATTTTCAAAGGCGGTTTAGCCGATCATTCGGAACAGACGACGCGGTTACACACAGCAACGCACCTTTTACATAAGGCTTTGAAAATGGTTTTGGGCGAACACGTCAATCAGAAAGGCTCCAATATCACAGTGGAGCGGTTACGATTCGACTTCTCTCATCCGGAGAAAATGACTGCTGAACAACTGGCGAAGGTTGAAGATATTGTCAATGAACAGATTACACGTGCGCTACCCATTGTTTGCGAAACGATGAGCATTGAAAGTGCAAAGAATTCAGGCGCAACGGCTTTATTCTCGGCAAAATATGGCGAACAGGTTCGCGTTTACTCCATGGGCGATTTTTCCAAAGAAGTATGTGGTGGACCTCATGCTGAAAATACGTCCGAACTCATTGCATTCAAGATTCTCAAAGAGGAATCGTCGTCTGCAGGTGTTCGCCGGATTAAGGCCATCATTGGCGAAGAAGCAAAAGCAAAACGACTTGGTAAGTAGCGTATTTTACGCAACAAAGCAAGCGGTTACGGTCGCCTGCTTTGTATCCCCGATGATGCACGGGGCAGTCTCGCTCTTAAAACATTAAGAAACGTTCCTATTCATGTTAAACTCTGTTTCATATGAATAGGAACATTTTATACACCTACTGAAGAGGTATCATGAGAAAAACACTGCTTTCACTGATAACCGTTGCAATGGCTTCACTTCTTTGTGCCACACCGGAACTTCTTGATCTTTCACGTAAGACTGAGAACCAGATAATCATTGCGCAAGGAGCGGCAACGCTCTACAACGGACACCCAACTTTAGTCTCTACGACGTCAGGGAAACTGATTGCCGTTTGGACGTATGGGCATGGTGGAGCCATGGGGCCTATGGCGGAAAGTACCGACCATGGCAAGACGTGGAAGCGTACCGATGAAAAGCTCCCCGCTGAAGCAAAAACCTACATTAACTGTCCTTCCATTTATGAATTAACGGATCCGCAAACGGGGAAGAAACGCCTTTGGATTTTTGCGCAGTATGCGAAAACTTCACAAGGTCCCGACTGGATGGCTCGCGTGATGAGCGAAGACGATGGCGAAACGTGGAAGGTGATGCCCGCACTTGGAAAAGGGTTCCACTGCGTAATGACCTTTGCATCCATTGTTCAGCTCAAAGACGGACGTTATTTAGGTGTCTATCACGGAGGACCTGCAGGTGCCGATCGTCCACCGCTTAAAGTCTACAGTAGTATCTCTTCGGACGGTGGTATGACGTGGGGACAGCCTGCGTTAATTGCGGAAGAAGCGGAGCGTAATCTTTGTGAACCTTTTGTATTTCGTTCGCCGACCACGCCCAATGAACTTTGCTGCCTCTTACGTGAAAATACGCATAAAGATGTTTCGCGTATGATGTTCAGTACCGATGAGGGAAAAACATGGACACGGCCTCAACCGGCGGCGCACGTTGTGACTGGCGATCGACACGTTGGCATTACGCTCCCTGATGGACGGTTAGCGATTGCATTCCGTGATGTCGATAAGACCAGCCCGTATTGCGGTCATTTCGTTCTTTGGATTGGCACTTATGACGATCTTAAGAACACACGTGAAAATGGTAAACGCATTCGTTTGCTTGAGAGTCACGCGGCATGGGATTGCGGATATCCGGGCATGGCACTTCTGCCCGATGGCTCACTCCTCTGCCTCACCTATATTAAGTATCGTCCCGGTAAAGAACGCCACTCCATTATTGCGATGCGTGTTCCGGCGAATATTCTTTCCCCTGTCAGTAGCAAATAACACATACGCAACGCGCTTTGATTAACAAAACCGTGTAATGCAAAGGCGTTGCGCGGTTTGTTTTTGCTATACTTAAAATATCTTTATTGATTTCACAAGGAAAAGACGATGAAGTTCTATGACTTTCTAAAATCCCGCCATCTGATTGAAGCAAGCACGTGTGATGAAGCCCAAATGTCTGCGTTTCTTGAGACACCGCAAACCGTTTATGTGGGCTTTGATCCGACGGCTTCTTGTCTTCAAGCGGGGAATTATGTAGCCATTCAACTGCTTGCACAGTTTCAACGAGCAGGACATCATGTCATTGCCGTCGTAGGCGGCGCAACAGGAATGATTGGCGACCCTTCGGGACGGAGTACAGAACGTAATTTCCTCTCAATAGAACAGTTGCAAAAGAATCTTGAGGGGATAAAGGAAAACCTTTCTCGATTTCTTGACTTCAATCATCCGACCAATCCGGCACTTCTGCTCAATAACTATGATTGGTATAAAGATTACGCGCTTCTGCCTTTCCTCCGTGACGTAGGGACACTTTTCCGCATGAATCCCATGTTGGCAAAAGACTCCGTCCAAAAGCGTTTGAATGCTGAAACAAACTCCATGACCTTTACCGAGTTCTGTTATCAAATTCTTCAAGGATATGATTTCTATTACCTCAATAAACATTACGGATGTACCTTGCAAATGGGCGGATCTGATCAATGGGGAAATATCACCGCAGGAACAGATTTAATTCATCGCGCCAGTGGTCCAGATGCCGTCGCCAATGGTCTGACGATTCCTCTCGTCTGCGATGCTAACGGGCAGAAGTTTGGTAAGTCCGCCGGTAACGCAATCTTCCTCAACGCCGACAAGACGAGTATTTATGATTTCTATCAGTTCTTCTTGCGCACTCTTGATGCAGATGTCATTCGTTACTTACACATTTTCACCTTTTTAGATGAAGCACGGATTGCGGAACTTGCGACTCAACTTCAAGTTAATCCTGAAAAACATGAGGCGCAACGTGTTTTAGCCGAGGAACTCACCCGTACCGTTCATGGTGAAGCGGGACTTGCCACTGCACAAAAAGCCTCTACGGTTCTTTTCGGTGGTTCGATTGAAGGACTTTCAGCTGTAGAATTGGAAAGTATTTTCTCCGATATTCCTTCAGCAGAATTATCGCGTGCGGAAATAGTTGAACATCCGCTTGTTGATGTTGTTGTTGCCGCACAATTTATGAAGAGTAAGGGAGAAGCGCGCCGACTGCTACAAGGTGGCGGACTTTCTCTTAACAACGTAAAAGTAGATGATCCGGCACGTTCAATCTTACCTTCTGATTTTGTCGACCAACGCCTCCTTTTAATTCGTCAAGGCAAGAAGAATTATTTCCTCCTGCGTGCGAAATAGTAGCATTCGTACAACGTTCAATGTCTAAAGCCTCTTATGCCCCTTTCGCCTTCAACCATTCTCGCAATTCAGTCTCTCCTACAGCGTGCGGGGATTAACGAAACTGAGTTGCAAGAACAGTTTGTGTTAGGTTCAGGGAGCGGCGGACAGAAGGTCAATAAAACATCAAGTACGGTTCGACTGACGCACCTCCCCTCTGGGATGCAAGTTAAAATGCAGGCAAGCCGTTCACGCGAAGACAATCGATGGTTAGCGCGTCGTGCACTTGCTGAAAAGCTCTTAGCGGAACGTGAAGGCGAGAAGTCCGCGCGACAGCAAGTTTGCGAAAAAGTCCGCCGACAAAAACGTCGCCGTTCACGTCGGCAAAAAGCACGAATGTTAGACGACAAATCGAAACACGCGACCAAAAAAGCTGCACGCCGTTGGACGCCGGGAAACGAATAACGTTAAGGGGATTCGTGAAGATGAAAACGAAAGGCCGAATTCTACTTCATACCTGTTGTGGTGTTTGTGCCTCGCATTGTGTACAAGTCTTACGTGCCGACGGCTGGGAGCCTGTCCTTTTTTATTCTAATCATAATTTATTCCCTCACGCAGAATGGTGTCGGCGACGAGATGCGGTAAGGCAATTAGCAGCGGCAGAACACGTTGAATGGTTTGAAGATTCGCCCAATCATACCGCTTGGCAAGATGCGGTTGCGAAAGGGTTTGAACAGTGCAAAGAAGGTGGAGAGCGTTGTACGCGTTGTTTTAGTTTTTCACTTGCACGCGCCTTTAATGCACTTGAGCAACTCCATTGCACTGCGTTTACAACAAGTCTTTCCGTTTCCCCTCATAAACGAAGTGCCACACTTCATGCAGTTGGAAAAGAAATTGGCGGCGATCGTTTTATCCCTTATGATTTCAAGAAGCAAGAGGGATTTAAGGACTCCAATCAACGCGCTGCCGCATTAGGACTTTACCGTCAGATTTATTGCGGATGTGAATTTTCTATGCGTCATCGAGAACCATTTCGCATCGTTATTCTTGGGATGGGATATCGCGGACGTATTTATGCAGAATGGGCACTTGCACATCCCACCGATATTCAGGTCATTGCAATTGCAGACAGCAATCCTGCGTTACGAATGACGTGGGCAACGCGATTAGGACTTTCAGACAAAGCCGTCTCTTCGGATTGGACCATCGCATTAGAAACAGAAGGCGCAGAAGGCGTCATCATTGCACTCCCTGATCCTTTACATTTTCCTGCTGCACAAGGAGCTCTCGCCCGTCACTTACACGTATTGCTTGAAAAACCGATCGGTGCAACATGGGAAGAATGTGTTGCTTTAGATGCAGCTGTACGTTCCGGAAAAAGCCTTGTACAAGTCGGACATATTTTACGTTACACGCCCTACTACCAAAAAATTGCCGAGCTTTTACATTGTGGGTCTTTAGGTGAAGTCGTCAGTATTCGTCACCTCGAACCGGTTGGCTACTGGAAAGCGGCTCATACTTTTTGCCGTGGCACATGGGGAAATACGGCACAGAGTACGCCGATGATTCTCCAAAAATGCAGCCACGATTTTGATCTCTTTGCATGGTGGATTGGAAAGCGCGGATTGATTGCCCAATCGTTTGGCGGACTTGCCCATTTCCGTCCAGACCATGCACCTCAAGGCGCTGCAAAATATTGTATTGCATGCCCATCAGCAATTGAATGTCGTTGCCCTTACTCTGCGCGAAAACTTCTCTGTGAACGCGAATCCTTATGGTACGCCCTGCCGACTCACACGCCAGAAGCACTTGAGACGCTCTTACATGGCGTTTATGGTCGTTGTGTTTACGCGTGTGAGAATGACGCTGTCGATCATCAGGTGGTCAATCTTCTTTTTGAAGGCGGTGTTACCGTTTCACATAGTATGGAAGCCTATACATGGGAACGGGATCGTCAAACGCGTATTTGTTGTACACGCGGTGAAATTATTGGCGATGCACGAACCTTGACCATTCACCACTTTGATTCACGTACGACCGAACAATGGGATGCAGCGCTAGAAAGCGGAACGGCAACGCATGAGAGTTCTTATATCCTCGGCAATGACGGCTTGATGCGTGATTGGGTAGAGGCGATGCGAACGCTTCCGCCAACTGCTTATGTGGAGCGCTTTCATGAGAGTATTCAATCCCATGCACTTGCTTTTGCCGCAGAGTATTCACGATTAAATGGTGGTGCGCCCGTTCCCATTGCCTCGCTTTAGCCACACATCAAAGAAGAGAAGGCTCCTTTCGGAGCCTTCTCTTCTTTATAAAATCTCTAGCGTGGGCTGAGAATAAACCGCAAATGATACGTTGTACCTGAGGGCGGCTGATGTTCACCAAAGGGCTGTGCGCCCCATGAATCCACACCACCAACACCCATTTGTATCGCATCAATATTAACCGTATTCAAATCACGCTCCGTTAACTCATACGGGTGAGCAATGTTCTCAAGATCTGCTTGCGTCCATGGCCATACATTAAACCCAAAGAGCAGACGTCCAACAATCGCAAGCGTCGCACCTTCCCCTGTCAGCGTCAACTTCCGAACATCGGTACGATAACCGCACTCTTGATTTTTGACGTAGTGAGAGGCATTCAATGCTTCGTCTGGACTTTCGCTATCGCGTACGAGCGACGTATAGTTCCCAACGTATGCCGATTCTTTACGGTCTTGGTAATTCTCATGCGGTCCACGTCCGAACCACGTCACGTCATTTAACGTCTTAGGGACTTGGAACGTGAGCCCCACACGTGGAACAGTTGGCAATCCTGCAGCGGCGGTGAAAGTAAAATCTGCGGTGATCAAGCTGTCATTACCAAAGGTATAAACCAGTTTACCTGTGCTCTCCTTGGCAGGAATGGCAAACTCAGTACTCACCGTTACAATTCCATTCGCATCACATTCCGCGAGAAAAGATTTGCAAATCGCTTTTGTGCCAGCATCACGCCAAATGCCATGACGCGTCACGAAACCATTTCCACGATCATTGTCATTGGGTGCGCGCCAAAAGTTGGGCGTGACAGGCGATACAATCACCTCTTTTCCGGCAAGCGTCAGTTGTGAAAGAAGCCCACGCGCGACATCAAATGTTGCACGTGTCGAACCACTTTGCACAGAAACCGTCCCTGCACCGTCTACTGTCTCCCATTGAACTGCCATGCGCGGTGTCATAATCCCCATTTCTTGAACAGGACCTTGTGCGAATTGCTCATCCGCAATGACAACTGCACGTTCAACCGGATCCGGTTCTTCAAGCAAACGAACCGTTACGAAATGCTCGCCATTGCGCTGCGTCTTTGCGACATCCCAATCTTTGAGACGTACCGTTGCACTCTGCCCGGGCAACAACTTTTCAAACGCATCGTCATCAAGATCGCCCCATGCTATTTGCCCTTGCGGTCCAAGAAGTTCCCACGTCCCTTCAATGTCTTGAAGGTCACGGAAAGTAAATTCGTTGGTAATCTTCACCACTCCCTGCTTCCAATCAAGATCGGTAACGCGAATATTTTGCTGAACTTTGCGAACCTCATATGCGCTGGGATGCCATTGATGATCTGCCGCAAGAAGTCCATTACAACAGAAATTGTTATCGTTCGGCTGATCGCCATAATCTCCGCCATAGGCGAGAAACTCCGCTTTACGCTTTGGAGAACGTTTCCATAGTGCCTGATCGCGATAATCCCAAATGAACCCGCCCTGTACAGAAGGATATTTGCGGACATTGTCCCAATACTTTTGGAAACCACCACTGGAATTACCCATAGCATGCGAATATTCGCAGAGGATAAGAGGCTTCTTCGGATTCGACTTTCCCCATTGCTCGCCAAAGCCCGGCCACGCATACATCGGGCATAAAATATCCGAATAGTCTGCACCTCCCTGTGCATCTGCTCGTTCATACTGAATGGGGCGCGTGGGATCTAATGCTTTAACGGCACGATAAGTCGCCTTGAAGTTCTCCCCGAAACCGGCTTCATTACCCATCGACCAAACGATAACTGAAGGCGTATTCCGATCACGCATCACCATGTTGAGATTACGCTCAACATGCTGTGCCAAATAATCGGAACGGTGCGCCAATGATTCGCTCCCGTATCCCATACCATGTGACTCGACATTTGCCTCGTCAACAAGGTAGATGCCAAATTTATCGCACAGCGCATACCATTCCGTCGCATTCGGATAATGACAAGTCCGCACAGCATTCATATTCAACTTCTTGAGTTCTTGAATATCACGAAGCAAATCTTCACGCGATTGCGTATAGCCTTTTCCCGGCTCCATTTCGTGACGATTAACGCCTTTAATAAGGACACGTCGACCATTCACTTTCAATTGTGCATGAGCAATCGTCACTTCGCGAAACCCAATCGTACGCGCAATGTATTCTGGTTTTTCATCGCCACCTGTCAGCGTAAAAAGCAACGTATAAAGATGTGGCGTTTCGGCAGTCCACGCTTTAACCTTCGGAACAGCAATCTTTCCATTCGCATCTAAATCGCCAATCTTGTCATCCAAATCATCGCCATCATAAAGCGACATGGAGACCGTGGCATTCCCTGTAATTTTCGGCTTTACAGAGAGATGACCTGTGGCATAACTATCGGCAAATGTTGTCACCGCGACAAAATCATAAAGCCCTTCCGCACGTTCTGCACAGAGCCATACACTGCGAAAGATACCGGACAACCGCCAAAAGTCTTGGCATTCGAGATAGGAACCGTCACACCACCGATAAACTTCTACCGCAATCGAATTATCACCCTGAGTCAAGGCATCCGTAATGTCAAACTCCGCTGGCAAACGTGAATCTTCGCTATAACCAATCTTCTTTCCATTGATCCAAACATACATTGCCGAAGCGACACCATCAAAATGTAAAATCACACGCCGCCGCCCCCATGAAGCTGGCACTGTAAAGGTGCGGCGATAACTTCCGACCGGATTGCGAAATTGATACGCCGTAAAATGATGAGGCGGCTCAGCCATAATATAAGGAGGCTTGCGAACATGAGGATACGATTGATTACAATAGATAGGCGGATCATATTCACCTTGGAGTTGCCAACATCCGGGAACTGTAATCGTCTTCCATGACGTAACATCATAATCCGACCTCCAGAAGTCAGAAACACGTTCATCCGGTTGCTTTGCCCAACTAAATTTCCATGCCCCATCAAGGGACTGAATAAACGGTGAATCCTCTCTTACAAGATTCATATCGGCAAACTTCAATGCCTCCTTGGCAGAGGAAAAGGGAATAAGAGACGAACGTGCTGGCAGACGGTTGATCTGTGTCACATACGGATTTTCCCAATCAGGGAGTGCCGCATACTGCGCTGGTCCGTAATCGTTCCCCTCAGCAATCAGAAACATTACTTGGGAAAAAGAAAGAAGAAGTAACAGTAGTTTATTCATAGGAAGCTTCCTTAAGATTACTCAATTATAATATCTGAAACGCACTTAGTCGAGGACAAACTTGGTCACCAATGCGCCAACAAAAACAAAGAGCATAACGACGGGAAGAATATACGTCATATAAAAACGAAGCGCATTCGGAAGACGCAATCCTCGTCCCGTATTCGCTTCTCGTTGAAACGCCTCCCATCCCCAAAAACGTCGACTAACGCAGAAAATTAAAATTGCCAATGCCCCTAGCGGCAACATTAAATTGGAGACCACAAAGTCCTCAAGATCAAGAATACTACTCCCTGCACCCATCGGAGTGATAGAACGTAATAAATTAGAACCAAAGGTACAGGGGAGAGAAAGAAGAAACAAGAACGGCGCATTTCGACGAATTGCCATCCAACGCGTACACCCTCGCGCATCCATTGTTGTCGCAATAATATTCTCAAAAACGGCAATGACCGTTGTGATTGCAGCCAATCCTAAAAAGACAAAAAATGCCGCGCCTACCCACTGACCTCCTGCCATATTCGCGAATACCTTAGGAAGTGTCACGAAAATAAGCGAGGGGCCTGCATCCGGTTTCACGTTATAAGCAAAACACGCGGGGAAAATAATTAGTCCTGCCAACAACGCCACGAAAGTATCAATCGCAATAATCTTCGCAGACTCCCCCGGCAACGTTCGCGTACGCGATGTGTAACTGCCAAAGATTGCCATAGAACCTATCCCAAGCGAAAGCGTAAAAAAGCTTTGCCCTAAAGCATCAAAAATAATATTGAAAAGCGGACGATGCTCCAAAACCGCAAGGTTCGGTTTTAGATAAAAACTCACACCAGCGCCTGCACCATCGAGTGTCAAGACATACACACAGAGTCCAACGAGGAGAACGAAAAGTGCAATCATCATCTTTTTGGTAACTGCTTCAACGCCTTTTTCCAACCCTAACGCACAAACACCAAACCCAATCAGTGAAACCATCGTCATCCAAAAAAGTTGTGCCGTCGGCGATGCAACAAACCCATCGAAAAACGCTTTCGGTTCTGTAAAATCAAACCATCCACTCAAAATTGCAACTGGATAAGCCAACATCCACCCCGCAACCGTCGTATAAAACATCATCAGGAGCCAATTTCCTGCGACTTGAATGGGACCAACGACACGATACACGCGCGTTTTCGGACAAAGCGTTGTATACGCACGATTAAGTGAACGCTGAGACGCCCGCCCAATGGCAAACTCCGTCACCATCATAGGAAGTCCAAAAACAATCAGGAACAAGACATAGAGCGCAACAAACAATGCCCCGCCATTTTGCCCTACAATAAAAGGAAACCGCCACACATTACCGAGACCAACGGCACAACCGGCAGAGACTAAAAGAAATCCCAATCCCGTGGCAAGTGTTTCACGCTGTTCCGCCATTAAACAAGTTCTCCTACCGGATGATAAAAGAGCAACGTCCAAACATTTTCCAAAAGCTCAAATCCAGCAATTGTACAATTTCCAAATCCGGGAGGAACCTGTTCATATAATGTATAAGCAAGACGATCAATCGAAGGCATATGCCCCACGACGAGAATTTCCTCATCGGAAGGCATCCCCATAAGAATCGCTGTCATCTCCTCGGGATCCCCAGCAGGCGAAAATTCGTGGAATGTGAGAGCTGTTTTACCTGTTACCTCCGCCGCGTCTAAAAGCTCACATGCCGTTTGCTCCGCACGCCGATAACCACTTGTGATTATACACGATGGGACAATCCCGCTTTGCTTCAAGAAAAGTCCCACACGACGCGCTTGTGAAACGCCTAACGGTGTGAGCCCACGCTCAACATCGCGACAGCCCCACCGCATCTCCGCATCTCCATGCCTAACAAGATAAAGTTTCATATAGGAAGTGTAACATACCGTGCTTCTTCCTCGCATCAACGAACACAATATCCGCTTATTTTCAAAGACAATTCAAAACTGACCTTCGACACATTCGTCTTTGTTTATACGACGCCTCTTTAGTAGGAATCAATTTGCGGCTCAACACCTATCACAACAAATAAGTGGACGAGTCATACTGCATAATTGTCGAATCAATCTGAACTCTATTCCATTTATCAAAACCCTGGCGCTGTTGGAGTATGTCTCAACACTAGAGGTCTTAGCCTTTTGGTACACTTATTGCACAGTCGATAAACGAAAGGATTCGCTATGAAATTGTTACTTTTGCTTGGAAATGGCTTTGAGGAAATTGAGGCTTTAGGAACGCTCGATTTACTTCGTCGTGGAAACATGGAAATTACAACTTGTACGGTGAATACAACGCCTCGCGTGCTTGGCGCACACGGAATTGTAACCGAAGCGGAAGTGGTGCTGGCTGAATTAGACAGTTCTCTTTATGACGGTGTCATTCTTCCCGGTGGTATGGAGGGAACGCAGGCATTGGCAGCAACGCAAGGCATAACGGATCTTCTTCAAACATATGATGCAGCAGGAAAACTCATTTGTGCGATTTGTGCAGCATCGGCAATGGTGTTGAAGCCTGCAGGCATCTTGCGGAATCGCAAGGTAACGGGCTATCCGGCGAAACCTTTGATTGAGGCGTTAGGTGAGAATTATGTTTCAACGGAAATCTCAATTGATCAAAACCTTCTCACTGCGGCTGGTCCGGGAAGTTTTATTCGTTTCGCCTCTGCCATTCTAACATTGGCGCAAGGTCGGCCAGTCGCGCTCGAAGTGCTTCGCGATGCGTTGATGGCATAAATTATAATGTCTGAGATTGTGCAGAGTATTAGTACAGGACTTCGCCAACATCAGGCGCAGGAACAGACATTATCACTACAAGCACAACAGCGTTTAGCCCTCTTACAACTTCCTCTTATTGCACTTGAACAGTCGTTGCGAATTAAGGCAGAACAAAATCCCTTTCTTGAGTATGAGACACCGTTGCAAACAGAGTCGCTTGACGAGGTTGTGGATCGTGTGGCAAATGAAGAAGATGAGGCAACCAGTCTTGATTATTTCAATGAGAATTTAGAGGGATTCGGCGATCAACGTGATCCGAATCAACAGGACGAATCGCTCCGTCGTTACGATTACATGATGATGTCACAGACGGAACCGGTGACCCTTTATCGCCATCTTGCACATCAGGCAGAACTTCTCCTTCCGGCGGGCGAACGTCGAGAGCAAGTGCTTCTCATCTGTGACGCCCTTGATGCCGACGGATATCTGCGCACACCGTTACAGAACTTGCAAGATGCGTGGTTCCTCATTCATGGATTACCCGCAAAGGAAAATGAACTCCGCGATGCCATTCGTACCGTACAAACGTTTGATCCCGTTGGCGTAGGAGCGAGATCGTTATCCGAATGTTTAGAACTTCAAGTGCGGGCAGATTCACGCTATCAAGTTGAGCGAGGACTATGGTTACGCCTTTGCCGACAGTTAGGGCGTGTCGTTTCGGATTCACCTGAAAAGCTTGCAAAGATTCTGCGCTGTTCAACCGATGAACTTCGAAATGCGATTGCTCATTTACGCACATTGAATCCGTTCCCGGGGCGACAGTTTACGCCACCAAATTCTTTAGAGACACCTGAAATTATTGCGCTACAGGAAGCCGATGGACACTGGAAGGCTTTTTGTGATGAACGGCTGTTTCCTCTTTTTCGCGTCGATGATCTTTCGGTCATCAAAGCGCGTGAAGCTGCGCGTACGAAAGAAGAGAAAATGTGCGTAGCCGATCTTGAAGCGAAAGCACGACTTTGGGTCGATGCTTATCATGAACGGAACGATACGCTCTGTCGTGTCGCTCAATTGATTTTCGACCAACAAGGTGATTTCCTTTCCAGTGGTGGAGATTCCTCTAAACTTCACCCCTTACTTCAACGTGACATTGCGACTGCCATCGGGTACGATGAAAGTACCGTTTCACGTGCGATAAAAGAGAAGTTTGTTCGCGTTGCGACCTGTAGCAAACCGCTTCCGTTAAAAAGTTTCTTTACGCACGCATTACCCTCTTATGATCATGACGGAGACGAAGTTTCCGATCAGCAGGCAAAAGGTGCTCTTCGCGCACTGGTTGAGATGGAGACCACGCCACTTTCAGATCAGGCATTAACAGAGGCTCTCATGCAGCAAGGAATTACATTGGCGCGTCGTACCGTTACAAAATACCGTAAACAACTCGGTATCCTTTCAACCCGCGACCGTCAACAAAAGCACACGAAGGGTTCTGTATGAGAGACCTCCCAATTTTACTTATCTGGCTTGATTTCCGCTCATCTGTAAAAGTTTTTACTGCAACTGTTGAACAGATTGAACGTTGGCAAAGGCGTGTCCCTGAACTCAAAATCATTCATGCACGTTCACAGGAAGAATTTGTTCGCAACCTTGCTAAAGCCACCTACATTTTCACCTTCCGTTTTTCAGAAGCGTGGTTACCGCTCACCTATCGAGCCAAGTGGTTAGCAACTCCTGCCGCAGGACAAGAACTTCTTGGTTGCCGTCTACCTGAACGCATTCGCCTCACGCAAGGAACGTTTCACGGGAAACTGATTTCAGAAACTGTACTGGGAATGCTCCTCGCCTTACGAAGGGGGCTTCTACCGGGGCTTGGGCTTTGCTCACCTGAACAGCCTTGGCCCGAAGAACTTCAAGGGAAATGCGGCATTTCCGGTAGTTCGGCAGTCATTTTAGGATACGGACATATCGGGCAACAAATCGGTCATCTCCTTGAAGCCGTGGGCGTTCATGTTTCAGGTATTAACCATCGTAATTTTTCAACACTTGAGACCTTACTCCCAACGTCAGATGCACTCATCCTCGCACTCCCCGCTACGTCTGAGACAAATCATATCATTGATGCGTCTCTCCTTACCCTACTCCCTCGTCATGCAGTGCTCATCAATATTGGACGCGGGAACGCAATTGACGAGTCCGCCCTTTGTTCTGCACTCAATGCAAATCAGATTTATGCCGCTTTTTTAGATGTCGCCCACGAAGAGCCATACCCGTCCGCAGGACTTTTGCTTCATACACCTCATTGTTTCCTTCTGCCACACGTTTCAGGTGTAGCGCCTGATTATCTGGATCAAGCTTTTGAAGAATGGATCGACCTTTATCACCGAGATTACTGCCACGGCTGAACTGCTTCTTAAGACAGAAGCTATTTGCCTCAACATCCGCCCGTTTTCAAAAACTTCGCAGATGGTGACATGGTTATCATCTTCCCATGGGACGATTACAACTTCGATTAAAGGTGCACAACGTCCCAAGAGTGCATTTATCGGAAAGTATGACCTCGCCTATACTTGCGAACTCGTTTTCTATGCGCACGAATCCAATGGCATTCATCATATCCGCGAATGCTTTCCGCTTCTCTTTCGTGAATCTTTACGAACACATTGGCGTGCAGCAATCGCTGCTGGCTATGCGTGCGACCTTGCATTACGTACCGCCCAGCCGGGACTTCCTAATCCTGCACTTTACGAAGCGCTTCAAAATGTCTTAAATGCGCTTCCTGATTGTCGCGAATGCGATGTTCCTCTAGCACTCCTATGGTTTGAAAGTAATCTCTTAACCGCTACCGGCGTGGCACCGGACTTTAGCATTTGTAAAACGTGTGCAACGACGCCTCGACATCTTTTCTCGGTAGAAGAAGGTTTATTCATTTGCAAGCATCGCCTCTCCCGTTTATCACATCCGCTGACGTTGCTTTTGCACGATGATATTTCAAACCTCTTTAACTACTTTATTGCGAACACGATCACCTCCGTTTTAGAAGAAGCGCGTCAGTCACCACGCAGAGACGATCTCAATCGCCCCGAACCTTTTCCCGGAATTTTCGGGTTGCGTCGTTTCCTCGGTATCTTTCTAATGTCTCATTTAGACTTACTTCCGGGACCGCGCCGTACGACTTTGGATTTACTTATCAGTGGATCCACGCGATAGTTTGTTATACTTTGCCCTATGAATTTAGAGACACTTCACCATTTCTGCACCCTTTGCGCAACACCTGGAGACGAAACTGCTGTTTTCGAAGCGCTAAGAACACGTTGGACGATGCAAGGACTTGACATTAAAACGTTCGGTTCTTACGCGATTACAGCGCAATCAGGTGAACGGAAAAAATCCGACACGCTGTTACTCATTGCCCATGCGGACGCACCCGGATTCATCGTTAGCTCCGTCATTTCTCCCACTGAATGTGAAGTCCTTGTTTTAGGTGGGATTCTGCCTGAAGCAGATGCGCAATTACTCTTAAAGACCGCTTCTGAACTTGTTTCAGCTGCGCATCTTTATGCACCGGATCCCGATAATGGATGGAGTCGCTCTCAACCTTTACGCGTTACGTTTGACAGCGCTGTTCCAACGTTGCAAAAAGGCGATCGGCTCTGTTGGTCACCGGTTTGGGAACAGAGTGACGATTGTATTACCTCTCCTTTTCTTGATAACCGTATCGGCTGTGCACTCCTTGCCGATTGGTATGACAATCATGCCACAGAACTTGCCGATTATAACGTTATTTTAGCCGCGACTGCGATGGAAGAAGTCAATGGCTTTGGCGCTTCAGTACTCGCACGTCAAGTATCGGCGGATGCCGTCATTGCCCTTGATGTTACTTATGAGAATGAAAAACAGTCCGTGGCATTAGGAAAAGGTCCGGTAATTACGCTGTCAGATGCTTCGGTACTCCTGTCCATGAAGCTTCGCGATCAACTTCTCGCCTGTGGCGTACCGCTTCAAACGGAAGTTTATAACTTCTCGGGAACCGATGCGAAAGCGTTCCCCCACCAAGGATGCCCTACTCCCGTCATCCCGCTACTTCTCGCCACACAAGGGAATCATTCTCCGCGTGAAACTATTTCCATTGCCGATCTTCATGAATGGCCCTCTGCCATTCATGCGATTGCTCGCACACTCTTTGAGAAAACTTTGCACTCATGAACCCTGTTAATCCTCTCGATAATATTCGTGTTGTTCTTGTCGGTACCCTTTACTCGGGCAACGTCGGCTCCGTCTGCCGTGCCATGGCGAACATGGGACTGACGCACCTGACGCTTGCCGCATCACGTATCCTTGACGATTGGTCCGATGCGTCTCGTATGGCAGTTCACGCCACCGATCTTTTAGCACAGCGTATCACGGTTGATACCTTTGAAGAAGCCATTGCCGATTGTGCCGCCGTAATTGGTACCACGGCGCGTGGCGGACTCTACCGCGCCACCGTTCAAACGCCGAGAGTGCTTGTTCCTGAAATCCTACGCATTGCCGCCACCGCACCCGTTGCCCTTGTCTTTGGGCGCGAAGACCAAGGTCTGCACAATGATGAAATCGCCCAATGTACGCATTTAATTCGTATTCCCGTAGATCCGCATTATCAATCACTCAATCTTTCCCAAGCCCTTCTCATTGTCGCGTACGAACTTTACACCGCAACCGGCACTTATATTTCGCCTGTTGAGGAAGCCGTTCCACTTGCCGATCAAGCGACAAAAGAAGCGTTTATGGACAAGTGGCGCGCGGCAATGATTGATATCGGTTTCATGGATGAACAGAAAGCGGACCATATGATGCAAGGCTTTCAACGTATCTTCTCGCGTGGCGTAAAAACCGAACCTGACGCACGAATTATGTTTGGGGCAGCACATCAAATGTCATGGGCGGGGAAGCAACAAAAATAACGGCGCGATATCTCCGCGCCGTTAGACTTAATCGTCATCTGCCTACTGCAAAGTTTCGACGAGAAGTACACGTTTCGATGAAGGTTTATCAGCAAGTGTAAATGCCGCCTCTGCGGACACTGCTTGCTTCGCTAACACCGCCTTATCGGAACCATGCAAGACACATAGTTTTTCGCCTTTACGAACAAATTCACCTTGCTGTCGAAGATCTGAAATTCCTGCACCCAAATCCAATCGATCCGTCACCGCTATCCGTCCTGCGCCCAGTTGTAGCGCAACGCGTCCCATCGCACCGGCATCGACGTTAGCAACAAATCCATCGCGAGAAGCAAGAAGAGGAGATGAGAACGTAGCTTTGGGCAAATGCACCGAAAGATCTCCCCCTTGTGCAGCCACCATTTCACAAAATTTCTTCCACGCCGTTCCATCATCCAGCTTTTGCACCGCGGCAACTTTAGCATCTTCAAGCGTTGGGAAAATCCCTGCTCTAAAAGCCATCTGTGCCGCTTCAAGAACGGTTAACTCCCGAACATCCTCTGGACCTGCGCCACGTAAAATCTCAATGGATTCACGAATTTCAAGCGCATTTCCAATCGTTCTCCCTAAAGGCTGATTCATATCCGTAATCAAAGCAATACAGGTACGGTTCAACCGTTTACCTGTCGCCAAAAGCGATTGCGCCAAACAACGCGCCTCCTCCACCGTCTTCATAAATGCCCCGGAGCCAAACTTCACGTCAAACAACAATGTTTGCGCCCCTTCGGCAAGCTTCTTCGACATAATCGAAGCCGTAATCAAAGGGATATTTGGAATCGTCCCCGTGACATCGCGCAGCGCATACATACGACGATCTGCCGGCGCAAGTGTATCCGTTTGTCCAATCATACAACAGCCGATTTCATCTGTAAGCCGTTTGAATGTTGGAATATCAAGGTGCGTATTAAAGCCTGAAATACTTTCCAGTTTATCTAGCGTTCCACCTGTAATGCCAAGCCCGCGTCCCGAAATCATCGGTACGCATACGCCTAAACTTGCCGCCAACGGTGCGAGCGGAATGGAAATCTTGTCCCCGATTCCACCCGTCGAATGTTTATCCGCCGTGGGACGCGTAAGATTAAAGGTCACACATTCCCCAGAGCGCACCATGGCATCCGTTAATAGAGCAGTTTCACTTGCAGTCATCCCCTTCAAATAAACCGCCATCAACCACGCCGAAAGCTGATAATCTGGCAATGATTCATCCGTGACCGCATGCACCCATGCACGCAAATCATCTTCCGAGTGTTCTTTCCCATCACGTTTTTCTTCAATAAACCATTGTGGAATCATAATATAATCCTTAATATAAAGAGGCGATTGCATTGCCCATACGTTCAATCGCCGTACGGAGTAGTGCGGTTTGAGTGGCGATGTTGATTCGCACCCATCCCGGTTGACCAAACATTGCACCGTCATGAACGGCAACACCGTGTTTGAGGAAAAATTTCGCAGCGGTCTCACCTTGAAGTTTCGAAATAAGGGACGTGCAGTCCATAAAAGCAAGATAAGTCGCATTCATTTTGCAAAGTGGGAAATGCCATTGCGTTGCCGCAGCCTCTATGAGACTTCGATTACGACGAAGATAGGCAAGAACCGCTTTCCGCCACGGCTCTCCGTAACGATACGCAGCCTCTGTTCCCACCCAGCCAAAAAGGTTTACCTGTGGAATGAGTTGATCATACTCACGTGTAAAACGCACACGATATTCGGGATTCGGGATAATGGCAAACGAGCAGCCCAATCCGGGAATATTAAACGTCTTACTCGGTGCAATGAAAGACATTATATTCTTCCGCTCAGCATCATTCCGCGCACATTTTAATAATGGATGATAAGCAAAAGGTTCATCCAATACAAGCCCGCCATGTATTTCATCTGAAGCAAGCAACACGTCATGCGCTTGTGCGTAATCAATCACGCCACGCAATTCCGCCTCCTGCCACAAATAGCCTAAAGGGTTCTCCGGATTACAAAAAAGCCATCCGCCACACGACCGCGAGTCAATGGTTTCAAGTGGAGGAAGTGCGGTGCCAAAAAGATTCAATGCGATACGATGCTCTACCGTCTGTTGGCGTTTTGCCGCTGCAATAAAATGATGATAGATCGGTTCGCCAATCAAAACATGACTGCGCTCTAATCGCGTTTCACGGAGAAGCCGACAAAAAAGATTGAGTGATGTAACAACGCCCGGTTGAGGCACGACCCATTCTCTTTCGATTTTCCAACCATAAAGATCTTGGTGCCACGCCATCATCGCTTGGATCGTCGCTTCCGAGTCGCGCGCATACCCGAAACAACCTTCTTGCGCACGACGTGTCAATGCCTCTGTAATTTCATTACAGACACGAAAGTCCATATCGGCAATCCAAAGTGGAATTACCTCTTTACCATAACGTGTCCATTTGGAACTATCACTCTCCGCTCGATTCAACGAGCGATCAAAAAAATCAAAGTCGTAGGTCATATCAAGCCTCAAAAATACCAGATGCTTTATAATACCACGTCACTCACACCGAAGGTCAAAAGAAGTCTCAAATCATATACAACAAAAGATATGACGCCTCTTTGTGCCTATCGGTCGCTACAGATCTGAACATTGTAAAGTAAAAGAGCCGCCCGCAGGCGGCTCTTAATAAGATCTACTCGAGGATACCGAGTTCCGCCATTGAGGCAAACTCCTGTCCACGTTGTTCTGAAAGTCCAGTGAACCGAACATAGCGAACGTTCTGCGCCGGTTTTGCGAAAAGGACATACTGCTTCTCAGAAACCCCACGCAACTCCCCTTCGGCGACTTTGACCCACGTTTTACGATCCGCCGAAACTTCGACTTGATACGCCTTAATCATACCGTTGCCGCCCTCTTGACGCGACATACAGGTAATGCCTTTAAGCGTTCTCGGCTTATTGAGATCCAACGTCAATCCGTGCGGGTACTTACCAAGGGTCACGCCATATTGCGAATGCCAAATGGTTGTCGCATCGCCATCGCAGGCTAATTGTCCCTCATTGCCCGGCTCTTGTGAAGTGCATTCCACAACAGTGAATGTTTCAGGAGGCGGAGGCATCGTTTCATCAACCGCTAACACCTTTTCTTGGACACGTGGCAATACGCCTGACTCCCGAACAGGACGGAAGGCGAGGTTCAAGCGGTAAGGCTTGTTTGCACGTGGAATATCGCGATCCAACGGCCCCGGTCCGCAGCTCGCACCACCAAGACCACGATTCACTGCCAGCAACGTCAATACCGTCTTGTCACTTGCCGGAAGTTCCTGAGGGTGACGCGTCTGGCACAATTCGGTCGCCGTATAAGGGATCGCAGAGAATGCAAATGCACTGTCATTCAACGCCACGACGGAAAGCCCGACCGCGTCATTACCCACGCGAACACATTGAGCCTCTTCACGATTACCCATATCGTTCGGACGTGCATAATTCACCACCATGTTTTTCACCGTATCAGTGTAAACAGCGGCGAATGCACCGGACTTGCGATCCGGATAATTTTCAAAAGGACCACGCGCAAAATAGTCAACCGTATTGAGTGTGCCATCCAATACCAAATTGTATCCCACTCGCGGAAGTTCAATCACACGGCCGCGCGGCAACAGTGCACTTTGCATCGTCACGGTACCATCGGGATAAACACGCCACTGAGCATTCACAACAAAATGCGTATTGAGCGTGTCCACCGGCTGCTTCAACGTTTCAAAATACGTCTTACTTGTGAAGCCATTATCGAAATCGCACAACCGTTCAAGCACTTTCCCCATCACCGTTGCCGTCGTCGTAAAGCTGGCAACACCGTCTTGCCCAATCACTGGGGGAGTGATTTCTGCTTTTACAGGAACCAACGTACGGAGTCCTTGCTGTGCCCACGCACCGCCCTGTCCGACTTCATTCGAGGAGGGACAACGAAACGCATCGACTTGCATCGGCTGACGAAGCAGTGCCTTCCCGTCCATCGTAATTTGAGCCAACGTTGCCGCTTTTTTACTGAACGTGACCTTGACTCCCGTTGCTCCCGTGAAACAATACGTATCAGCGTTTTCCGTCATTTTCACACGGCCATCGATAGCAATCCGTTGAGGCGCCGCCGGTTGAAGTTCAATTTGATCTGCTGCGACGGCAAACCCTTTCTTCAATAAGCCGGCATTCGCACGAAGCACAAACTTAATCTGCAAAGCATAGCCATTCGTATCACGCGGAATACGCACAGGCATCGCAAACGTTTTACGCTGTTGAGGAGCGATCGTTGCAACATCAAATGAACCAGTTTCCGATGTTGGCTTGCCGTTTTTCAGAAGCGTCCATTGCGCCTCCACATAGTCCAAGGAACGGAAGTAGTTCTTGTTCTGAATCTCAATCTTTCCGTCAGAAAGTTGCGCCTTGATATTCTGGAACACATGCGCCACTTCGTAGTAACCGGGCTCAGGCGTACGATCCGCGAGAATGGTGCCATTGCAAACGAACTGTCCGGAGTTCGGATGATCGCCCCAATCTCCACCATATGCAAGCACGCGTGTACCGTTAGGCATATCGGTCCAAAGTGCTTGATCCACCCAATCCCAAATAGCACCGCCCATAATCACATCAGAGGCTTCAATCGCATCTTGATAATCAATGAAATCGCCCAACGCATTCATCATATTATGAGCGTACTCGGAAATGTAAAACGGCTTATCCGCGTTTTTATCTGTCGCCTTCCACTGCACCCATCCAACCGATGGATACTGGTTAGAACCGATATCGACAATATCGTTGTTTCGTTCATAATGCGAAGGACGGCTACGATCACGCGCCTTGAGCGTCCGTTCTGCAATCAAGAAATTACGCCCCGGACCCGCTTCATTTCCCAACGACCAAAGAACAACACACGGCTGGTTTTTATTCCGTTCAACCATCGCCATAATACGATCAACGTGTGCATCGAGCCACTCTACCGGATGCGACAACGATTCTTTGCCGTAGTAATAACCGTGTGACTCAATATTGGCTTCATCTTCGACATAAATCCCATAGAGATTGCACAAGTAGTAGAAGTAAGGATCGGTAGGATAATGCGAATTGCGCACATGGTTAATGTTCCCTTCCTTCATAAGGCGAACATCCTGCTCCTGCCGTTCACGAGAAACGGTGTGCCCCGTCATCGGATCGGCTTCGTGGCGATTCACACCTTTAAGTTTGATTTTCTCGCCATTGACCCAAAACCGCGCTTTTGCATCGCTTTTACGCGCCGCCACTTCAACTTTACGGAAGCCCAACTGCGAAGGGATGATTTCAAGCAATGCGCCTTCGGAATCACGAAGTTCCAACAGCAACGTATAAAGATTTGGCTCTTCAGCAGACCACAGTTTTGGTGCATCAAAGCGAAGTTTCAATCCGGTCTTGTACGAACGCTGCCCTGTGATATCAATCGACTTTGTAGCGATACCATCATAAGGAATATCAACCGGCTTCAACGGTGTAACAACCGCTCCGGTTTGAGCATCAATCAATCGAGCAGAAAGGCGACCTGCGGCGAGAACGTTACGATCGTGAAGATTTTCCAGCTCAACATCTACCGTAACTTCCCATGTCCCACCTTTCATTTTGTTCCAATCCATCGGTTCGGTGAGCGCAAAGAAATCGCGAATATGCAGCTTTGGCGTAGCGAACAATTGAACGGTGCGGAAAATACCCGAGAGACGCGTCATGTCTTGACATTCAAGATACGCCGCATCACTGTGACGATAAACTTCTGCCGCAAGGACGTTCGTCCCCGCCTTCAAGTACGGCGTAATACGAAAGGTCGCAGGGTCACGCGAATTTTTCGAGAACCCAACATAGCGTCCGTTAATCCACAAATAAAAGAACGAGTCAACACCATCAAACTGAATGTAAACTTCTTCCCCCGTCCACGTCTCCGGTACGGTAAAGTCACGCCGATAGCTTCCTACCGGATTACGTTCTTTGTAATTCGTATAATGCTTCGGTGGCGTTGTCATCACGCGCGGCCAATCTTGTGCGAAAGGGTAAGGTTGATTACAGTAGAGAGCGGTTCCCCAACGACCTTTATTTCCCGGCTTTGCTCCCAACGTCTGCCACGAACACGGCACCACAATCGTCTCCCAGCCAGAGACATCAAACGTCGGCTGATAGAAGTTTGCAGGACGCGATGACGGATCTTTGGACCACATAAACTTCCACGCCGTCGTAGAATCTAAAGAACACCACCGCACACTATTCTCGGGGAGAATCTTCTTGGCGTTGGCTTCACTCTTAAAAGAGAAAGCCCATGCACGCGCCCGCTCTTTATTATAAGAAAGGTTTTGTTCCTGTTCCCATTCATGCCCCGTAGGGCTGACCTCTGTGCCAACTCCATGCACAGCGGAAGCAAGCGTGGCAAAACACGCAATTCCACAAACAACAAGCATCTTTTTCATTAGTACAGTTTCCTTTATTGACGAAGTAAATTACGCACTCAGTATCCCATAAGGAAAGAGCCAATGTCAAAGTCTTGTAGCTTTTTTACACGCTGTAGACACGGCAATACAGCCGTCCTCATCAAATGAAGAAACGATAGTTCTGCGGATCATGTAAATCATTAAACCGCATCCGCGACTCCACGCCTTTCAGCCAAAGCCCAATTAAAATCATACTCGCCTCAAGAAGAAGCGTTAGCAAACAGCCAATCGGCTCATTCAATTCAACAAGTGACCACGGCATTGTATGAAGCCCTTCTGCCGCCCATGTAATGCACTCAAGGAAAAACGCATTCAGCCGATTGAGAATCACCGACACCACAGGGAGAACAAAACCGGCAAAGGCACTCACACAAGCACACCATACAATCGCAATCGTCACCGTCGGGACAAACAAGTTCAAGACAAGCCCCGCGATGGAAATACGTCCGAAGAAATAAAGCGAAAACGGCAAAGACGCAATCCATGCAGAAATCGTTAATGCCAAAATAAGTGCAATCCCGTGCCTTAACTTGAGATGCCACGGTTGATGACGTGGTAATTCTCCCACGACATTCCGTTGAACTTTCGATCGGAATAAACAGTTTAAGAAATACGAAAGCGGTCCAATCAGCAGTAAAATACCGCCCATCACACTAAATGATAAAAGTGCCCCCACATTCGCAATCCATCCGGGCGAAATCAATAAAACAGCCGCCGCCGTCACAAAAAAAGCCGAACACGCATCGGAACGACGCAACACGCTCGGTGCAAAACAGTAAATCACCGCCATCACACACGCACGTGTCGCTGACGGTGGAATCCCTGTTAAAAGTAAATAAGAGAAAAGTGCCGGAAATAAAATCAGCCACCGTGTACGAATAAGAACACCACTCCACGCAAGAATCCAAACAAGAATGCCTGCAACAATTCCCACGTGCAATCCTGAAATGGCAAAAATGTGAATAATCCCCGTATCGGCATAAAGTTTCCGCGCCGTATACGGCAATTTTTTCCGTGTCCCCAACGTCATCGTTTGCGTCAACAATGCCTCCGAAGGCGTAACGCCTCTCGCAAGATTTTCTGCCAATCGATTCCGGAATTGTGACAAAAAATACTGTGGATAATTGACGCGCGACTCATCTGGCAACCGTTCTGCCGTCTCCCCTCGCACCGAAAGCGTCATACGATAAAGCGACCGCAAATGAAGTAACTTTCCCTGCACTTTCCACGTCTCACCGATACACGGAAACTCTCCCGACTTATCATAGAAATTCACCAAAAGATTCGTTCCGTGAACCTCCATTCCATCTGAAAACGTCGCACGATCAACCGAAAACGAACAGTACGCTCCTCCGCGTTTACGTTGGACAATATGGCAATCATTTGCAACGGTCACCTTCAATTCAAACGTTTCACCACGCAAAGTTTCCAGTCGATTCAACACCACCACATTACGTTCATGGAGAAGCGCTGCACGCCAAGCCACCAATGCAAGACAGGCGAATAAAAGAGGCAAGACTCTCCGCGTTCCCCATGCCCACACCATCGCCACCGTTGCCGCGACCAGCCACAACAGACTTCCACCCCAATGGAACCCGATTGCCGTTCCAATAATAATTGCAAACGACCACCCTGCCAAAGGACGGTGAAGCTTAAACCCCGTCTCTGAATCCGTTACACTTTTAATAAACGAGTACATCAATGAGGCGCAAGCGCACGCGCTGCGTAAGAATCAGTGACCGCCAACCGAAGAAGCGCCTCCGTGATAAGCGCTTCCGACTGCCCGAAATAACGCGCAAACTGCGCAGGCGTTAGCGGATGCCGACGCGCAAGCTCCAATAATGCCCCCTCACTATACGGCTCCGCTTCCATTGTATTTTGAGCCGATTCAGAAGGTGCAATCGTCGCAAAAAGCTTCCGCAACCGTTCCAATTCCGCTGCTGTCACCTTTTCTACCGAGACCTCGGCAGGCGGACGTTCCGCCGTGTTAACCGTGACCGAATGCGGATGCAAAGCCTCTATCAACGCCATAACCTTGTTCAACTGTTCCGATGACGTATTCAATCCGGGAAGTGCAAAGAACTCAATATCTAAAAGCCCCTCAAACGTCTCACGAAAAAGCTGCCACCCCTTATAAATGGCAGCAAACCGTAACGATGCTTCAGGGCGCACGATCGTCTGAAAACTCGCCTCATCCCAAAAGTGCAACGACCACTTCACGCGAGAAGCCACTTGCGCCTCCTCCCGCACCATCGGATCGGCAAAAAGTGCACCATTACTCATCAAAAGTGACGGCTTCTCCGTGTAATCACGAATCCACCGTAAAACCGTTCCAAAATGAGCATGAAGCGTCGGCTCACCTGAACCGCACAACGTCAAAATATCCACCGGCTCACCCTTTGCCAACCATGCAGACAGTGCCGTCAAAACATCGGCAATAGGAACATAATCACGTCGCACACAAGTGGTTTGTTGCGTTGATCCTAATTGACAAAAGAGACAGTCATAACAACACGTTTTCATCGGTACCAAATCAATACCGAGACTGCGTCCATAACGCCGTGAAGGAACAGGTCCAAAAAGATAACTCATCTCACTCCTCAAATTTCTTTAGTGTAGCGCATCCATTGCCGCGCGTCATCAACTTACCTCCCACGTAGTGGCGAGGCTGCGCGCCACGCGAAGTGCTGACTAAGAAGGTAATGTCCGCACATCTTTATAAACCGCGCCCTTTCTGTCGGTCTGTACGTCGTACCTCGTACAAGCATAACTGCTGATATCCGGCGGAGGGAATAACTGGCAAAGCGGAGGAAGGGACGAAGCTGAAGAAGAAAGCTGTGAAGTTGGAG
>JAVVWU010000012.1:0-38902 GCA_036651955.1 Kiritimatiellia bacterium
CCATTTTGAATAAGTGTGGTTTCTAATCGTACCTTTGATGTGGACTTATGCAGAATTCTTTTGTGGATTGCGTGCTGTCGATAGTCGAATAATTCAAAAGAGGAGCGATTGCTTTTCACTTCTTGCAATTATTGATGTGCTTAAACAGCGGATTTATAGACGCACTATGGAATCTTCGCTATACTAAAGGCATAGAGTATTATTTTCTTAATTAAGGTCACGGAGGAGTTTACATGAGTAAGGTTGCTTTTATTACTGGTATTACCGGACAAGACGGATCGTATTTAACCGAATTGTTGCTGAATAAAGGATATATTGTTCATGGCTTAATTCGCCGTTCGTCGAGTTTTAACACGCAACGTATTGATCATTTGTATCAAGATCGCCATATCGCGGGGGTAAAGCTTTTCTTGCACTATGGTGATGTGGCGGATGCGGCGAATTTGACGAAGCTCATTTATGAAATTAACCCTGATGAGGTGTATCATCTTGCGGCGCAAAGTCATGTTCGCGTTTCTTTTGATGTGCCGGAGTATACGGGTGATGTGGTGGCGTTGGGAACGATGCGTTTGTTAGAGGCCATTCGTCAAACGGGACGGGGGAAACAGATCCGTTTTTATCAGGCTTCAACATCGGAATTGTTTGGCAAAGTACAGGAAGTGCCGCAACGTGAGACAACGCCTTTTTATCCGCGTTCCCCTTATGCTGTTGCCAAGCTTTATGGCTTTTGGGCAGTCAAGAATTATCGTGAGGCGTATCAGATTTTTGCTTCTAACGGTATTTTGTTTAACCACGAATCGCCTCGTCGCGGACCTACGTTTGTGACGCGTAAAATTACGATGGCGGCGGCACGGATTAAGTTGGGAATGCAAGACCGTTTGTATCTCGGCAATATTGAATCGTTGCGCGACTGGGGTTATGCGGGTGATTATGTCGAAGGAATGTGGAGGATTTTGCAACATGATAAGCCGGATGACTTTGTGCTCGCGACAGGTGAAATGCACTCGGTGCGCGAGTTTTGTGAAGAAACGTTTAGCCTGCTTGATCTTGATTGGGAAAAGTATGTGGAGCATGATATTGCATATGATCGTCCTGCCGAGGTCGAGCAACTTCTCGGTGATCCCTCGAAGGCAAAACGCGAATTAGGTTGGGAGCCTAAGGTCACATTTAAGCGGCTCGTGAAAATGATGGTGGAGTCGGATCTTGCTGTGGCACGTCAACAGTTGGCGGCGGCAAAGGAAGGTGGTATTCTTGAACAGGCGCAATGAGTTGAATCGTGCTGCGACTTATTTTGTTGCCGGTCATCGGGGGATGGTTGGAGCTGCCATTTTGCGTGCGCTTCAACGCCAAGGATGCGAACATCTTTTGACTGCAACGCATCAGGATTTAGATTTAATTAACCAAGCTTCCACGCAAGCCTATTTTCAAGCGCATCGTCCCGATGTCGTCATTATCGCGGCGGCAAAGGTCGGTGGTATTGGAGCCAATTCTGCCGCAAATGCAACGTTCCTTTATGAGAACATAATGATTGCCGCCAACACCATTGAGGCGGCGTATCAGGCGGGTGTAAAGCGGCTTCTCTTTTTGGGCTCGTCCTGTATTTATCCACGTCTGGCGCCGCAACCTATTTCCGAAGCGGCGCTTTTGACGGGGGCACTGGAAAAGACGAATGAAGGTTATGCCCTTGCCAAGATTTCCGGACTGAAGCTTTGCGAGTTTTACCGTCGTCAATGTGGCGTTTGTTACCATTCATTGATGCCAACGAATCTTTACGGAACGGGTGATAATTACGATGTGGTCGGCGGACACGTCCTGCCCACAATGATTCGTAAGTTTGAACTTGCCCGCACGGAAGGTGCGGACGCCGTGAACTTGTGGGGGACAGGAACGCCGTTGCGTGAATTTCTTCATGTCGATGATCTTGCGGCGGCGTGTGTTTATGCGTTAGGGCTTGAAGATCCGCCCGATTTGATGAATGTGGGCAGTGGTGTTGAAATCACCATTCGTGCGCTTGCAGAAAAAATTCAACGTGCAACGGGTTGTCCTGCCACGATTCGCTGGGATGCGTCAAAACCGGATGGCACTCCTCGCAAACTCATTGATTCTTCTCTTTTACGAAGCTTTGGATGGTCTCCGGAAATTGACTTGGAGTCAGGAATTGCCCGTACGGTTGAAGAATATCGTGCCGCATTAGCGGCGGGCGATATTCGGCTAGAACATTCGAACCCGCACTGAGAAGGATCGTTATGTTAAATGTCACGTTGGCACAAGGGTGGTTTATTTTCGGCATTTTCTTAATGCTTATGGAGTTTGTTCTTCCCGGGTTTGTCATTTTCTTTTTCGGTGTCGGTGCAGTGTTGACGGCGGCATTGGCGTGGTTAGTTCCGTCTTCTACTTTCACTCTCGAACTGTTCGCATTTCTGATTCTTTCGATTGTCACACTCGTTGTCGGGCGTAAACTTTTTCGTAAGACGCTGGTTGGAAAATCGGTTGAGACGGGGATCAATGCCGATGATGATGGATTGATTGGTAGCCGCGCAGAGGTGATTGTTGCGCTTACGCCTGAACGGGATGGGCGTATTGCAATTCACGGATCCGAGTGGAATGCGCATTCTGATACGCCGCATGCGGTGGGAACACTTGTCACAATTGTTGCGCGTGAGAATATCACGCTTATTGTCCAATAAAGGAAGCTGAATATGCCTACAATTATTATTCTTCTCATTCTCTTGGGTGCGCTGTTTGCCGTTTTCTTTGCAACGATGGTGATTGTGCCGCAACGTTCGGCATTCGTGATCGAACGTCTCGGGCGTTACAGTCGTACGCTTGAAGCGGGCTTTCATATCCTTATGCCGTTCATTGATCGCGTCGCCTACAAGCGCACACTGAAAGAAACGCCCATTGATGTGCCTCCGCAACAGTGTATTACTAAAGACAATATTACCGTCGATGTCGATGGCATTCTCTATTTGCAGGTGATGGATCCTGTTCGCGCTTCTTACGGTATTGATAACTATCTTTGGGCGACGACTCAACTTGCGCAGACCACGATGCGTTCGGAAATGGGCAAACTGGATTTGGATTCGCTGTTTGAAGTGCGTGATGTCATCAATGCTGCCATTTGCGGCGCAGTTGATAAAGCGTCGGATCCTTGGGGAATTAAGGTGATTCGTTACGAAATTAAATCGATTACGCCGCCGCAAACCATTCGCGACTCTATGGAAAAGCAGATGCGTGCCGAACGAGAAAAACGTGCCATCATTGCTGAATCGGAAGGTGAACGCCAGTCGCGGATTAACCGTGCCGACGGAGAGAAGCTTGAAGCCATTGCAAAATCCGAGGGCGAAAAACTGCGGCGTATCAATGAAGCAGAAGGACGTTCCTCTGAAATTCGTATGATTGCAGAAGCGACTGCACAAGGACTTGAAGCTATTGCCAAGGCGATTAGCACGCATGAAGGCGGTACGGATGCGGTTAATCTTCGCCTTGCGGAACAGTATCTCGGCGAGTTTGGCAAGCTTGCAAAAGAAGGTACGACGATGATTTTGCCTTCTAATTTAACCGACATTGCTTCTGTTCTTAAACTCGCGACGAGTGTTGTTCAGCGGAAATGAAAGGGTTCCCCTACAGTTTCAAAGAGGAAGCTTTACTCACCCGTGCGCTCACCGTTCCGGTGGCAAACGACCTTTTCTCCAACAATCAACGGTTGGAATTTCTCGGCGATGCGGTTATTCAGTTGTTAGTAACGGATCGTCTGTTTCGCGACTATCCCGAAGCACAAGAAGGCGTGTTGACCGATATGCGGCTTCATTTGGTGTCGGGAAAATCGCTCGCGATGTTTGCTGAGCGGATTCAGTTGCGGAAGCTTTTAGCTGTCTGCAATCGTGAGGGGACAATTTTTACGCATAAGATTTGCGCCGATGCCTTTGAAGCCATCTTTGGCGCAACGTGGATGGATGGTGGTCTGGAAGCTGTACAGAAACTGTTTGCCACGGTCTTTCGTGATGAAGATTTTGAAAGTTTAGGGAACTGCACCGGCGTTTCCGATAATCCTAAAGGCGAACTCCAACAAGTTGCCCAACGGATGTTGAAATGTGAACCGACGTACGTCCTGCTGGAGCGGAAGGGATTAGATCATCTGCCCGAATTCCGTTGTGGCGTTTCACTCGGCACCCACTCTGCAGAAGGTGTCGCCTCCTCTATCCGCGCCGCTGAGTCAGAAGCGGCGCGTCAGCTTCTTGAGGTTCTAACGAATGAATGATTATCAACTTTTGGATAGTGGCAATGGCGCTAAACTCGAAAGGTTCGGTGAGTTTGTCCTCTCTCGTCCCTGTGCGCAAGCGGTATGGCAACCGCAACATCTCGCATTGTGGAATACGGCAACGGCAACCTTTGACCGCGAAGAGGGGAATCAATGGCATGGACGTAATCGCCTCCCCAAGGCGTGGACCATCAACGTAGAAGGCTCCATCTTCCATTTGTCAGGGACGGACTTCGGACATCTCGGAATCTTTCCTGAACAGCGTGCGCAATGGGCGTGGATTAAAGCGATTGTTCAAAAAGCACGGACGGCGGGGCGACCGGTACGCGTCCTCAATCTCTTTGCGTACTCGGGCGGTTCGACGCTTGCCGCGGCGTTGGGAGGTGCAGAAGTGTGCCACGTTGACGCGTCTAAAGGAATGGTGCAATGGGCGCGTGAAAATGCCGCACTTAATGGGCTTGCTGAACATCCGATCCGTTGGATTGTTGATGATGTTCACAAATTTATGAATCGGGAATTACGCCGTGCGCATCCTTATGATGCCATTATTCTTGATCCGCCCACCTATGGTCGCGGTGGCAATGGTGAGACGTACAAGATTGAACAGGATTTGACGGAAACACTTCGTTTGTGTCGTGCACTTATGAGTACGTCGCCGCTGTTTCTTTTGCTCAGTGCGCACACGCCGGGTTATTCGCCGGTTGTGATGAATAATATTCTGACGCAAGCGATGGCAGGCTTGGGCGGAAAATGTTCGGCAGGCGAAATGTGTCTTACGGGAGATGCCGATACCTTTGCACTTCCGTCGGGTGCTTACGTAAGATGGGAACGTTAAACGTCACCTTTTTTACGCTTCTATCGTTCGCGATCGTTACCACTTTGCGAGCGGCGGTGACGTTATCGCCCGACTATGCGGGGCTCACGGTACCGCCGAATATTGCGCCGTTGAACTTTGATGTTCTCGGCGCACCGGACACTGCACGCGTCACATTGACTTCCGATACGGGGGCGAGTGAAACGTTTGGGACGCGTGTGCGCATTCCGATTGAACGTTGGCGTGCATTGCTTAAAGGGCGTACTTATACGCTCACCGTCACCGAAGGTCAGCAAACGCTTTTCTGTGCAACGAATACGGTGGCGCAAACGGCGATTGATCCCGTTTTGGTATATCGTCTTATTCCGCCGAGTTATGAGAATTATGTTCGCCTCGGTCTTTATCAACGCGACCTCACCTCCTTTGAAGAGCTTCCGCTCTACACCAATCTCCAATCCACAACGCTTCAGTGTATGAATTGTCACAGTTTTCTAAAAGGTGATCCCGACACGTTTCTTTTCCATTTGCGTGCGGACAATCCCGGAACGTTGATTTATCGCGGGAAAGAGGACAAGGGGATTAAGCGCAATTTTAACGTCGGTCCATTCTTTTCCTCTGGCGTTTATCCGGCATGGCATCCTTCCGGACAGTTTGTCGCCTTTTCGGTAAATGATACGTTGCAGTGTTTTTATTATGGGAATCGGGACAAAGTCGAAGTGCTTGATTCGCGTAGCGATATGATGCTCTATGATGTTCAAGAAGACACGGTTTCGCCCATTGAACTGGACCCGCGTATTTTTGATTGTTTCCCCACGTGGTCTCCCGATGGGACGCAACTCTATTCGGTTGCCGCACAACCGGGCTTTCCCTCTCTTCCTGAAGATAAAGAGGAGCGTTCCAAACAAGCGGTGTTGGCGTATACCAATCTTTGTTACAACTTAATTGTGCGCAATTTTGATGCGAAGCATAAAACGTTTACATCGCCTCAAATGGTTCTTAATGCCGCTCAGGATCATCGCTCTGTTACGCTTCCACGTGTCAGTCCAGAGGGACGATGGCTAATTTTCACCCTTGGTCCGCAAGGCGTTTTTCATATTTGGCACAAAAGTGCAGACCTTTGGTCTTTGGATTTGAAAGAACGCAAACTCCGTCCGCTAACTGAAATCAATTCGCCTGATGTCGAGAGTTATCATATGTTCTCTTCTGAGGGGCGGTGGATGGTGTTCTCTTCACGGCGCGAAGACGGTGGCTATACGCGTCCGTATTTCACACATTTTGATGCTCCTACGGGGACATTTACAAAGCCTTTTATTCTTCCGCAATATGACCCCGCGCATCATCGTCAACGAATGTTGTCTTACAACGTTCCCGAGTTGGTGCGTGCGCCGATTCATCGAACGCCGCGCGACATTCGTCGTCTTGCGGAACAGCCGGCAAAAGCGGCGAAGTACGGCGAGCCTCAATAGTCTTTCAGTCGCACGTTTATATAAAAGCGCCGATGCAAATTCAGCACCGGCGCACGATTCAGTAAATATTTCAGACTTATGCTTCTTCAACAAAAGCCTGTGTTTCGATTAACCGCTTAAAACTCTCTTGAAGGGTTGCAGCGGAAAGTTCTGAGAGTGGCATTGTCCGTTGCAATGAGAAGGTGGCTTCATCCTCTTCTCCAAAATCTTTCATGACGATCGTGGCATCGGTTAAATATTCATTGAGCGAAAGCACGCTCTTTGCATCTTCAATAGAACGCAATGGAGGAAGTGCCAGTGCAACGGAAAATGATAAGGAATCGCGGCGTTGTGACAGTTCTTTGTCATCCAACAGTTCAATCGACCCATGCGTTCGTGCATCTCGTTCGTACACCCATAAACTGTATGTGTCGCTTTTTACCAACGTATCAAATGCGTGGACGTGTTCCGTTAACCATGCTTCAACGATTGGAATTGCACGCGCAAAGGCTTCTTGACTCATCGCTTGGTGACTCCTTGTGAAAGAATCGGAAGAATCTTTTTGCGCAACGTCTCGTCTAAATCAAAGAGGGCGAATCCTGAACACTTTGACTTTCGCGCAATGTCAATTTGATGCAAGACGTCAATCGGGCTTAAACGACTTTCTGCGGCAGTAACACCAATCCCGCTCACAATGCGAGACGCAAGGCGCGGATCTTTCGTTTGCGTTCCAATCCAATCGCCCAAAGTCGTAAGATCTTCGGTGTAATTCATCGGCAACGCATAATCGACCAAACCGGTGCGCAACCATGACAACCAATCTTGTCCCACGCTATCGACACAGGCGGGGTATTTACCATAAACGGCGACCGACAATTGCACCTTCGGGCGTTCGCGCTTCATCCACGTATGTACATTTGCCACCGCATCGGTAATGCGCTCGGCACGCCATTGTAAAAAGGCTTCGCGTGTCGCGCTTTTTCCGCGTGTGACACTGTCTGGCCAACGTGAGCTTTTCCCCGTTGTCGCTTCAAATCGTGCACGAACTTTTGGCCCTAACGTTTGCTGTAGTCCCGGGTAACGGATAAAGTCGAGATGTATACCATCGACATTTGTATGCGTTGCCATTTCTTTGACTGCGGAAAGAAAATAGGCACGAACTGCCGGATTCGTCGGATCAAGCCAAGAGAGGTCTTTTCCATTTACGTCTTGAAGTAACCATCCTTTACGGCGAAAGTCTGCGATTGTCTCGGCAGAAGCCAACTCACAGGAGAAGCTCAATATCCACGCATGGACACGCAACCCATATTGATGCCCTGCTGCAACGGCTTCCGTCAAACAGTCCCCCGCCACTTTTGCGCGTGGTAATATGGACGAAGGATAACGCGCAAACGCCGCCCCCGCCACATTGACATAGATATCTGTAATGCCGCTTGCGGCAAGAAGTTTCGCCGTTTTTTTCCAGTCCCCGGGATAAAGTCCTTGCCCTGTGTGATCCCATACGCCACAAATTTCATTGGGGCGCGACCAGTACGTCATGCCATAGGCACGTGCCGTCACATCTCTTAAATCGCAGACCGCGGTATAGGCACTCACGTGATCTGTTGACAGAAGCTTTGTTACGCGTTCTTGTTGCACTTGAAGTTGACGATAGAGGTTGTCGAGTGATTGACGGCGAGGTGATGTTTTAGGGAGCATCTTAATTCGTGCCATCAGTGAACCGTCTGTAAGCGGTTTCGCCGCTTCGCGATACAATGTTCGCGCAGCAGTTTGCCAAATGCCGTGGATACTTTCTGCTGCAATCGCAAGGAGAAGCCGTTGCTTTCCTTCTTCATCGCCATCGCCTGAAAGTACGTGCGTCATCCAATACGAACCTTGGGACGTTTTCCACCACGCAACTTCCGTTGTCTTTCCTGACCGATCGCACCACCATGCCATCGGACGTGCCGAGGATTCCGAAAGCGGTGCGACTGTAAAAAGATTCGTACTCGTTTGCAGAATGGCAGGCGGTGCGCCTGCGGGGCGATTCCCGAGCAACGACATCGACGACCATGCGCCATCCATTGAGCGTTTATAAGTGCCGATACGCAATCCCAACGTCCGCGCCAAAGCTTCGGAAGAGGAATAACAGACCACGAACTTCGCTCCATCTGCAAGACGCGCTCTTACCGCCGACACGAAACTTTCGGTCGGAGCGTAACAATCGGTCAGGATAAACAGTTTTTGCGGTGTCGTGGAAGTCAGTTGCGTATCGGGCAGAAGATCGGCGTCAATACCGACTTCGACATACCATCGTTGAATGTGTTCAGCAAGAGCCTTTGCGAAACGCTGTTCACTGACGGGAACCGAGCGCACGGCATATACCACCGCAATCTGCGCGGCGCGAAGACTTAATGTAAGAAAAAGGAAAACGAAAAGAAGCGCAATGCGCAAGACCATTAAACCTTGTGACGGTAAATAATGCGTCCCTTGGTCAAATCGTAGGGAGAGATTTCAAGTGTTACTTTGTCACCTGCTGCAATCTTAATGAAGAACTTTCTCATCTTCCCAGAGACGTGCGCAAGCACTTCGTGACCATTCTCCAATTTCACACGATACATCGTGGCAGGGAGAACTTTTATGACCACACCATTCACTTCAATTGCATCATCACTCGGCATCAGGAAATCCTTCTTAAGGGTTGAAAACTGCTATAGGATACATCAAATGAGCTTGCGGCGCAACGTGAGAGCTTATAAGCCCTCACGCATACGCCGTGACGTACGAACGGCGCAAAACGCCTTCCCGCACATGGAGCAATGGTCATCATCATGCGTTGCACCTGATTCTGCACGTGTCCGAAGCCAACGCTCACGCGCCGCACACGGATCAATGGCGACTTCAAACTGTGCATTCCAGTCAAAATTGTAACGCGCGTCCGCCATTTTATCATCGCGAATCCGTGCTCCCGGAAGCCCTCTTGCCACATCACCGGCATGCGCCGCAATCAAATAAGCGATGCACCCTTGATGCACTTCGACGGCATCGGGCAATCCTAAATGTTCCGCCGGCGTAACGTAGCACAGCAACGATGCGCCATAGGTCGCCGCTGCCGTAGCTCCAATCGCCGAAACGATATGGTCATATCCGGGTGCAATGTCTGTCACAATGGGACCGAGTACATAAAACGGTGCAAAATCACACAATTCTTGTTCACGCTCCATATTCATTTGAATTTGATCGAACGGAATATGTCCCGGTCCTTCGACCATTACTTGAACACCGCGCGCACGGCAACGTTTGACCAATTCACCCAACACACGCAGTTCAGCAAATTGAGCCTCATCACTCGCATCTGCTAAGCACCCGGGACGCAAGCCATCGCCCAAAGAGACGGTGACATCATGTTGGACTAGAATCTCCATAACCTCATCCCAGTGAGTATACAATGGGTTTTCGCAATTATGCTGCTTCATCCATTCCGCCATAATTGCGCCACCGCGCGAAACGATGCCCATCTTGCGTTTCAAAATTAACGGGATTTGATCTTTTAACAGACCGGCATGAAGTGTCATGAAGTCAACGCCCTGCTCCGCCTGTTCGCGGATAACATCGAGGAGCAACTGCGGATCCATGACAGGGATATCGCCATCTAAGCGCGAAATCGTTTCATAGATTGGAACTGTCCCTAAAGGTGCGGTCGAAGCATCTAACATTCCTTGACGAATCTCGCGCAATTCCTGACGAATCTCTTCGCCACTCTTGCCTGATCCCACGGACAAGTCCATGACAAATTGCGCTCCGGCATTCAACGCGACTTGAAGTTTTGTTAGTTCATCTCCAATTCCCGAACGCGTCGGTGAACGTCCCAGATTGGCATTGATTTTTGTAGAGAATAAACGTCCTACGCCCGTAGGCTTGACATTTCGATGTCCGGGATTCAACGGAAGCACCGCGTGTCCTTTTGCAATTGCATCACAAACGGCTTTCGGGTCAAGCCCTTCTTCCGTCGCAACGGCACGCATCGCATCTGTAATGATGCCCTTTTTCGCTGAGTCCAACTGTGTCATCGTTCAAAACTCCTCTAAAGATGAAATAAAGGAGGCATTATATCATAGCCCCTCTGCAGACGCTTTATAAGGCGTCCGCAACTTATGTGGCGGTGCGACGCTCATGCGACGTTCGGCTAAATATCTGTTTTGTGCGAAGCGGTGGGAAGGTCTGCTACGACACGAGGGCAGGCAAGTCCACCGAGATGATTGAGGAGGTAGTCGCGAAGACGAGGCGCTACTTCAGGCGCGGTTCTGAAATGTTCAATTCCAGCAATGGGGTCACACTGAAAAATGTAATAGGGGCGAACGCGATGGCGTTGAAGTTTCGCACAGAGTTCAGTCATCACGACAGGATCGTCATTGATTCCACGGAGGAGTACGCTTTGATTGGAGACGGGGAATCCATGGTCAACAAGAAGGTCAAGTGTGGCAATGGCTTCGGCGGTGAGTTCACGTGGATGATTGAATTGTGTTTGAATCCATACGCGACGACTTTTCGCAAGCCCGGTAACAAGCGCTTCCGTCCAGCGCATCGGCAGCACTACGGGCGTTCGTGTGCAGAGCCGAATGGCATCAAGTTGTGGGAGTGTTGCCAGAGCATCGACCCATGTGAGAAGTTCTGCATCGGAATGAAGGAGAGGATCGCCGCCAGAGAGGAGTACTTCGCGCACGGCGGGGTGGGATCGAACGGCGTCAAGGAGTGGGAGGAGTTGCGCTTCATTTGCCGTTTCTAAAAGTCCGCGTCGAGTGCAGTGGCGACAATAGGTGGAGCAACAAATGCTCATCATGGCAAGTAAACGATCGGGGAAACGTTGTTTGATTCCAGGCGCAATGGCTGCACCTGTTTTTTCACCAAAGGGATCGGGTCCATAGGCGTCAGGAAGCAACTCCTGCAGATCAGGTAAAAACTGTCGCAAAATGGGGTCTTGCGGATTCTCCCAGTCGGCGAGTGCGGCATAGTAGGGGGTCACGCGCAATGGGAATGCGGGGACGTCTTGGACGCCGAGCATCACCGCATCATAGGTGTGAGCGAGTTGCCATTGCCAATCCGCCCATCCCGCCGTGGCACAATTAAAGGGAAGAACCATTCAGGAATGCCTCAAAGTCATGGAGACGGCAAACTGCCGCACCGAGTTTTATGGCTTCGCCTGCAAATCCATTGTCATCAGTTACGACAATCAACGGTAGATCGGGCGATTGAGTGTGGTTGAAGCGAACTTGATCAAGAATACAACGATCGGCACGATGTTCACCTTCTCCACCTGAATAGTGCCCCATGACGTTGTCGGCGATTGTGTATTCCGACATCTCCGGTCCATCCCAGACAAGGTGTACAAAGGTCTTCGGTAACATCGACATTAGAACGCGTGCATCGCGTTCTAATCGTTTACGGGCATCTTCATGTGTTAACGCTGTACCGCGACGTTGTTTGTAACGTCCTAATCCGTTGAGAATATTATGTCCGTCAAAGAACAGCATGGCCTCGGTTTTCCCACTAAGGGCTTTAGCGAGGGCTGGATTACGATGTGCAATCGCTTGCGATTCACTGCTACTGTCAGAAAGGTCTTTCTCGACATCAGGCGATCCTAAATTCCACGTGGCGACACGACGACGGAATTGCGTTTTCAAGCGCTTTTCTTCATCCTGACTGATAAGATTGAGCTGTACGCCGAGCCGTAATGTTTGAAGGAGCGGATCGTAATCCGTTTCGGTCGCGGCGTCTATGCGTGTACTCAACAGTGCGACCAAGGAGTTGTCCGAAATCTTTCCAAGAGCACTCTGCAAATGGGACTTCTCGGTCACCAATTCTTCACGCAAAGCTTTCAATCCTTGATGTTGCACGACTGCACCGTGGAGCGTACTATCGACACGTGTTAGCATTTCTTCGACTGCATCCAATTGTGAACGCAGTTGCGCCGCCGCTCCTGCTGCTCGATCCAACTGTGCCTGTTCTTCCAACGCCGTTTTGACACGTTCCAAGAGTGGCGCCGCATGGTTCGCTTTCGCCATTGTTTCTATTTGTATACAGGGGCTTAACCAATGTCCAAAAAGGTTTATTTGCCGCACGGCTAAAAGTGCTGAAACGCGTTGGTCACGGAGTTCAATCTCGCGGTTCAATCGCTGTTCTAACTGCTCAATCTTACGGTCACGCTCCGTTATCCCAAATTGCGCCGTCGCCAATTCCGTTTTAACCGCAGCAAGAACTTTTTGTGCAGCTTCACTCTCTGTACGACGATCCGCTTTTGCTTTTTTCTCAGCTGCAAGTAGTTTTTCGCGCAACTCTGCGACACGTTCTTGTGCGCATTGCGACGTTGCAGTTCCGCCATTCAGTCGGACAATGGGCGCAAATGCCTGTGTCAAAAGATCGTGTGCTGTTTCAGCATCGGGAAGCTCAAGCGTCGAAGCCGTCATCCACTCGGGGACTTTCGCACGCACATCTTCACGCGAATCCATTAACAGTGCGAGCAGGAAATGAGCTTTGCCGAAAAACGCCATCCATTGAGCACGACGTGTGTCCAAGACTTCTCTCGATAAAATAGAAAGAAGGCGTGCTTCTGGAAAATGCGTTCGTGCGAAGGCGGACAGTTGCGCATTGTAGGTTAATAATCCAGAACGAAAAGCGTTGGCAACAAGTGCACACAACAATATTTGGTTCCCCTGACGATAACCACCGACGGAGAGCAATTTTTTTGACTTTGCAAAAGGTTCCAAGACGTTGGGCGAAACCGCTTTCAGTGCAGATTCAAAGGCGTGTCCTAAATCCGCCAGCGTGATTACCGATTCAGTCACAACGGTCTCCGAAGTAATAGTGTTAGTCCTGTTGTTGCTACGAGCAAGGTCAGTGAACCCAAGAGTAACCATGGTCGCGCATGTTCGTTATAGCGGATATAGATTTGACGTTCCACGCGTGTAGTCTCCAATTCTGAAATTTGCTTCAAGGCGCGTTCCAATTGTTCGGGGGAGCGCACATTGGCGTAAGTGCCTCCTGTCGTTTCCGCAATTTCCTTCAACGTTTTTTCATCCAACGTCATATATACATCGGCTAAGACGGAACGTCCAAAGGCATCCGTTGCGCGTACTTTCGTCATTCCAGTAGACCCGACACCCAACGTATAAACGCGTACACCTAAACTGGCGGCAATTTTCGTGGCTTCCTGCGGTGTCACCGCCCCTACATTACTTTCGCCATCGGAGAGCAAAATGACAATCTTCGTTTTGGGCTCGGCATCGCGCAAACGGAGTAAACTTACGGCAAGTCCATCGCCAATTGCAGTCATCAATTCATCTTCCGAAATGGGGCGTCCTTTCGCATCCAGTCCACCGTTCTCTCCGGGAATCTCCACCCCCGACAGCGTATGCAAAAGTGCGCGATGATCCGCAGTTAAGGGAGAGCGCACACTGGCATAACCGCCAAAGGTGACAAGTCCAATCAAATCTTCTGAACGGCGTGACACGAAATCGCGAAACGTTTCTTTCACGACGCTCAACCGTGTCACATCATTACGACCTTCGCTTAAGTCTAATCCACGCATGGAGCCAGACACGTCCACCGACATCATCACCGCCAGTGCATCTGCGGAACGAATCTCACGCGACAAGAGTGTCCGAGGACCTGCCGCAGCGACAATAAGCGCAAATGAACCGAAGAGGAAAAGGATCGGCAATACTCGACAAAGAACATAGCGCCACGTTCGGCTTATAGCGCCAAAACGTTGCGACGCCGCAGCGAAAACAGTCCCACGCGAACGCGCAGGGCGCAACATCCGCCATGCCACAACCAACCACGGAAGGAGCAAAAGAAAAGCCCAAGGAAAAGCAAATCGCATCATTCATCCCCTATTTTACAAACATCGATAGGATAGCAAATAAAAACGCTTGCTCTCAAGAGCTTAAATTTGCTATCCTTTGGGGTGTCTTGGCGAAAGTAGCTCAGTTGGTAGAGCCCCAGATTGTGGATCTGGTTGTCGCGGGATCGTGCCCCGTCTTTCGCCCCAATTTAGAGCCCCAACGGATATCCGTTGGGGCTTTTTAGTAAGCCTTATCGCGACCGCCTTTGTTACACTCTTTCGTATGACTAAGAAGAAATCAAAAGTCTCTCAAAAGGCGCGGAAAGTTTCCGCTGAAACGTTAAGCCAGCACCGCTATTTCCCCACAGGATTCCTGTGGTTTTTATTGATTGGCATTACGTTTGTTGCCGCAATCTTTCCTGTTGCCGTTACTCGAATGATGAATGATGAAGCGCTGACGGGGGCATTCTTTATCCCGGTCATTCTTTTTTTTGTGACGCTCGTTTTGGGACTTGGAATGTCGCGCCCTAACCGTTATCAAGGCGATCGCGCGTTTGTTGTTACAACGCTTCTTCTCTTCGGACTTGGAATTGCAGAACAAGTGCGTATGGGAACGTGGGAACTTTCATGGACGCTGCGCGCGTATGCGCCGCTTTTGGTCGGTGTCGCCGGATTCCTTTTCTGCCTTCGATGGATGACGGCGGAAACAATTGCCAAAGGATTGCCACGGCTTAAATGGTTCTTGTGGTTTTGCGCATTGGGAACGCTTGCCGTCCTTTATGTTTTCGGGCGAAGTTATCGTGGCGGTCTTTTTCTCCCGGGGCAAATCAATCCGACAGAACTCTTGAAGCTGTTTCTAATTGCGTTTGCCGCCGCATGGCTTCCTGCACGTAAGGACGGTTTTTCCCGAACAGTCTTTGGGCTCCCTTTCCCGCCGCTCAAAGATCTTTTGGCATTAGGCGTTGTTTGGGGGATTCCGGTGGCAGGTGCGGTTGCAGTCAAAGACTTAGGGCTTGTGTTGATTCTTTGCCTGACGTTAATGCTGATGCTGATGGTTCTTACGCGGAAAGTCGGATGGTTGTTCTTGGGGCTTGGTGCAACGGCATTGGCGGGGTGGATGGTCAAAGGTCTTTCCGCTCATACACGGGCGCGTTTTGAAATGTGGCTTAACCCGTTTGTCGATCCCTTGGGAAAAGGATGGCAAATCTTACAAAGTTTGTGCGCACAATATGCTGGCGGTTTATTTGGTACGGGCTTAGGCGAAGGTACGCCACAAGCTACGCCGATTGTTTCAAGCGACTTCATCTATGCCGCAATTGCAGAGGAATGGGGTTGGATTGGATGCGCGCTGCTGCTTGCGCTTTATTGGCTATGGATTTTGCGTGCCAGTGTGGCAGGCGCTCATGCCGAGAGTGAAACTGTGCAACTGTTTGGTGCCGGTGCGGCAACAGTTCTTGGCGTCCAAATTATTCTTAATGTCGGCGGTGTGACCAAAGCGCTTCCAATGACAGGAATTACACTTCCTTTTCTCTCACAGGGCGGTTTTTCTCTTCTCACCGTGCTACTTCTTTGCGGACTTCTCGCTGCCGCAAGTCATCAGAAAAGATAGCGCCTCTTCCCGAAAAGTTCGGATTTGTTCGCAGTCTTAAAGAGACGCCAGCGTTTCCTCTGCCGCTTGGCAGAAATGGGCAATATCTTCTTTCGTATGCGCCGCGGAAATAAAGTTGACCTCATATTGCGATGGCTCAAGATAAACGCCACGCGCCAACATCCCATGAAAGAAACGTGCATACAGTGAACTGTCACAGCGCTGGGCGGAAGCAAGATCGGTGACCGGAAGCGCTGTAGCAAATGGCGTGAAGATATCGGCGTGCCGTTGGATGCGTAAAGGGACGCCGTGTTTTTCTGCCGCATTATTCACCGCACATTCCAACTGTTTTGCCTTGGCAATCATTTCGGAATAAGGATTGAGGCGTTCCAATTTTGTCAGTACCGCCATTGCTGCTGCGACTGCCACCGGATTGCCCGACAATGTTCCGGCTTGATAGACGTGTCCCATGGGAGCCAACGCGTCCATAATTTCCGCCTTCGCACCTACCGCCGCCAAAGGGAATCCGCCACCAATCACTTTTCCCATCGTCACAATATCAGGTGTAACGCCAATGGATTCACAATAAAGCCCATAACGGAAACGAAAGGCGTTAATCACTTCATCGCAAATTAACAATGCTCCCGCTTCATGCGCGAGTTTCAAAATCGACGCGAGGTACTCTGTCTGCGGACATACACAGCCCATATTTCCGGCAACGGGTTCAACAATCATTGCCGCGATTCGTCCCGGATGCGCTTCAAACGTTCGCCGCGCCGCTTCAATGTCATTGTACGGAATAACTAAGGTGTCTTGCGCAATCACTTTCGGAATCCCGGCAGAAGCGACCTCTGCACCGTCTCCTGCCGTTAATACGCCACTTCCGGCAGAAACGAGTAGCCCGTCACTATGCCCGTGATAGCACCCTTCACACTTAATAATAAGATCACGTCCTGTCACTCCGCGTGCCAATCGCACGGCGGTCATCACCGCTTCTGTACCTGAATTAACAAGACGGATGCGATCAATAAAAGGAATCTGCGCCACTAAACGTTCGGCAAAATCAATTTCACCGGGCGTATTGATACCAAACGTTGTTCCTTGCGCCGCCGCCACTGCCACCGCTTCCGTCACCTCCGGATCGGCATGCCCTAAAATCATTGCTCCCCATGAACAACAACAGTCCAAGACGTCGCGACCATCTGCCAACGTGAGATGTGACCCTTTTCCTGACGCTACATAAATCGGTGTACCACCGACCGAATTAAACGCACGTACTGGAGAATTGACACCGCCCGGAATGACACGGCACGCACGCGAAAAAAGAACTTCGTGATTCATATTAGACCTTTCTATCTTCTGATTATAATCCGGAAGAACCGAACCCGTTCGTTCCTCGTTCCGTCACATCTGTTACGAGACCTTCCACCACGGACACACGAAGCACCGGCGCAATGACTAATTGAGCGATGCGCATACCGACGGTAATTGTAAAAGGTTCGGTGGAAAAATTAACTAATATAACTTTTAACTCGCCTCGATAGCCTTCATCAATCGTCCCTGGCGCATTCGCCACGGTAATTCCGTGTTTCAACGCGAGCCCACTGCGCGGACGCAGTTGCCCTTCCGTCTGGAGTGGCAACCGTATTCGTAGTCCTGTTGAGACTGCAACGCGTTCATTCGGGGCAAGCGTTAACGTCTCCACTGAACAAACATCCATACCGGCATCACCTGGATGAGCATAAACCGGAATTTGCGCCTCCGGAGAAAGCTTTTCAAAGATTATTTCCATAAGCGAAAAGAATAGCACGATTCCGTCCTCTTGCGTTACGTTGTACCAGCAAGATTAAAGTCGCTGTCAATCGCTGTATCTGATCTTTATTTGCCGCGCCGTCTCCTCTGCGTATCTCTAATACCGTTTAGAAAAGGCAATCTGCTATACTAAAGGTATGCGGCAAGGCTTCTTTGATAAGTTTGTTTCGAGATTAGATCGATTGGATGCGCCAGTGGTATCGGCGCATCTTTTGAAGTTGGCGCGTGAACGCGGTTTCCTTGAAATGCTTTTCCAGTCGATCGATGAGGGGATTTTGGTGATTGGGGAGGGCGGAACACTCTTGTATGCGAATCGCGCCGCAGAGCGTATGGTGGGATTTGAGGCGGATGTGATTCGCGGACAATCAATTGCGCGGCATTTACGGGAATGGGGCATTGAGGGAATGTTGCTGTCGCAGATGTCGGATTGGTCGCGTGTAGAAATGCGTGAGGTTGAGGTTACGTATCCGGAACATCGTTTTATCTCTTTTTATGCGCGTCCGATTGAGTCGGAGGGGAATACGGAGCTGTTACTGATTTTGCATGATGTGACGCACGAACGTCAGGCGGAGGAGTCGGCACTTGCGGATGAGCGGTTGACAGCAGTAAAAACGCTTGCGGCGGGAGTCGCGCACGAGATTGGTAATCCACTGAATGCGTTGACGATTCATTTACAATTGCTGACGCGCGAACTGCGAACGGTACAGGACGCTGAGAAACGTGCCTCATTGGAGGAGTTGACGACGGTGGCAACGCAGGAAGTCGCACGGTTGGATGGAATTTTGCATCGTTTCCTCGAGGCGATTCGCCCCTCGAAACCAAAACTTTGTCGCGGTAATGTGGTGGATGTGTTGCGGACGACGTTAAAGTTGCTTGCGCCGGATATGGAACAACGTTTAATTGATTTGCAGCTTTCAATCCCAGAGTCTGTCCCTGAGATTTTTCAAGATGGCGCACAGTTGGAACAAGTCTTTTTTAATCTTCTTAAGAATGCAATGGATGCTATTCCCGATCGCGGGCGTATTGGTGTGACGGTGACGTTTGATGACGCGTGGGTCAATGCTTCGGTGTTTGATAATGGGTCGGGGATTCCGTCTGATTTGTTGGGGCATATTTTTGATCCTTATGTGACGACGAAAACGAAAGGGAATGGGCTCGGGCTGATGGTTGTTCGGCGGATTGTGCAAGGTCATGGCGGAAGTATAGAATGTGCCAGTCATCAGGGAGAAGGAACGTGTTTCATTGTACGTTTGCCGCGTGCGGAGCGTTGTATTCGAGCGATCCCACCGTCCCCATTACAGGAGAATGCGACATGAGTACGCTTTTAATTGTCGACGATGATAAATCTACGCGTGATGGAATTGTACGTGCACTTCATCAACAATATACAGTCTTTTCGGTAGCGGATGCAGAGGCTGCCCTTGCAACCTTAAATACGGAGTCGGTGGATCTTGTTTTGACTGATTTGCGAATGCCGGGGCGGGACGGATTATCACTTTTGCGTGACATTATGACATCGTATCCTAAAGTGCAGGTGATTTTGCTTTCGGCATATGGTTCTGTGGAGTCTGCGGTTGAGGCGATGAAGGAGGGGGCGTATGACTTCCTGACAAAGCCGGTGAATCTGGATCATCTTGAATTGATTGTCCGACGGGCGTTACGGCAGAAGAATTTGGAATCTCAAAATGCGACGTTGCGACTCCAGCTTGCAGGGCGCACCGGATTGAGCCGCATGGTGGGTGAGTCTTCGGCAATGGAATTTGTACGGGAACGGATTGAGCAGACGGCACCGACGCCGGCAACGGTTTTGATTCAGGGACCGAGTGGTACGGGAAAGGAATTGGTCGCGCGTGCAATTCATTTGCAAAGTCCGCGAGCGAAAGGACCTTTTGTTGCCGTACATTGTGCGGCACTTTCGCCATCGTTGTTAGAGAGTGAACTTTTCGGGCACGTGAAAGGGGCGTTTACAGGGGCAACGGAAGATCACAAGGGGCGTTTTGAATTGGCGGATGGCGGTACGCTTTTCCTTGATGAAATTTCCGAGATTGATCTTGCTACGCAGGTGAAATTATTGCGCGTGCTTGAAACGCGTTCGGTGGAGCCCGTCGGATCGGCGCTGTCAATTCCAGTGAATATACGACTGGTTGCCGCCACGAATCGTAATCTTAAGGCATGGGTGGATGAAGGCAAATTCCGCGAAGACCTTTATTTCAGATTAAATGTAGTTGATATCAACTTACCGCCGTTGCGTGAACGTGAGGGTGATCTCCCCTTATTGTGTCATGCCTTTATTCAGGAACTCAATGTGCAATTAGGAAAGCAAATTCTTGGCATTGAGCCTGAAGTGCTTGAAGCGTTTGCGCATTATGATTGGCCCGGTAATATTCGAGAGCTTCGTAATACACTTGAGAAGATGATGGTGCTGACGCATCACGATCGATTGATGGTGGAAGATATCCCGCCCTCTGTTCGTCCAACGATTGTTTCTCCTTCGCCGTCTCCTGTGCCGTCCTCAATAGCAGCTTCGGAGGCGGAGACCATTCGCAAAATATTAGTGTCAGTGAAAAACAATAAAACGATGGCAGCAAAACAACTGGGGATCCCCTTGCGAACGCTTTACCGCCGTATTGCCACTTATCACTTGGAGAAGTTATGAGGCGGTACTCAATTGCACGTTGGTGGGGGACTGTTTTTCTCATGTGGAGTTCGCTCCTTTGGGGCGAAGCGTTGCCAGAACTTTATCCACCGCCACCGTTGTGCCCACTGACTGCCGAGGCGATTTGCCTTGAGTGTAAAGGGTCGGGGAAGCGAGCGGTTGCGGACAAAGGATTGCGATCGGCAACGACCGGTAAGGTGACCTTTTTAGTAACGTGTCAGTTTTGTCATGGAGCCGGTCATTACGTCCGAAATTTGTTGCCGAATGAACGCCTTGAACGGCAACGTCAGGCACGGCAAACGTATGATCGAGTACAGCTTGCGGCAGGACGTATTCCGCTTGCGGCGGCTTATATGGATCGCGAGGCGGCTACGGCTCTTGCGCCGGAAGCGTATGCACGCTTGGCGATGCGTTATCCTCGCACTTGTATTGCGTGCTGGGGGCTAGGATCGGAGCCGTGTCGCAAATGTAAGGGTACGGGAAAGATTGTTGAACGTAAGCGAGCGGTTGTCTCTTCGCGAAATGAATCTTCTCGGAATAATGTGGACGAGGAGCCGCAGGAGGAGGTCGTCGTTTGCCCTTCGTGTCATGGGAGTGCCGTCCAGAAATGTCGTAAGTGTGCCGGTGATGGGCTTGCGCCTTGTTGCAAAAAATGTAAGGGGACAGGCGTTATGATGAAGAAGGCAAAGCGCGATCTGCCAGCACATTTGGAACGTTGCTCGTCGTGTGAAGGCGAAGGACGCAAATAGCGTTAGCGTAGCGCAAAATCACGAGGCTGGATATTGAGAGAGGACTTGAATAAAGTCCTCCTATGACCGTAGCGAACGGAACGCAAGAATTGCAATTGCCGTATCATCAAGAGCGCCCATAAAGGGAAGTGCATCAGGGATTAAATCAATCGGCAGAATCATCCAAACGAGCGCAATCATAAATAAAAAAAGTATACGCGGTAATTTAGAGAAAAGCGCCCATGCGGTCGTGGTCCGCAAGGAGGGCGAGAGAATGACGGTTTGCCTTTCCGCGGCTTCGTGCGTTTCAATGAGATCAAGCGCAATCATACGAGAGAGCGATGAACTGAGCGTCATTCCGGCGTTGAGATGTTGCCCAATAAACGTTTGAGGGTGTCTGTTGCCATCCGCAAGGAGTGCGACCACGCGCAATGCTTCATGAGCGAAAGCAGGCTCTCGTTCAGCAATCGGTGCGAGTCGATGAAGGGCGGCTTGCAGTATACGAATCGGTTGCGTCCGATGAAAATGAAAGAGAACGCCAACAGCGAGGAAAAAGGTTCCGAACAGGAGTGAGGTCGGATGACTTTCATGCCAAACGGTTGAGATGAAAGGAATGAGCGGGATCAAAATGAATGCACTCGCGCGGACGATTTTACTTTTGAAACTCATCGCGCAGAGTAATAAAACGATGGAGAGCGTCATTCTCCAGTTGGCAAAGAAAGCAACGAACGATTCCGGCAAGAAATCAATAAGGCTCCGCGTAAAATGAGCCGCAACATCTCCAACCCAACCGAATGTGGAAGGAGTGTAAATCGGGAGGAGTTCTTGCGGAAAGGACATTACGCGCATCAAAAAGAAGGTGAGGGTGGCATAGAGCATTGCGAGTATCGGCCATTCGCGCGGTCGATGCGGATCTCCCAAAACGAGGAGTTCCCATGCGAGTGCGGCGGTCATCAGATAGGCGAGGAAAAGCGGATAACCGCTATGGTTCCAAATCCGAACACCTTCATCTGAAAGCATCGTCGGATCGCGTGCCAAGATAAGAAGAGCAAGGAGGTAACATCCGGCAGAAATGAGCAGATGAAACGCGCGACGATCGCAATACGTTGAAAGCTTATTCATGAACGGCTTCCCTTATTTGGTTACGTCGTTTTGACAGCCGGTTGTAAAGCTCACAAAGGGCATCATAGCGCAACTGTTTCCCGCCCAAAGAGACGCTTCCGCCTAAACGTTGAAGATAAGGCTGATGATTGCAAAGTTTGCGAAGGAGAAACAGTTTAAGATCAATTGCGTTGATTGAACGTCTCAACGTTGAATCGTTGAGCTGAATCCATGCGGAATCAAGTGCTTGTGCTGCTTCTGCGGACTGTTCTTTTGCTAATACTTGCCACCGTGCAAGGAGGCATTGTACTTCGAGTAGTTGAGCGGTTTCGCGATTGACATGAAGTGAGCGGAGTTCATTTTGAGCATTGTCGATACGTGCAGTCAACCACGGCGCGGCAGCTTCTTCCCGTTGTAAAAGTCCATCGACATATTCAGGGATAAGAATCGGGGAATAAATAAGGTAAAACCGAAAGAGTTCAGCCGTTCGGTCATGCGGATTTTGGTGCAGTGCTTTGCGAAGTTGAGCGAGTGTCAGTTGTAATTCCGAAGAGCTGTCGGCAATGGTTAATGCACGCCGTGCAGTTAAAAGTGCTTCTTCTTTTGTGAAATGAGCGGCATTCGGGATCTCAAAGCGGCACAGGTGGTACTCTTTGAGGTTGACACTCCGTGGAATACCGCACCACAACGTAATGGCGAGAAACGCAAAGCCGAGAAGGCAGAGACTCCATTCGCGTGGTTTCCGATGTGTTGGATTGCCCGCACACAAAACTTCTTCCGCAAGCGTGGGCGAAAGTTCATCGCGTGCGAGTGTTGCAACTACTGCCGACTGAAAAGGGGAGTTGTTCATATAAGATAGGAAGCTATTATACACGTTTGAAGCGTTGCAGTAATCGTTGTATTCTCGCAAGAGCGCGAAGAAGGCATTCGCCTCAGTGGGAGCCTTTCGGTCGTGGCGCTCAACGTCACGATGACAGTGCTTAACGTTAAGAAAAGCGACGTGGGAAATGAAATAATTCTTTAAGAGATATTGGTTTTCTTGCGTATGGCAGAAGGAGAAGGTATACTTTCAGCTTATTTCAGCTTAATAGAGAGGTTTTCGGATGAGTAAGGTCAATTCAGAAGATATGGTTTTGGCGGCAAACACCCTACGTTGTCTTGCAGCGGATGAAGTGCAAACGGCAAAATCGGGTCATCCCGGCGTGGCTCTTGGATTAGCAGATGTTACTGCGGTCTTATGGCTGAAATTTCTAAAGCTCTGGCATGGCGATGAAAAGTGGGCAGATCGAGATCGTTTCGTTCTTTCGGGCGGACATGGTTCTTCGCTGTTGTATGCGCTTTTGCATCTGTCGGGATATCCTCTTTCAATTGACGATCTCAAACAGTTCCGTCAGCTTGGAAGCCGGACACCGGGTCACCCCGAATATGGGATTGTTCCCGGTGTAGAAACGACAACGGGACCGCTTGGACAAGGCATTGCCGCTGGCGTTGGCATGGCGATTGCGGAACGCATGCTTGCGGCACGGTTCAATACAGCGGCATCCACGCTTGTTGATCATCGTACGTGGATTACTTGCGGTGACGGAGATTTGGAAGAAGGCATTTCGCATGAAGCGGCATCTCTTGCCGGAACGTTGGGACTGAATAAGCTGGTTCTGCTTTACGATTCCAATCGGATTACAATTGAAGGTCGAACCGACCTCGCCATGGTCGATAATCCGCAAAAACGGTTTGAAAGTTACGGTTGGAAAGTTCTTTCTTGTGATGGTCACAATCCTGCCGACATTGAGAAAGTTCTGAAAAAGGCGGTGAAGTCGGAAGACAAGCCCGTTTTCATTATTTGCCATACAACGATAGGTAAAGGTTCGCCGAATAAGGCGGACTCTGCCGGATGCCATGGTTCGCCTTTAGGTGATGAAGAGCTCCGGTTAACAAAACAGGCGTTGGGCTTTAACGCTGATGCGTTCTTTGCTGTTCCAGAAGAGACGCGTCAACTGTTTGCAGATCGTGCGAAGAAAATGCGCCGCGTCCATACGCAATGGAATCGTATTAAGAAGGAAACGTTCAAGGCGAATCCGGCGCTTAAGGAAGTTTGGGATAGTTATTACAACGATTCTCTTCCCAATCTTTCCACGTTGATGCCAACGTGGGAGGTCGCGAAACCGGTCTCAACGCGTGTGGCTTCGGGACACGTCTTGAACGCGATTGCGCCGCAGATTCCGCAGTTGGTCGGTGGCAGTGCCGACCTTGCGCCGTCAACGATGACGTATTTGAATGCGTTTGAGGCGATTAAGGCAGGAAGCTTCGCGGGGCGTAACTTCCACTTCGGCATTCGTGAACTTGGTATGGCGGGCGTGATGAATGGCATTGCCGTCCATGGCGGATTGCGCGTTTATGGCAGTACATTTTTCGTCTTTTGTGATTATTGTCGTCCTGTGATCCGCGTGGCGGCACTGATGGGCGTCCCTGTCATCTACGTGTTTACGCATGACAGTTTTCACGTGGGAGAAGATGGCCCCACGCATGAACCGGTTGAACAGTTGCCGGCGTTGCGTGCGATGCCCAATTTGTGCGTTTTGCGTCCTGCGGATGCCACCGAAACAGCGGCGTCATGGTCGATTGCTTTACGTCGTAAAGAGGGACCGACCGCACTGCTGCTTTCGCGTCAAAATCTTCCGGTGCTGAATCGCGCAATCTATCCTTCGGTAGATCATGTGGCGCAAGGGGCATATGTCCTTTGGCAAAAAGATCTCACCAAAACGCCGGAAGCAATCTTGATTGCTTCCGGTTCCGAAGTGAGCCTTGCGCTCGAAACGGCACAGGCAAGCGATCGTAACATTCGCGTGGTTTCAATGCCGAGTTGGGATCTCTTTGAGAAGCAAACGGCAACGTATCGCGAATCGGTTTTCCCTGTGACGGTCACGAAACGTATCGCCATTGAAGCCGCCTCGCCTTTCGGGTGGGAACGTTACATTGGGGCAACGGGAATAACGCTCACCATGTCGGGATTTGGCGCTTCGGGTCCTGCCAATAAGCTTGCGGAACATTTCGGCTTCACTTCTGCGCATCTTACGGAGATGCTGACGACCTATCTCTCCAAATAAGGATTTGCACCATGGCACAAACACTCTCTGATGATCAATACCGCGCGCAGCGCTTGGCGAACCGTCAAGCGCTGGCGGATCTCGGTTACACGCCGTACGGCGCCGCTTTTCCGCGCACCGGTTCTCTCAAAGAAACGCGTGAGGGAATGGTCGAAGGCAAGGACGTCGCCGTTGCGGGACGTATTCAAACCAAACGCCGCATGGGAAAGTTGATGTTTATTCATCTGAATGATGGAACGGACGCTTTCCAAATCTTGTTGAAACGTGATGTCCTTGGCGAGGACGTATACACAGCGGCAAAGCTGCTTGACTTGGGCGACTTTATCGGTGTTAAAGGAACGCTGTTTACCACGCAAGCGGGCGAACAGACCGTCGATGTCACGTCGTGGAGTCTCCTTTCTAAAGCCGTTCGTCAGCCGCCGGAAAAATGGCACGGACTGCAAGATTTAGAAGAACGTTATCGTCGCCGTTACCTTGACCTCATGTCGAATCCGGAAAGTCGCGAACGGTTCAATCAGCGGCATCAGATTCTGTTGGGGATCCGCAACTTCCTTTCGCAACGTGGATTTGTCGAAGTCGAGACGCCGATTATGCAGGGACAAGCGGGCGGCGCCGCGGCGAAGCCTTTCTATACGCACCATAATGCGCTGGATCGTGAAATGGCGTTGCGTATTGCTCCCGAGCTTTACCTCAAGCGTTTGTTGGTGGGCGGTTTCGATAAGATTTTCGAGCTGGGTAAAGACTTTCGCAATGAAGGGATTGACCGCACGCATAACCCTGAGTTTACCGTGCTTGAAGTCTATGAAGCGTATGGCGACCGTACGTCGATGAAGAACATTATCGAGGGGCTTCTTCCTTATCTTTGTGACACGGTGCTTAAGACGCGCCAAGTCCCTTATGGCGAAAAAGGAGAAGTTATCAATTTCGAGCCGCCCTATAGAGAAGTTGCACAGGCAGATTTGATTGTTGAAAAGATGGGCGCCGATTGGTTGGGTCTTGATTATGAAACTGCCAAAGCGCGTGCCGTTGCGGCGGGGCTGGATCTTACGCCTGAAATTAAAGATATGCCGACGCTCTCGCACGAAGTGTACGACAAGTTGATTGAAAAGACGCTACGTCAGCCGACGTTTGTAACGCGTATTCCCAAGCAATATGTTCCTCTTGCGAAAGCTTGCAAGGACGATCCTTCACTGGTGGACGTGTTTGAATTTGTTGTCGCAGGCAAAGAGCTTTGCCCCGGATATACCGAACAAAATGATCCCGATGCGCAAGCCGTTGCGTTTTCCAATCAAGCCGATCCCGATGCCGAACCGCCCGATCTTGATTTCATCGAAGCGCTTGAATACGGGATGCCTCCGACGGGCGGTCTCGGAATGGGGATTGACCGTCTGGTGATGTTCCTGACAGGCACCGAAGTGATTCGCGATGTGATTCTCTTCCCTCAAATGAAGAAAGAGGAATAATTGAAGCGATGAAGTCGAAAGGCCCGCACGAAACCGTTTCTCGTGTGGGCTTTTTGTTTACGAACAAGGCGTTAAGTAGGAGAATGTACGATATGCCCCTTCAAATCCCACAAATTGTCGATCTCGCAAGTGCCTTTTATGGCTCATCGATCCTGTTTGCCACGTTAGAGCTTGATCTTTATACAACGCTTGCGAACGCTCCCGTTCGTACGGCGCAACAGCTTGCCACAACGCTTTCCTGTGATGTGCGCGGATTGACGCTGTTGCTCGACGGTGCCGTTGCCGTCGGGCTTTTGACGAAGCAAGAAGGGCAGTATGCTCTCACACCAGCCTCTGCGGCAACATTGGTGCAAGGCGCTCCGCATGATTTGACGCAGGCGATTGCTTATAATCGCGATGTTCAACCGGCGTGGATGCAATTAGCAACGCTTGCGCGAACAGGAAAACCGGTTGAGCGCCCCGCGTTGCATTTGGGCGATGATCCTGCGCGTACACGGCGATTCGCACTTTCGATGCATGGGCGTGCGATGGGAATCGGGCGTGCGGTTATTCCGAGCCTCCGGCTTCCCAAGGGAGCGCACGTGCTGGATTTGGCAGGAGGTCCCGGAACGTATGCGTTGCTGATGGCGCAGAAAGATCCGACGTTCAGCTGTGATAGCTATGATTTGCCGGCAATCGCAGAAGTCGCCAAGGAGATTACAGCGGCGTATAAAGAGCGTATTCAATGCCATGCCGGCGACTATCATGTGGATCACTACGCAGCTGAAACTTATGATGCCGTTACACTGTTCGGCTGTTTGCACCAAGAAAGTCCGGAAATGATTGTCGATATTCTTCGTCGTGCGGCGGTAGCGCTGAAAGCGGGCGGACAACTATTTGTGCTTGATATGATGACGGAAGCCGATCATACGGCGCCGACCTTCTCGGCACTTTTTGCAGTGAATATGGCGTTGACGACCGACCACGGGTGGGCTTTCTCTGCGGAAGAACTTCAAGCATGGTGCCTTGAGGCTGGCTTTCGCGACTTTGTCTGTTCGCCCATTGCACCGCCGATGCCGCATTGGCTTGCAGTCGCACGCAAGCCGATTGCTGAGACGCGGTCGTGACGGTAACGGTTGAGACGACCGCTTAAAAATGGTAAACTCACGCACACATTTTTGATAAAGGTACAGTGCATTATGATGGACAAACATTACGATCCCAAGGCCGTTGAAGCGAAGTGGTATCCATGGTGGGAACAGAATGGCTGCTTCCACGATGAGCCTTCAAAAGGTGGTACGCCTTATACGGTTGTAATTCCGCCGCCGAATGTGACCGGTATTTTGCATATGGGACACGCCTTGAATGAAACGATTCAAGATGTGCTGGTACGTTGGCATCGAATGATGGGCGATAATGTTTGCTGGGTGCCCGGTACGGATCATGCCGGTATTGCGACGCAAAATGTCGTTGAAAAGGCACTGCGTAAAGAGGGGAAACGCCGGCAGGATTTGGGGCGTGAAGCGTTTATAGAGAAGGTGTGGGAGTGGCGTAAACAGTACGGTGGGACGATTGTTCATCAGCAGCGTATGTTAGGTAATTCGTCCGACTGGCAGCGTGAACGCTTCACCATGGATGAGGGGCTTTCATCGGCAGTTTCCAAAGTCTTTTGTGACCTTTATAACAAGGGGCTGATTTATCGCGGCAATTATATTGTGAATTGGTGCCCGCGGTGTGGAACGGCGTTGGCGGATGATGAGGTCGAACACGAACCGAACAGCGGTTCTCTCTGGTATGTGCGCTATCCTGTTGTGGGCGGTGGTGAAGTCGTGGTTGCGACCACGCGTCCGGAAACGCTTCCCGGCGATACTGCTGTCGCCGTGAATCCGAAAGATGAGCGTTATGCGCACCTTAAAGGAAAATGCGTGATTCTTCCGTTGACGGGACGTGAGCTCCCCGTTGTCTTTGATGACTATGTCGAGAAAGAATTTGGTACCGGTGTTGTTAAGATTACGCCGGCACATGATGCCAATGACTTTGGTGTGGGGCAGCGGCATCATCTTCAATCCGTCAATGTGATGAATGATGACGGTACGATGAATGAGGCGAGCGGTTATGCCGGCATGGATCGGTTTGAATGTCGTAAAGCGATTGTTGCCGATCTTGAAAAAGGCGGATATCTTGTAAAGGTTGAGCCGTATCAAAATCAAGTAGGGCATTGCTACCGTTGCCATACGATTGTTGATAGTCGCCTTTCCAAACAGTGGTTCGTCAAGATGAAACCGCTGGCGCAACCTGCCATTGAAGCGGTTCGCAACGGCGATGTGACCTTTACGCCCAAACGGTGGGAAAATCTCTATTTTAATTGGATGGAAAATATTCGCGACTGGTGTATCAGTCGTCAGATTTGGTGGGGACATCGTATTCCTGTTTACACTTGCGCGTGTGGGCATGAATGGGCGTCTCCGACAGCACCGGAAAGCTGCCCGCACTGTCATGCGGAGAAAGCGTCAATCCACCAAGATACGGACGTCTTGGATACGTGGTTCAGTTCATGGCTGTGGCCTTTTACAACGTTTGGCTGGCCGAAGCAAACCGAAGATTTGAAATTCTACTATCCGACGGCAGATCTTGTGACGGCACCCGATATCATTTTCTTCTGGGTCGCACGAATGATGATGGCTGGATTTGAGTTTATGGGGAAAGCGCCATTCAAGAATATTGTGATTCACGGGATTGTGCGCGATGACCAAGGCCGTAAGATGTCGAAGTCTTTGGGGAACTCGCTGGATCCGCTTGAAATTATCCAACAATATTCTGCCGACGCATTGCGTTTCTCACTCGCCTTGATTACGTCAATGGAAGTCGATACCAAAGTCAGTATGAGCAAGTTTGAAATCGGACGTAATTTCGGTACCAAGCTTTGGAATGCAGCACGTTTCCTTCAAATGAACGCAGAAAAGGTCGACGGCTTTGCCTTTGCCGATTATACCGGTGAAGGGCTTCAATTAGACGCTTCGCGTTTGCATGACGACGATCGCCATTTGCTTCTGAAGTGTGACCATGTTTGTCACGCGCTTGATGCCGCATTAAGCAAATACCGTATCCAAGAAGGCGCGCTTGCGCTGTACGACTTTGCGTGGTCGGATTTCTGCGATTGGTATTTGGAATATGCCAAGGCAGATTTAGGTGCGGAAGATCTCGTGCGGCGTCATCAAGTCTTAGCGCTTCTGTCAGATGTTTACGGGAAGATTTTGCGCTTGCTGCATCCGTATATGCCGTTCGTGACAGAAGAAATTTGGCATCAGCTTCATTACTGCCAAGAGGGCGAAACGATTATGCGTGCGCCGTATCCGAAAGGCTATTCAGAAGAGCAGAAAGCGCAGTGGGAGCTTTCGGAAGAAGTGTTGACGTATGTTGAAGTCAAGCGTGACTTGATTACCTCCTGCCGTGCGTTAAGGGCAGAGGCGAATCTTCCGCCCGGGTGTGCCATTAAGGTGCTGCTTCATGCCGCTTCTGCCGAGATCGCGGCGAAGCTTCATCGTGATGAGAGCTCGCTCAAGACGGCACTCCGTGCCGAAAGCCTTGACTTTATTACGGACGCTCCTGTTGCGGCGATGCCGTCGAAACTGGTGAAGGCGGGAATGCTTTATATTCCGCTTGAAGGGCTTGTTGATACGAAAGAAGAAGCGGAGAAGTTGGACAAGGAAATTGCCAAACTTCAAGCGTTCCTTAAAGGAATCAATGCCAAGCTTTCCAATGAAGCTTTTGTCTCCAAAGCGCCAGAGGCAATCATTCAAAATCAACGCGAACGCAAGGCTGAATTAGAGAAACAAATTGCCACGCTTGAAGCGCGTAAAGCGACGTGCTAAGGCAACGAGCGTCGCGCTCTTCCTCTCTCGATACGGAATGCCCATGAGATCCTTTCTTTTAGTTCTTTTGGTCGCAATCGTGATGAACGTGATGGCGCGTGAATCGGCGTCGGTGCCATCGGAAGACGTGCGTGAAAATAAACAAGGACAAGCGGAAGACGTTGATCCGCTGCACCGCTCGCGTGTGACGGCGGCGTGGAAACAGTCGCAATGGGCAGACATTGATCCGGTTCCGGAAACGGTGTTCTCGGAATATCTTTTGCCGCAAACCTCTCTGGGTGAACGTTCCGTTGAATGGTTCCCCGTTTTGCGTCCCATTGCCGAAACGCTTACGCGCGGAAGTGCGACGCCATTAGAAGCGGCGATGAAGTTGAACCGTGACTTGTTCAAACGTGTCGGCGTGATTTATTCAACGGAACGAGATCTCCCCAATCAAGACCCGTTACATTCCATCCGGATCGGGAAAGCGTCCTGTTCGGGGCTTTCAATTTTGTTGGCGGATGCCTGTCGCGCGGTCGCTATTCCGGCACGCCTCGTCGGATGCCAGTGGCGTAAAAAAACAGGGAATCACACGTGGGTTGAAGTTTGGAGTAGGGGCGAATGGCACACACTGGGGGCGGCAGAGGCGGTTCCTTCCGATCAGCTTTGGTTCTTGAACGATGCCGCGCAGGCAATTTCAACAGATCCGAAGTTCGCTATTTATGCCACACGCCGAACGTTTTCCGGAACAGTTTTTTACGGGTGGAATGTTCCCGCAGATGAGATTACGGCACGCTATGCTCGAAAAAATGAGAGCGGCGCGGTGACGGTTTATTTTGCGGCGGAGCATAAAGGGAAACGTGTTGCAGTGCCGTTTTCTATCAATGGCACCAAGTATACGACGCCCGGACCCGAACAAGATTTGAATGATTACGCCACCGTTTCCTTTCCGTCCAATGTCGTCTTTACGATTGAGATCATCGGCGAAAAGAAAACGTATCACGCCACACCGAATGCGCTCTTCATTGAGCAAATTCCATGAGCGCCCCCTGCGATTGTCTCTCCGGGCTTCCGACAGCTTCCGCCTGTCCAGCTTAGTCACTTTGTAAGGCTCCTATGTCTCTTGAATCTTCTAAATTTGATTTTACTCCTTGGAATGCAACGAAGTTCTTTTTTCCTCTTTGCATTCAAGCCATGAGTCAATCGTTGACCTATCCGCTCGTCGGCATTGTGGTGGCACATGGGAAAGGCGGCGCCTTTGAGTTTTCTGCCTTTACGCAGGGACTGATGATTATGTTTTTGCTCGGTACCTTAGGGTACGGTCTGGTGGTGACCGGTATGGTCTATGCGAAAGATCGCATTGGATATATCCGCTTTGCACGTGTCAGTAATTTCATTATGCTGCTGGTTGTTGCCTTCCAAATATTACTCGCGCTCCCCGTGATTGCGCCGATTGTCTTTGGAAAACTCCTCGGGCTTCAAGGCGATCAGCTTGAAATTGCACGATGGTCCATGCTCTGTTCGATTCCAGCACAGATAGGCTTCTTCCTGCGAAATATTCCGCAGGTGGTGCTCTACAATAAACACGAGACGGCAGTTGCTAATATCGCAACGATTTTGCGGATTATTATCACGGCGATTGTGGCATTTATCTTCTATCATATCGGGCTTGTCGGCTGGCAATGGGGCTGTGTTTGCTTTACCGTTCCCGTCTTGATGGAAACCGCCGTGATGTGGTTTTTTGCCAATCCGTATGTGCGTCAACTTCCGATGAAGTTGATCGGGATGGAGAAGGTTACCGTTTCAAAGATATTCTTCTTTAATATTCCGCTTTCACTGGGCGGGCTTTTATTGATGTTCGCAATTTTCATGCTCAATGCGATTATCAATCGCACGGAAGATGGCACATCGATGCTTGCGGTTCATCTTGTGGCGGTGGGGCTGATCAATCCGCTTTCCTATGGCGCCATGCGCAATCAAGCCGTTGCAATCGGTTTCCCGCAAAGAGATCTTGCCGATCAGCGGACACTTATCTTTGCTTTTCTTTCAGGCATTTGTTTAAGTTTGACGCTGCTGGTGATATTGATTCCTTCGGTGAGCGAATGGTATTTCTGCCACATTCAAAATTTACTTCCGGAACAAGAACCGCTTGCGCGCCATGCCTTGTGGATTGCCTTGATGTTCCCTGTGTTACAGGCGGTGCGCGGACATGCGGAAGGGCTTGCCGCTTTTCGCCGGCGTCCCAACGCTGTTCTTGCGGGGCAGGCGGCATTTTTCGGCGCCCTCATCTTTGTACTGATTGGGCTTTATCATTTTAATGTGAGTGGTTATCTCATGGGGATTATTTCGTTATGCGTGGCGTCGGCGGTTGCCGTTATAACGATTCGTCTGGGACTTGCCCTCGCGCGACTTGAACCGCCGGAGTTCCCCGATGTCGTTGCGTAATCATACCGGTCGTCTTGCGCCGTCGCCTACCGGTGCTTTGCACCTTGGCAATATTCGCACGTTTATGGTGGCGTGGCTGCAAATGCGTTCGGTGGGTGGAACGCTTCGACTGCGCATTGAAGATTTGGATCATCCGAAACATAAAGCGGGCGCAGCGGAACAGATCATTGAAGATTTACAATGGCTCGGATTTGATTGGGACGGTTCAATTGTGTGGCAATCGCAACGTCAAGCGCAGTACTGTTCGGCATTGCAAAGCCTCGTACCGCGCCTCTATCGTTGCACGTGCACGCGGGCAGATATTTTAGGCGCACAATCAGCGCCGCATCCGGGCGAAGTCCTGCGTTATTCGGGACATTGCCGGAGACTGCTGGGGCAGGAGCTTTGGTCTGAGGAAGCGGCGCCGAAGGCGTGGCGCTTCGCGCTGAATGCCAACGACGATGGACGCTTTACCGATGCTTTTGCCGGAGTGCAAACGCAGACGGCAAAGGAGCTGACAGGCGATTTTGTGATTGCCCGAGGCAATGAACCTTCTTATGCGTTGGCGGTTGTCGTTGATGATGCGGAAATGGGCATCACCGATGTCGTGCGCGCCGATGATATTTTGCCGGCAACACCAGCGCAAGTCGTACTCTATCAGACGCTCGGCTTGACGTTACCGACGTTTTATCATTTGCCACTCGTTGTCGGGAAAGATGCGCTTCGTTTGGCGAAGCGTCATGGCGATACGCGGATTGCCGCCTATCGTGAGGCGGGAATTTCTTCCGGACGTATCCTTTCGGCATTGGCGCGTTCTTGCGGATGGCTGACCGCTCAAGACTCGGTTTCACGCTTAGAGGAGCTACTCCCGTACTTTTCCTTCGACACGCTTCCGCACCACCCGTTTATTTGGGACGAATCGTTCCTCTAATGGAGAAGCGGCAACCAATATACAAGAAGGCTCATCGCTGATGCGATGAGCCTTCTGCGTAGAAGCGGCACTATTCGTAGCTTTCGGTCGGATCGGGATAGGTACCGGCTTCGACCGCAGTGGCGTAGGCGGAGAATGCCGTTTGGGCAATGGCGCCGAGTTCGGCAAAGTGGCGCACGAACTTGGCAGTCTTCCCCTGTGTAAGCCCTAACATATCGTGCCAGACAAGGATTTGACCGTCGGTACTGCTTCCGGCGCCAATTCCAATGACCGGAATGGTGACCGATTGCGTGACCGCTTGCCCTAACGTTGCCGGAACGCATTCAAGCACAATCGCGAAACAGCCGGCACTTTCCAAAGCTTTCGCATCGTGAATGAGACGCTTTGCCGCTTCGGCATCGCGCCCTTGAACTTTGAATCCGCCCATTGCCAAGCAACTCTGCGGCGTCATACCGACATGTCCGCAAACCGGTATTCCCGTCTCTACTAAACGACGAATGAGCGGCACACAGCGTTCCCCGCCTTCGAGCTTGACGCCATCGGCACCGCCTTCTTTGATGAGACGTAAGGCGTTGCGGAAGCCTTCATCGTCGCCCGACTGATAGGAACCAAAGGGAAGATCGGTGATGAGCATCGGCGTACGGAGCATGCGTGCGACACAGCGCGTGTGGTAAATCATCTCTTCCATTGTCACGGGAAGCGGAGAGTCATGCCCCTGCAACGTCATCCCAAGCGAATCGCCCACCAATACGAGCGGGAAGGGGACGCTTTCCATGGACTCAATGATTGCTGCTGAAGTCGCATCGTAACAGGTCAACGTCGCGAATTTCGTTTTTCCTTTGAGTGCGCGTAATTTCGTCGGTGTCCAAACTCTCATCGCAAAGCCTTTCGAGTGTGCGAAGCTCCTAAAGGAGGAGTGCGCCTGAATGAAACGATTAGAAAAGTCCTTTGACTTTTCCTGTCACGACATCCACATCAATTCTGCGGAATGCCGGATTGGCACTGGTTCCGGGCATCAGTACAATCTTTCCCGAGACCGGCACAATGAATCCGGCGCCTTGATAAATGAGCAGATCCTGCACGTTCAGACGCCATCCGGTCGGACGTCCAATGCGGCTGGCATCATCGGAAAGCGAATACTGTGTTTTGGCTATACAAATCGGTAAATGTGCCGTTTCTGGATTTGCTTCAAACGCCTTCAGCTTCTCAAGTGCTGCCGGTTCGTAATCGACGCCGTCGCCGCCATAAACTTCTTTGACTTGCTTTTCAATACGCGCCGAAAGCGAATCATTGAGATCGCAAAGATAATGGAAATCGACCGGCTCTTCGCAGGCGGCGATAACTTCTTGCGCCAACGCTTCGGCGCCTTCGCCACCTTTCGCCCAATGCTGAGAGAGCGCGAAACGGCATCCTGCCGCTTCGGTAATCTCCTTCACCAATGCGACTTCTGCCTCCGTGTCGGTATAGAAATGATTGAGGCAAATCACCGGACGTATTCCTGCCTTGCGAATAATGTCAATGTGCGCCAGCAGATTGCTCCGGCATCCGGTTTCCAGAAGCGGAAGATTTTCTTGTGTATAGGCGGCATCCAGCGGCGTACCGGGCTTCACATCAGGCGCACCGCCGTGACGCTTGAGCGCACGAATGGTTGCCACCAAAACGACCGCATCTGGTTTTAATCCAGAGCAACGGCATTTGATGTTCCAAAACTTTTCAAAGCCCATATCTGCCGCGAATCCGCTTTCCGTGACGACGTAGTCACTCAGCGCACAGCCGACACGGTCGGCAATCACGGAGTTTTGACCGATGGCAATATTGGCGAAAGGACCGGCATGGACGAGAACCGGCTGACCTTCAATCGTCTGCATTAACGTCGGATTCATCGCGCGAACGAGCCACGCCGTCATCGCGCCACCCACTTCAAGCTCATCGGCGGTTACAGCGGCACCTGTTTTGCTATAGGCGACAATGATTTTTCCAATGCGTTTCCGCAAGTCGGCAAGATCGGAGGCGACGGCAAGAATCGCCATCACTTCGGAGGCAACGGTAATGTAGAATCCCGAATCCATTTCAAATCCATTGAGCGTACCAGCGCCCAGCCCGATACGGATTTGACGAAGTCCCTGTGCGCAAAAATCCATTGCCCAACGCATTTGCACGCGCTTCGGGTCAATGTCTAAACGTGTCAGTTGCTTCGATTGGAGCCACGCATCGTCGTGATTGCGCTCGTGCTGCATCCGCGAATTAACGGCAATCATACACAAATTATTGGCATTGTTAATGGCATCAATGTCGCCGGTCAGCCCCAGGGACAAAGGCGCTAAAGGAATCACCTGCGAAAGCCCGCCGCCGGCGGCAGAACCTTTGATGTTAAACGTCGGTCCGCCACTCGGCTGACGAATCGCACCGCAACATTTCTTTCCTAAACGTCCGAGACCTTCGAGAAGTCCCATCGTTGTCGTTGTCTTTCCTTCACCCAAAGGCGTTGGCGTAATGGCAGTGACATCAATATATTTCGCGCGCTGCTTTCCGCCTGTACGTGCAAGAATGGCGTGCGCATCGACTTTGGCATAGCCGCGCCCGTAGGGGATAAGCTCGTCTTCTGTAACGCCGAGTTCACGTGCGACATCGGCAATCGGACGCATCGTTTCTTCTGCTGCTTCGGCGATTTGCCAATCTTTCATTTTCGTAGGGTCAAGCTTCATGATGTGCTCCTTTAGTTGAATAAAACTTCTACTGCGTTCCAAATGAGTGCGGCGGTGACCGCTTGCGGTTGCGTACTGTCAATCATTCGAATCCGTTCCGGCTCCTGCTTCGCAAGCTCCAAAAAACCGTTTCGCAACCGTAAATGAAACGCTTGTTTCTCCGTTTCAAATCGGTCAACCGGTCCTTTGCGCTGTTCAATGCGTGCACGACTTTCCTCTGGCGGAATATCCAAAAGCAACGTCTTGTCAGGAACGATTTGATCCGTTGCAAATCCATTGAGGAGGCGCAAGGCTTCAAGCGGCATTCCTCGCCCAAAGCCTTGGTAGGCAAACGTTGAATCGCAGAAGCGATCTGAGAGTACCCACGTGCCTGCATCGAGTGCCGGACGAAGGACGGTTTCAACTAATTGTGCGCGACTGGCAAGAAATAACAAAAGTTCTGCACGTGGAACAGGTGCTTCACCGGCAAGATTAAACTGCAAAATTTCGCGTACCGCTTCGCCCAACTTTGTGCCACCCGGTTCGCGTGTGGTGAGGACGTGAATGCCGCGTGCGCGGAGCTTTTCAGCGAGGAGCTTCAAATGTGTGCTTTTACCGGCGCCTTCGGGACCTTCAAGCGTAATAAACTTTCCACGTTCCATTACTTTGCCAATACTTTCAACGTTTGCCCCTCTTTGGAATCGCGGACTTGCCATCCTTTTTCTGCAAGGAGATCGCGTAAACGATCGGATTCGCTCCAATTCTTTTCCGCACGCGCTTTCAGTCGTTCCGCTGCCAATGCTTGAATCTCCGCCGGCACCGCTTGGTTCACATTCCGACCAAACGTAATGATGCCCAACACGCGATCCATCTGCGCAAATTCTTCCAATGCAAGCTTTGCACCGACCGGCGAAAGTCCTGCTTGAAGCGCCGCATTCGCCGCTCGTACAAAGGCAAAGAGTGCCGAGAAAGCTTCCGGTGAATTGAGGTCGTCAGCAACGGCGTGAGCGAACGCTTCCAGTGATGACGGCACACGAACGCCATTCTCTTCCTGCGCTTCACCTGCGCGCGCCGTTAAGGCGTCCACGCATTCATCGATACGCGCCAATGCCGCACGCGCCGCAGAGAGCGCATCAAAGGTGAAGTTCAACGGTTGCCGGTAATGTCCGCCCAAAAGAACATAACGAATCTCACGACCGGAATAGCCTTTGTCGAGAAGATCGCGCAACGTGAAGAAGTTGCCTAAAGACTTGGACATTTTCTGCCCATTCACACGCAAGTGCGCGCAGTGCATCCACGTCTGTACAAAAGGCTTTCCGGTGACCGCTTCCGCCTGCGCGATTTCATTCTCATGATGCGGAAAGAGATTGTCAATTCCACCCGTATGCAAATCAAAGCTTTCGCCGAGATATTTCATACTCATTGCCGAACATTCCAAATGCCAGCCGGGGCGTCCTTTCCCCCACGGCGCTTCCCAAACGACATCGCCGTCCTTTTCGTCCCACCCTTTCCAAATGGCAAAGTCTCCAAACGACTCTTTTTCGTATTCATCGGTTGAAATACGGACGCCACTACGAAGCTGACTGCGATCCAGATGCGCTAATCGCCCATAGCTCGGGAAACGATCCACGCTGAAATAAACGGAACCGTCTTCGGACTTGTAGGCGATCCCTTTATCGAAAAGCACTTGAATCATCTGCTTCATTTCCGGAATATGTGCCGTCGCTGGCGGATAGACTTCCGCCGGCTCCACATTGAGTGCTTTGAGGTCGGCAAAGAAACTTTCAATATAAGGGCGCGTATAATCAGCCAAAGGCATCTGTTTCGCCTGCGACCCTCGAATCGTTTTATCGTCAACGTCGGTCAAATTCATTACCTGCGTGACTTTGTATCCGGCAAATTCTAAGGTGCGCCGTAAGAGATCTTCAAAGAGATAGGCGCGAAAATTACCGATATGCGCATAGTTATAAACGGTGGGACCGCAACTATACATTCCGACTTGATGCGGTTTTAACGAGTGAAACGGCTCCTGTTGCCGTGTCAGTGAATTATAAAAACTTAATTCCATGAACAATCTCCGAGTTAATCGCCTATAGGATACCAAAGTTTAAGAGCGTTAACCGGCTCTTCCGGCGAACCTCCGACCGCTTAATTGGGCGGTACAAAGGAGAGGCAGTGCCGGAGCACTGCCTCTTAAGAAGAGCGAAGCTCGCGTACGCTTAGAAAGCGCCGCTGAAACCGA
>JAVVWU010000013.1:0-38622 GCA_036651955.1 Kiritimatiellia bacterium
TTTGCCATACCATTAACGATGCTCGGGCTATGGTCGATTATGAGTTGTAAGCGGTGGTTGAAATTCTTTCAAGGAAAGCCGTTTGCAATTTACCTGTGCCACTTATTTATTATAGACACGGGCGTTGGGCTTTTATGGAAGAACTTAAACATTTCAATTGAGTATGATTTGATTCGGTACCTGTTATCGGCAGTCCTCGGGGTGACGTTGCCGATGCTGTTTAAGGAAGTCTTAGACCGGAAATTACCGAAGCTGTCGTCACTCTTATTTGGCGGACGATAATCGCGATTAGGGCTGATAAGGATTCGGCACGTTGTAAGTGCGGGAGAACGTTTCTATTTGTTGCAGAAGTTGCTGTGATGGATTCGTTGCATAATCGGAAAGTAAATCGAACATAGCGCGTTGCGCCCATGCTTTGCGGAGGTCTTGGGTCGTGACGTTCGCGGCGTTGAGCGAAAAGGTAAACAGCGCATCATAGGGAGCGTCTGTGGAGTTCCCGCGCAGTTGGCAGGTGACGGTTTGCGTTGCTTTCGGGACGCGTCCATAAAGGGAGAGCGGACGATCGGCGTAGAGGTGCGTGAGGAGTTTCGGGTGGACTTCTCCGCCGCTGGCGGTGTCAAAGAAGATTGAAGGATTCTTGAGAACGGGGTTGCGAATGGATTCAAAGACGGGGGCTAATTCTTGCGGTAAATCGGCGATTGAACCGTGTGAGGCGCTGTTTTCTCCGCGGTTGGCATAGCAAAGCATATCGAGAAAATAGGGGTCACGTTTTTTTGTTCCAAAGGAATAGATGGCAATGGTTCCGCCGTTCATACGGGAAAATTCGCCAATGATGCGTGTGGTTTCGGTGACGCCAACGGTCGGTTCGCCATCGGTGATGACAATGGCAATGAGGAGGCGGTTGGGATCGGTCGGGAGTGTTCGCAAGTCTTGCAGGAGGAGGAACAGATCGGTGTTACCACGCGCACGAAGGGACTGAATAAAGGTGTCGGCTTGAAGGCGTGTTTCCGGGTTGAAGCTTAACCAACCTTGCACGGGGGTGAGGGTGACATCACGAAAGGCGAAAATGTTGAAGCGGTCACCGGCGCGAAGCGTGTTGAAGAGGGCGGATTGCATCGCTTTCTTGCACGCAGCAAGGCGACGGCTTCCGATGGATCCGGAAATGTCTTGGATGAAGATTACATCTTTGGGGAGAATGGGGAGGGCGCTTTCCGGTTTGCGTAAGATGGAAAGGCGAAAATAGAGATTGGAACGGTCGGAGGGGCTTTCATAAGTCGTGAGCGCGAGGGAGAGGCGTTCGTCAATGGATTGATAGCGGAGAGGGGGCGTTTTCTGCGCGTCGGAAGCGGTGGGAAGTGCGCCTTGATTGGGGAGGGGCAGTGCCGATCGCGCAGCGGTGGAAAGACTGTCCACTGCGGTGGACGGGCGCGCCGTTTCAGCGCCGAAAAGAACGAGGTCACTTCCTTGAGGCGGAAGTACGGACAGTGCGACCTCTTGTGATAAGTCAACGGTGGAGGCAAGATCGGGCGCCTCGGGCATTCGTGGAGCAGAGGCGTCAATGACCCAGCGTGGATCAGGATTGGTTCGTTTGGTGAAAGGCGTTTCGGGAATTGTGACGATCTCTTGCCGTGTCATCCAATTCGGAATTGGAAGCGCGGTTGAAATCCGAGGGGCGCGGTCGGTGACAACAACGGGTGGTGTCGTGGAGGCGAGCGGAAGCGTGGGCGCGGGGACAACGGTCTGTTCTGCATGAATTTGAACGGTCTCTGCGGCACGAACGGCTTCGGTTGAGACATTCGGACGCGCTTCCGCAGGCGCAATCGTTTCGGATAAAAGCGTGTGACTGACAAGGGCTTCAATCCGAATGGGCGGCAGATTTTCCGGCGTTATGTGCGTTTTTTCTGTGGTGGAGGACGTCGTTTCAATGGAAAGACTTCCACAAAAATAGAGCAACGTAAAATGAATCACCGCGGAAAGAATGAGGGAAAGAAAGAGTGCAAACCCATGTTGCGCAAGGGAGAGCGTGTTATTGTTGTGGAATTGTGGAAGCATTCTTACTTTCCTGTACTCTATCGGTGCCGCAAGGCTCCCGAGAGGCGTCTGCGCGTGCCTTATTTACCGCAACAGGATTTGTACTTCTTCCCCGAACCGCAAGGGCAGAGGTCATTGCGTCCAACTTTGGGCGTAAGACGCATTTGCGGTTGCAACGTTTCTGGCGGTTGTGCATTCATTCCCATATTTGCCATAAGGCTTTCGAGGGAACCGTTCGGCTCCGGTTCTGCGGCGGCAAGTCCGGCGGCGGTGACGGTGATGCTTTCCTGTTGAATAGGCGTTTGTGGCATTTGCGCCGTAAGGTCGCCGAGTTCCTGATGAACGGTGGTTGTCTGGCGCGCTTCATATTCGCGCATGGCTCTGTACGCTTCAACGTTGGTCGTGGTGGTAAAGGCGGCGCGAACGATTCCGGTCTTGATCGTTCCCATAAGTTCGGTGAACATTTCAAAGGCTTCGCGCTTATATTCCACTAAGGGGTCGCGTTGTCCATATCCGCGCAAGTTCACGCTCCGGCGAAGGTCGTCCATCGCGGCGAGGAACTTTTGCCATTCTTCATCAATCGGCGTAAGGCAAATAATGCGTTCGAGCAAGGGAAGCATTTCAGGGACTTCGCCTTCACATTTTGCGATATACGCTTCTTCGATGCGATGAAAAAGCTCGGTGGCGGCTTCAGCCGGTTTGCCCACCCACTGACGGCACTCCTCTTCGGAAACAGCAATGGGGAAGTGGTGAATCCACTCGCATAAAGTTTTCGGATCAGCCTCTTTTACAGAAGTGAGAAGCTCTTCGCAACGGCTCATGATAAGGTCGTTGAAGATATCCAAAATACGTTCGTGGGCAGTGCCTTCTTGCGTGAGAATTTCTTGGCGCAAGCCATAAATAATGGTGCGCTGTTTATTCATCACATCGTCATACTGCAACGTCCGTTTACGGATCGAAAAGTTTTGCTCCTCGACTTTGCGTTGCGCACGTTCCACTGTATGGTTGAGCCAACTGTGTTCGATGGCTTCGCCTTCTTTGAGCCCGAGACGCGTCATCATTCCGGCGAGACGATCGCTGCCGAAAAGGCGCATGAGGTTATCTTCAAGCGAGAGATAGAAAAGGGAAGAACCGGGGTCGCCCTGACGGGAACAGCGTCCGCGTAGCTGGCGATCAATACGGCGCGATTCGTGACGTTCGGACGCAATGACATAGAGCCCGCAAGGCTTCTCTTCCAAGAGATGACGCAACGTTTTCTTTCCGCCTTTTGGTACCGCGTCCAAGGTGAGCGATTTGTCTTTGATTTGCTCTTCGGTCATCCAGACGACGTCCGAACCGAGCTTGATATCGGTACCACGTCCTGCCATGTTGGTAGCAATCGTTACGGCACCGGGCTGTCCGGCGTTGGAAACGATTTCCGCTTCCTGCGCGTGGTTCTTGGCATTCAAAACGCTATGTTGAATTCCCGACATACGGAGCATTCGCGAGAGAACTTCAGAGGTGTCAACGGTGACCGTACCGAGCAGAACGGGCTGTCCGCGATCATGCGCCGCACGAACTTCTTCAATGATGGCACGATACTTTTCGCGTTGCGTTTTATAGATCAGATCATTCCCATCGACACGGCGCACGGGGCGGTTGGTCGGAATGGCAACGACGTCGAGCTTGTAAATATCGTTAAATTCAGAGGCTTCTGTTTCGGCGGTACCGGTCATGCCGGAAAGCTTCTTGTAGAGACGGAAATAGTTCTGAATGGTAATGGTCGCGAGTGTCTGCGTCTCACGTTCAATATCGACGCCCTCTTTGGCTTCTACCGCTTGGTGCAAGCCTTCACTCCAACGACGACCGGGAAGAATACGCCCAGTAAACTCATCGACAATCATAACCTTGTTCTCTTGTACGACATAATCTTCATCGCAGTTATACAAGGCATAGGCGCGTAGGAGCTGATCGACAATGTGCAAGCGTTCACTCCGTGCCGCAAAGGCTTCTTGAATGGCACGCCGTTCTCCGACGCGTTCGGCATCCGAGAGATCGGCGCGTCCATCCAACGCTGCGAGTTGCGAGGGGAGATCGGGCACGACATACATTTCCGGATCATCGGGCGAAATGAACTTCGCGCCTTTATCGGTCAATGAGACTTCGCGCGTTTTTTCATCAATCGTAAAGAGGAGAACTTCCTTCAAATCACGCGCTTCATATTTGCGCATATCGGTCAACATCATCGACTCCACCTGTTCGTGGAGACGGCGAGTGGAAGGCTCTTCAATCATATGCTGGAACTGTTTATTCTTGGGCGTTCCATGCGCCACTTGAAAGAGACGACGTTGCGCAAGTTCCGTATTTCCTTCTTCAATTGCCGTCTTGGCTTCGGCAAGGAGACGCGTGCAAATAATGGTTTGCTCGCGGAAGATACGTTCCACGCGCGGTTTTTGCGTCACATATTCGCCCGACGCACTGTGCTGGGCAGGACCGGAAATGATGAGCGGCGTACGCGCTTCATCAATTAAGATTGAGTCCACTTCGTCCACAATCGCAAATGCGTGCCCACGCTGTACCACCTGTGCGGGATCGGTCGCCATACCGTTGTCACGGAGATAGTCGAATCCAAATTCACTGTTGGTGCCATACGTGATATCACACGCATATTGCGCACGCCGTTCAGAGGGGTTCATGGAGTTTTGTAAACAGCCTACGGTCAATCCTAAATATTCAAAGAGCGTTCCCATCCATTGCGCATCACGGAGCGCGAGGTAATCGTTGACGGTGACCAAATGCGTTGCGCCACCCGACAGCGCGTTAAGATAAAGGGGGAATGTTGCGACTAATGTTTTACCTTCGCCCGTTTGCATTTCGGCAATTTTGCCTTGGTGCAAGACGATGCCGCCGATAAGCTGCACATCAAACGGAATCATATTCCACGTGAGCGCGTGACCGCAAATGTCTTTTGTTGTTCCGACGAGACGCCGACAGCCATTTTTGACCACCGCATACGCTTCCGGCAAAAGTTCATCCAACGTTTCCCCTGCTGCATGGCGATCGCGAAATTCTTGCGTTTTTGCCTTGAGTTCGGTCTCGGAAAGTTGTTGATACTGTTCTTCAAGCGCATTGATTTTGCGAATAATCGGCAGTAGCCGTTTCACGTCGCGTTGGTTCTTCGTGCCAAAAATGAGTTTCAGAAGATTCATAAGAGTCCCTCTATAGATAGGATGAAATGAGTACTTTATCAAAAAGCCCTCTTTGATGTGTAGCGTACAGAGGAAGGGAGAGGCTTCTCCGTTGTTTTTGATGTGTGCAGAGCGCAGGGAATTGTCGCGGGACGGCGTAGGGGAAGGTTTTCATGTTATAATGCCACTATGAAACGTAGGGACTTTATGAAACTTTTGGGGAGCGGGATTGCGCTCTCGGCTTTTCCTCTTGCGGCACAAACATCGGTAAGAAAATCTCAGCGCCAACCGAACATTGTGTTTTTTTTAGTCGATGATATGGGGTGGCAAGATACGAGTTTGCCGTTCTGGTATCCGAACAATGGCAATTCTCCGAAAGCGACCGTTCTCAATGCCCGTTACCACACGCCTCATATGGAACGCATGGCACGGGAAGGGATGATTTTTACCGCCGCTTATGCGCAACCGGTTTGTTCGCCGACGCGCTGTTCGGTTATGAGTGGTATGAATGCGGCACGGCATCGCGTGACTAATTGGACGGCGGAAGTGGACGGGGCGCCTTCGAATAATGGCGGTCCAGTCAATGGCGTGGCATCACCGGTATGGGCAATCAATGGATTGCAACCGCCGGGGACGCTTCCAAAAGGAACGGTCAAAGGCGCGTATAACGTTCCAGATCGTGCCTATCCGGCGACGCAAGACGTGCCTTACCATATGAGCAAGCCCTACACGTGCGCCCAAACGCTTCCAATGTTTCTTAAGATGGCGGGCTATTCCACGGTGATGGCAGGGAAGGCGCACTTTGCCAGTGGTAACGGATTTGCGCCTTCTTCTATGGTCTCGCCGGGACAGAATCCGCGGTTGATGGGCTTTGACGTGAACCTTTGTGGTAGTCACAAAGGACAGCCTTCAAACTATCGTGCTGACAAGGGAATGCGTTACGGTGGAGAAGTTTTCGGGCTTGAAAAAGAACAGGCCGCCGGTCATATGCTCACCAATGCGCTGACGCGTCAAGCCATTGCAGCGATAGAGACGCTTCAATCTCAAAAACCGGAACGTCCTTTTTTCCTCTATCTCGGGCATTTCGCCCTTCATTTGCCGTGCGATAATGGACACGCATTTGACAGTTCCCGTGCAACCGATCCTGATATCTTGAAAGATAGCGAGAATGCGAACCCTCAAGACGGGCTCGCGTGGAATGCGATTGAACGGAACTATGGCAATCTCATTTCCGGTATGGATGAGAGCTTGGGGCATATACTGGATTGGGCAGCGGATCAGAAGGCGCGGACAGGACGCGATACGCTCGTCGTCTTTATGGCGGACAATGGCGGATTGGTCGGTCAACAGCAACGCTCCGCGATGGATTCCTTCAAAGGGAACGCGCCGCTTAAATATGGCAAAGGGTCTTGTTATGAAGGCGGTATCCGTGAGCCTTTCATTGCGTGGATGCCGGGCGTTCTGAAAGCGGGCGAAGTCAACCATACGCCGATTATCTGTGAAGATTTATTCCCCACCTTCCTTGATTACGCTGGCGTTGCGCCTGAAACAATCGCATCGCATTTAGCTTCTACGCCGTCAACAGTGTGGAAAGAAGGAGCGGTGGCACAAGTGCTCGACGGTGTCAGTCTGCGTTCGACGTTTGAGGGTAAACGAACGTTGAGTATTGATCGTCCGATTCTCATTCATAGCCCTAATGCGTGGCTCCGAACGGCGGATCGTGCGTATGACTTTTTTACGACGTTGCGGGTTGGCGACTGGAAGCTGATTTGGCATCAAGATCTCGGCGTTCTCGAACTCTATAATGTCGTTTCGGATATTTCCGAATTAAACGACCTCTCCAAAACCTTTCCTGCCCGTACGCGGAAACTTGCCAAACAGATGGCGAACCTTCTTCGCGAACGTGGCGCACAACGGCCCACCCGTCAAGGGCAATGCGTCCCTTGGCCAGATGAACTTTAAGGAATGCTCCGATGACAAAAGAAGCGCTCATGACATGGTTTACCTCTCATCAAGAGGAAATCTTTGCGGATTACTTTGCCTTGCTCCGTTTCCCGAGTATTGGCGCCGATCCTGCCCACTTGCCCGATTGTCTGAACTGTGCCACGTGGATTCAGCAGTTCCTTGAGAAACTTGGCTTTAGCGTGGATCTTGTGCAACAAGATTTGACGTTGCCCCCTGTTGTCGTTGCCGATCGTCCGGTGGAGGGCGCCACGCATACGGTGCTGGTTTACGGACACTATGACGTCCAACCGGTTGACCCTGTCAGCTTGTGGAATACGCCTCCCTTTGAACCTACGCAACGTGAACAGCGCATCTATGCCCGTGGCGCACAAGATGACAAGGGGCAGTGGTTCGCCTTGTTGCAAGGGCTTCGTGCCGCTATCGAAAATGGCGAGAAAGTGCCTGCCGTACGTATCGTTTTGGAAGGGCAAGAAGAAAGTGGCAGTGGCGCATTGTCTGCGCTCGCCTATGATTTGCGGAAGCGGCTGGCTGCCGATGTGCTGCTCGTTGCCGATACGGGCAAAGATCCGAGCGGACGCCCTGCGATTGTTGCCGGCTTACGTGGCGTATTGCATTTCACCGTGACGCTTCGTGGACCGGCTTACGATTTACATTCGGGGCAACATGGTGGTATTGCACCTAACCCGGGACAAGGCATTGCCGAACTGGTCGCCTCTTTGCATAATGCCAAGGGGGCAATTGCCGTACAAGGTTTTTGTGATGGGATTGTCGAACCGAGTGAAGTGGAATTTGCCCTTGCTACAGAGCGTGGCTTTGATGAGAATGCTTATCTTGCCGAAGTCGGCGTTTTGCCCGTGGGAGGCGAACGTGGTGTCCCCGTCATTGTGCGCAATTCTTTCCTCCCGACGATTGAAGTCAATGGCATTCACAGCGGTTACGGTGGTCCTGGCTCCAAGACGATTATTCCGTCCGAAGCGGTTGCGAAAATCTCCTGCCGTATCGTCCCCAATCAATCTCCTGCCCACGTATGGGACTGTCTTAAGGCGCACTTTGAAGAACATTGCCCGCATGGATTGACGTTGGAATTGAGCGACTTAACGGGCTGTGAACCGGGGTTCCGCCTGCCCATTGATTCTCCAATTACGCGCATTGCCCATGAGATTCTCGACACGTTGGATCCGCGAGGTGCCGTTTTTACATGGGAAGGCGCCTCTATCCCAATCGTTGCCAAGCTGCGTGATATTACAGGCGCGGCACCGCTCCTTGTCGGATTTGGAATGCAGGATGATCGCATTCATTGCCCTAATGAATCTTATTCGTTGGAACAGTTCACCGATGGCGTCCAGTGGGGCGGTCTTATCTTTCAGGCTCTAGCATGAGTGATGCTCCTGTCAAGCTGACGATTGTAGATGTCGCCTATGGCGGTAAAGGTGTTGCCCGCACCGATCAAGGCGTTGTCTTTGTTCCCGGTGCATTTGTTGGCGAAACGGTTGAAGCCGAGATTGTCGAACGGCGGAAAAGCTTTTCAACCGCGCGGTTGCTCTCCGTATTGACCGCGTCTCCCGATCGTATCGTGCCAGAAACGGAATGCGTTCCGGGAATGACTTATGCGGCGCTGCGTTATCCTGCGGAAGTTGCGCTCAAAGAAGCACAGTTGCGTACGTTGCTTACGCGTATCGGAAAGTTTGACGACCTTTCTTTTTTACGCCCTGCGGTTGCCTCTCCTCATGCGGCACACTATCGGAATAAACTTACGCTTCACTTCGATGGACATCGTCTCGGGTATATTGGCGAAGATAATCGCACCATTGTTGATACGCCAACGTGTCCGCTCTCGGTAGAACCGATCAATGCCGCGTTGGCAACGCTTCGGGAGCAACTCCGTACCGGTGCAGTGCCACCAGCATTGCGTGCGCTTCTTCGCCCGCCTGCCGCTGTGATCTCTTCGCGCGGCGCGCCTACGCCGTATCCGCGTGTGGTTTTTCGTTTTACACCGCAGGACGGAGTTCAGACGTTTCTCTACGGGACGTCGCCACACGAGCGTTTGACAGAACGTCTTGCCGGACTTGAACTGCGTGTCGCGCCCGAGGCATTTTTTCAAATCAATCTCGGCTGTGCAGAATTGCTCCTCGCAGAATTTCGTGCGCTGTTTACGCCGTGCGAACGCGTCCTTGACCTCTATTGCGGATGCGGACTGTTTGGATTTGTCGCTGTACAGGCGGGTGCGAAAGAACTGTTTGGAATTGAAACTACGCCCTCTGCCGTTGCTTCTGCACAAGCGATGGCGCAACGATTGGGAATAAGCGGCACTTATCGTTGTGACTTTAGCGAACATCTGCCTTCGGTCGTCGGTTCCATTCCTGTTTGGATTGTGGATCCTCCTCGTGATGGACTGTCCGATGTTGTCCGTGCCCATATTCTCCGTTACCTTCCCGAACGTGTCGTGTACATTTCCTGTGGACCCGATACGCTTGCCCGTGACCTTAAGACGCTGGCGTCTCATTACCGAATTGCATCCATGCGGCTTTTTGACTTCTTCCCCCGTACGCCGCATTTTGAAACGTTGACCGTTCTTGAACGTTGTTGAGGGTATGTGAAAGACGTTACGCCACTATGTTACAATGGCTGCGTCAACCATAAAGGAGCGCTGTTATGACTGAACCTGTTAATATCATTTGTCTCAAATGGGGTACACGCTATCCGGCTTCTTTTACCAACATTCTTTATGCTTCGGTCAAGCGTCACTTGCACCGTCCTTTTCGCTTCGTGTGCTTCACCGAAGATGCGTCTGAACTCAATCCGGAAATTGACGCGCAACCGCTCCCCGAGAATCCCTGTCCTGAAATCTTCAAGATGTGGTGGCCTCAAATCTTTATCAAGCTGTTGCTGTTTAAGGACGGACTTGCCAATCTCAAGGGACCTACGCTGTTCTTTGACGTGGACATTGTGATTCAAGAAGACATTGATTGTTTCTTTGATTACAAGCCCGGTGAAAACTGCATCATTCATAACTGGATTGAACGACGTAAGCAAATTTTCCGCAAACGTCCTGCTATTGGTAACTCTTCCTGTTTCCGATTTGAAGCGGGTAAGAGTGGCGACATTTATGAGACCTTTATGCGCGAGATGAAGGACGCCGTTAATCCGGCACTGTATACGACCGAACAGGCGTTTATGACGTATGCAATGAAAACGGTGAACTGGTGGCCGGAAGCGTGGATAAAGAGTTTCAAACGTTCGTGTATTCCTTTCTGTCCGCTCAATTTACTGATGGCTCCCAAACGTCCGAAAACGCGCGTCCTTGTCTTTCATGGCAATCCCGATCCTGATAAAGCCGTTGCCGGATTCAAAGGTAAACGCCTTCACCAAAATGTTCGCCCGTGCCCATGGATCCTCGGCGACTGGCACGAATAATCATTCTAAAGGAGACAAATGAGCACACCTTACGAACTCGAAGGTTCTATCAAAGAGATTATGGAAACAAAGACGTTTCCCAGCGGTTTCTGTAAACGGGAGTTTGTTGTTACCGATGAAGATGACCGTTACCCTCAAGACATAAAACTTTCAATGGTTAAAAATTATTGCGCCCTTTTGGATACGGTGAAGCCGGGCGACCGAGTTCGTGTGACGTTCTCGTTGCGTGGCAACCTCTACCAAGAACGTTACTTCACCGACTTGCAGGCGTTTAAGTTGGAAAAACTGGAGACCGACGGCTCGACCAGTGAACCGATTCCGCAACCTGCCGATGATTTCCCCGTGGACAAGATCAGCGACGATGATATGCCGTTCTGATGCGACAACATTAACGATTGGGCGGCTACTGGAATCAGGCGCCGCCTATCTTTTACGTAAAGGCCTCTCCGCCGAAGAGGCTCGCACGCAAAGCGAAATCCTCATTTCCGAAATTCTCGCATTGCCCTCGCTTCAACTTTCCTTTCATCGTGATGTTGTTCCGCCTTCGGAATCGATTGATCGCCTGCGTTCGCTTTTTCATCGTGTGGGACACGGAGAGCCGGTGCAGTATGTAATCGGGCATTGGCCTTTTCATAACATTGAACTCAAAACAGATGCGCGCGCACTGATTCCACGCCCTGAAACGGAAGTCCTCGTTGAACGGGTGCTTGCTTCTCCCGGTTGGTCTTCTGCGCACCATATTCTTGATATCGGTACGGGAACAGGCGCGATTATTCTTGCGCTCGCCCATGCTGCCCGCGGTACAGATAAAACGTTTACCGCCATTGACCTCTCACCCGAAGCGCTGTCATTGGCGCGTGAGAATGCCTCCGCATTGGGGCTTTCAATTTTTTTTATCGAAGGCAATGGATGTGCACAACAGCCGCAAGCATCGGCGGATATCATCATCTCTAATCCGCCTTATATTTCGACGGCAGACGTTGATGCGTTGCCCCCTTTGATTCGCGCCCATGAACCGCGCCTTGCGCTTGATGGCGGCGCCGATGGGCTGAATCTTTTGCGCCAAATTTTGCTTGATGCTACGCAAGTTCTTCGTCCCGGCGGACGACTGTTTTTTGAAATCGGCGATGAGCAAGGACTTTCGTTGCGGCGATTACTGGATTGTGCCGGATATACGGACGTTGTTATTGCCAAAGACTTTGCAGGGCACGATCGCTATGCGGAAGGATCACTCCCATGAATCCTTGCCGTTTACCGCAAGACGTTTTAACGAAAGCGTTGCGCGCGCATATAAAGGAGACGCTTCCGCACTTACGGCAAACGGCTGTTCCGCCACAACGTCATACGGCGCTCACCTTGCTGATGTATTGGTTCCCTGCTGATGAAACGTGGGATCCGTGTGAATTTGCTTTGAGACAAAGTTGGGCGGTGCTTGGACGTTTGCCCACCGTTCTTGTGACGCAGCGTCTTTTCCCCGCGTTGAACGACTTCGCCCGCCGCGAACACGTTGAAGTTCAGCTTGAGCCATCGCTTACGCCGGGGAAGATTTCGACGATGAGTGCGGATTGTATCGCACGTCTTTGGAAGCGGTTTACTACGCGCCACGTCTTGATTGTGCAAGCTGATGGATGGCCTTTGCGTGATGAGTTGAACCGCTTCCTTGCATATGATTACGTTGGTGCGCCGAACGTTCAGGCGGGATGGCGCGGACGCGTGGCAGATCTGTTGGGGCTGACCGTTCTCAATGGCGGCTTTTCGCTTCGTTCGCGAAGTTGTTGCCGTGCCGCCGCACGGAGTTGGGCGTGGAAACGTTTTTTTTGTCGTTCGATTCCGAGTGAAGACCACTTTTATTCGCATATGTTGTGGCAACGTAAAGCTCCTGCTCACGTGGCGCGACTGTTCAGTTTGGATGATTTAGAGAGTAACGTTCCTGTTGCGCCGGGAAGTTCGCCGATGGGTTTTCATCGCGCCACCACTTTTCGTGTGCTGACGGAGCCGGCACGATTGACCGTGGTTTCGGTCGTGCGTGATGAGGCGTGTTACGAACGCTGTCTCCGTCACAATGAACAGCTGAAAGGTGCTCGGTGGGTCACGTTTGATAATACGCGTGAGAATCTGCCCATTCCGGTTCGTTATAATGCGTTTCTTGAAACGATGCCAGAGGATACCGCGTGGATTCTTTTCGCGCATGAAGACTTTGAACTTCGAGAGGATCCGTGTCCTCAACTTGCCTCGTGTAATCCGCTGTTCCCTTACGGGTTGATTGGAACGCGTAAAGTTTTAGGGACGTTCATTTTGCCTTTTGGTGCGCTTGAAGACTCCAATCGTGATGGCAGTTTACGTCACCAGAATCGTCCGCCTTTGCCGTATGAAGCGGTTCTGGGGAATATGGTGGAAAACTTTGATTGTTGCGGATTCTTTGTTCATCGGGACTTTTTCAAAACGTGGGGACTGCGCTTTGATCCGCGCTGTGCATGGGATCTGTATGCGGAAGATTTGTGTTTTCAATTCATTCTCAAGACGCAGCACCTCGCGCGTGTTCTGCCGTTGAAGGCTCACCATTGGTCGCGTGGTGATGCGAAGTGCCAACGGTTCGCAGAGACGTTGGCAGTGCTCAATGCGAAATATCCCGATTCTCTTTTTGCCGGTGGTACGTGTACGCTTTGCGTGGGCGGGCTACCGCCATTGAAAATCCGACTGTATCGTTGGTTGGTTCACCACCTTATGCCGTGGAGGTTCTCGTGACTTTGCAAACCTTAAAATACGTGATTGCGATTGCGGAAGCCGGTTCTTTTGGGGCGGCGGCGAAAGTTCGATTCATTTCGCAGCCGGCACTCTCGGTGGCAATAGGTGATTTGGAACGAGAACTTGGCTTCTCACTTTTCATTCGTTCCATTCGCGGTGCGACGCTGACCACCGAAGGGATGGAATTTCTCAGCTATGCGCGGCAAGTGGTTGAACAAGCCACACTCTTGGAATCACGTTATTTGAGCAAGGGCGAGGCGCGCGGACGTTTTGCCGTTTCCACGCAGCATTATGCTTTTGCCGTGAATGCTTTTTCCGAACTGCTTGCCGGATGCTCCGATGAACGGTACACCTTTGCTGTTCGAGAAACGCGCACGCACGAAATTTTGGAAGATACGCAAACACGCCGTTCGGATATTGGCGTTCTCTACTTGGATCCGTTTAACCGTAAAGTGCTACTCAATCTTTTCAAAGATTACGGACTTACGTTTACTTCTCTCTTTATCGCTGAGCCGCATGTATTTCTTTCGGCGCAACATCCGCTGGTAGAGAAACCGCGGCTAACGCTTGCCGATCTCGCACCGTATCCGCGCCTCTCCTTTGAGCAAGGATTGCAAAACTCCTTCTACTATTCCGAAGAAGTCCTTGCGACAGAACCGGCACCGAAGCAAATTCAAGTCACTGACCGTGCGACGCTTTTCAACTTGCTGATGGACGCGCACGGGTACACGCTTGCCACCGGAATCCTTGCACGCGATATTAACCGCAAATCTATTAAAGCGATTCCTTTGGTCTGCCGTAATCCGATTGAAATTGGTTACATTCTTCCGCGTGGCGTGCGTCCCAATGCGTTGACAAAACGCTATATCGAACTACTGCACAAGTGGACCATCACGTCCGAGGCGTAAGCGGCACCGTTGAAGATATTAAGCGCTGGGTTGAGCCGAGCAACTACTTTTTGAGCTTTGCCAGCGCCGCTTCCGCGGCTTTGAAATCAGCCAAATTCAACGGCGAGATTCGCGTTCCCAACGCTACACGTAACTTTGCCAGCGCCTTCTCTCCTGCTGCCCGATCGCCGACATCAATGGCAATCCATACGTCCACCAATCCTAATTGAGGGTCGTTGCCCCCCTTGAGTGAACGTGCTTTCTCGAGCGCAGTCGTTGCCTTCTCGCTCTTTTGATTCCGTGCCATGGCGAATGCAAGCGTTCCCCACGCCGTATAATGTGTCGGCGCTAATCGTACTGCACGCATCGCAATCTCTTCTGCGAGAGCGGTCTTATCGGTGCGTGCCAATGCGTCTGCGTAATTATTGAGTAAATCAAGTGCGACCGTTTCGGAAGCGTCTACGGCTACGCGGAAATATTTGATGGCGGTTGCAACACTTGCATCTTCCAATCGTTGTGTTCCCACCACAAAGTTGGCAAACGGGTGTGTCACGTCTTCACGTAAAATCGCCAACGCATCAACCTCTGCTTGACGCTTGTCGCCCAAACGGCGATCCAATTCCAAAATAATTTCAAGCACACCGCGAATGGTCGGGCGAATCATATGGGCATGGCGGTATGAAGTTCGTGCCTCTGCCCACTGTTCCCGCGCTTGGGCAAGACGTCCTTGCAGAATGTGTACAAAGTACAAATCTTGATCCTTCGCCGTTCGGCGAATATTCTCCATGACATAGCCGCTCGCGCGATCCAAATGCCCTTGCTCGACTTCCAACATTCCCAACATCGCCCAGCCAATCGCTGAATCTTTGTTCTTCGAGGTGTACGTTGCAATGGCTTGGCGCGCCCCATTGAGATCGCCCATTGCCATCAAATAAGCGGAACGGTCAAGGCTCAACGAGTCTTCATCGGCTCCCGCTTCTTGCGCACGTGCCAACCATTTACCAGCTTCTGCTGTTCTTCCGCTTTGAATAGAGGCACGCAGCAACCCGCGCATAGCTTCAATATTCTTCGGGTCTGCAAGAACTGCCGCCGAGTAGTTCGCAAAGGAACGTTCCGACTGTCCTTGCGATTCGTAGAGTGCGCCTACCATCGACTGCAAGACGCCTACACGTGGATCGGAAGGCGCCAAGCCGGCTTGCGCCGTACGCAACCCTGCCAGAACAGATTCAGGTGCCGCACTCACCGCCCACTCCCAGCCGCGTTGCACGAAGAGGTCGTAGTTACGGATATAACCAAATCGCCGTCCGACTTCACTCAAATCATATTGAAGATTGGATTTCGCCGTTGCCGTAATAAAATGTTCAAAGTCCCGCTCGACCTCCAAACGTTTTTCGGGGAGCTGATTTCTGCGGATACAAATATCATAGAGGTTGAGCAGTGCCGATATATTCGCGCGATCCGTTTGCGATGCGTAATAATAACAGTCAGCCGCATCTTTCGTGCGCCCTTGGTCGTCAAGAAAGGTTCCCAAATTGTTCGCCATAAACGCTAAGTGGTGCCGAATGTTTTGATGAATGGACGCTGATAAATCCCACCACCGCAACGTCGCTGGCTCCAACGTTTTTGTCCAGCGTGCCTGCAAGGCGAGTTGCCCCGGAAGCGGATCAATCGTGGGGACGGTATTGTCCTGAAGTCCCACCGTGACAGTCCCTGCCGTCAGCGGACGCAACTTCGCGGCATACCAAATGTCTGCGAGATTATAGGCAACTGCAATTTGTGCCACATTTGGTTGCGCCATGAAAAAGTCTTGCACAAACACGAAAAAGTTGTAATCAAGTAAATGTATCAATCGCAACCGATCTGCAGAATCTAAGAGCGGTTCCGTCTCAAGCCGTTTCCGTAACACTTTGAGATAGGCCTGATCTCCCATTCGTGCCGGTGAAAAGAGCGTCAAGGAAACGCCCTGCGCTTGTGCTTCCAGCATTAAATGGTCTTCAATCCATGGCGATCCCAAAAGAAAGACATGATTGGACGCAAGCCCATCGCCCGGCGCAAGCTCTTGCACAGTTTCTGCGGCGAATCGATTCGCCATCCCGCGATCGGCGGCTGCAAATCGCCGTCCTTGTAAGACCCCTGAGGCAATGACGACAAGCACAAACAAGGGAAGCATGGCAATCGCTGCCGCACGCAAGGTTGCCGTAGACTCATATTCTTGAGCCGTCGGATTGCGTGCAAACAGTTCCACACACCATCCGACCAAAAGCATTGCCGAAACAATGGCTGCCCCTACCGCTGTTCCGATTGGAATTTCTCCTATCGCGAACCATTCATGCATCGGTGTCAATCGTACCATGAGCAATACTGCCCAACTGATTCCGGTCAATACGATAGCGGTAAAAAGGAGTCCCCATGTCCGCTTATTATTGAGCATTCCGCGCGCTGTAATCCATGCCAATATCATCCAGCCCGTACCCAACAAAAGATCGCGCAGCCATGTTGTGGAAACAAGTCCCATTAAGACGTCCAGATGTGTCCACAAGACTTGCACTTCGGTCGCCCACACGTGGGCCAAATCAAATGGCACATCCAGTCGTGCGGCATTCCCAAGTAACATCATCACCACACCAGTCACGAAGGCGAGGAACCATACGGATAAATTCCGCACACTGCCATTCCATAGCCGCCACTCAATCGTTATTACACGCAGAAAGAAAATCGGAAGCGTTGCCAATATCCATGGCGACTCCACCATTGAGAGTCCTAAGACGATGCCGAACAGTCCCATTCGTCCGCGCGATCCGCCTGACAGCGCATAGCTATTTTGAAGAACGATACACAGTGGCAAGAAGAGAAAAGACCATAGCCCTATGGTCAATGAAGAGCCGGCATATAATCCCGGCAATGAGGTCACTAGCAGTAAACACGCCAAGTTCGCGGCGAAACTTGAAATTTTGTTTCGCGACGCATATACGGAATCTTCAAGCACTACATCCATTACCCAAAACTGCACCATTTTGAAGGTCAATGCCACCAAAAGTCCCATTACGCCTGCGGAAAAAAGGTTGAGCATTAACATCGATGGCGTCGAACCGAAAAATAAATGCACCATCCACGTCAACAGCGGATAGGCAGCATGCCCTTCAGAGAATGCTTCGGTTAAAAGTGACAAAGTCTTGGCATTATCTCCGGGGAGCGCGAAGGGGCCGGCGAGAAAAGAACCAACAGCAAAGGCGATGAAACCCCATACTACGGCATTTAACACAAAGACCCAAGAGACCCATTTTTTGGGCGATTCAGGAAAAGGGCGTGCACAAAAAAAGCTCAATAGAAAGCTTAACATCAGTCTCTCCTTAAATAATACATTGATTGCCGTTAGTTTATCAACTTTATAGCGTGTCGTGCAACTGAGATATCGAGGAAATGCGAAAGTGTGACGGAGCAGAGCATACGTGATTCTACGCGAATATGTTAAACTGCGTTTATGAATAAACGAATAATCATCGGACTTCTTGCCTGTCTATGTGCACTTGAAAATGTAGACGCACGAAAATCGCGTGCGTCAAAAGAAGATTTAGTCCATGAGCAACGCCAAGGAATCGTACAGAAAATGAAGGCGGAGGAGTTCGGAAAAGTGCGACGTACTCAGCCGCGCTTCACGGGAGAATTTTCGGTGGGCTTCGTCTTTGTAGACTTTCCAGATACGATCCCTATAGACGTTGATGAATGTATGAAGAGGCAAACTGAAGGTGTCGCCGACTATTTCAAACGTTATACACAAGCCGTTTGTTGGCCGAAATGTAAACGGCTGGGGACGGTTTATCGTGCGCCGAGGCCGTTGGGATATTACACGCGTTTCGCAACGTTGAATAACCGCATCGGATGGACGAATGAAGAAGAAGGGAAGCAACGTGTTGCGCAATTGCGAAAAGAGGCCATTGCCTTTTCTCGACGCAATTCTTCTGCTTCTGAAAAAATAGAGCTGATAGCATTTACGTACGCATCTCAATGCGCACCGCTTGAAACCGTTGGGAAGCTTTCCGAACTCCGTTCTCTTTATAAAGGGAAAGTAAAACAATCGCCAGTAGAGATTCAACAGCGCGGAATCATTGACTATCCCGACCAGCTCGTCTTTTATAATCCGGCTTCGACAATTCGTTGGGGCGATCCGCTTTGGCCTAATTCCGCTTTGACACTCGATGCCCACGGCAGTGCGTCAACGCTCATTCACGAACTTGGGCACGTCCTCGGTGCGCCTGATACTTATCATGCACCCAAGGTCAGCGATGGTGTGCCGGGAACGCCTGTCACCGTCGGCGGCGGACCCACCGGACCGCTTTATTTCCGTTATCGCTATTGTGGGCTTTTGAGCGACGCTGCTTATCCGCTCATTAAAAACAGCGCCACGATAACGCTTGCTCCACGGTGGTCAACATTTTCGGATCAACCGCTCGGAATCTTCATCCCTACGCAACATCCATATTATTTACTTCATCTCGAATATGAGCCTTCGCAACCGCAAAAACTTTCGGGCGCAAGTGAAAGTGAAATCGGACGTTATGATGCAACGGCTTCCGCCAATGGCGGTCTCTATATTTATCTCATCAATGTCACCAAAGGTGATCCGTATCAAGGGCATCCCGACCTCTGTTATGCCTACCGTCCGAACGATCGTATGCTTCATGGAGAAGTTGGTGGTATTGCCGTTTTTCGCGAAGGCGATCAGTTTAACGATGCCTCCGATCCGCGTAATCTCCTTCCAAATCTTTTGCCGACCGGTGTGGAGATTACTTTTGGAGCTCAAAATGCAGAAGGTGCAACAGTCACCCTTACGCCACCGCAATCGCGCTTGACAGGGACAGCCTTCAAACAATCGTTGCTTCCCATTGTCACATTGACCGAAGTCAGCGAACTTCTCCCGACCAGTTTCCGTGCTCATATGACGGTGGACTTCCGTGGAGAACCGCTCTTGCAGGAATATGGATTTGTCGCCGGACCGGCACCGCATCCGACGCTCCAGCGCGGTTCCGTCTTTCCGCTCTATCATCGAGACCGTTACGATGCACGAATCCTTGGACAACGCCCCGGTGCCACGCTCTATGTCCGCGCCTATGCCAGAACTCCTCTGGGGCTTGTTTACTCCACCACAGAAGAAAAAATCGTCTTACCGAAGCCTGCTACCGTCACTGCCGTTCCGCCGCTTCTCACCGATACCATTGACAGTTCCAATCCCATCGTCGGGAAAAACTATGACCGGCAATATCAAGACGGCTACGTCATCGGCTCTACGAGTTTCGTCAGCTTATTAAAACTGATGAGCTACCTTCGTATGCCGTTGGACGGAGGCAAAGCTAAAGTGAAAGCGTTGGATTTCACCCGCCTTCACATGGCACCTACGGACGACTGCTTTCCTCCGCGACTGGAGGAATTTCGTCTGGCTCAAGCTTTCTGTCTCGAACAAGCCAAAGCTGCCGGTATGATGGAGAACGTTTTTACGAAAGACTTTGATCGGCAATGCGCCAAAGTTTTTCGCCTTGAGATGAAAAAGAAAGGTAAAGAAGGTCTCGTGCGCATTGACGCAACGACTTTAGAAGGGCAACTTTCCCGTATTCGTGATTCCCTCCTTACGAGTGTTCCAGTCCTCTGCATTCGGCAACCAACAGCCGATTCATTCGCACCCTATGCGCTCAACAGCTGTATGATTGACGGATTTCGCGTTCAAGACGGCGCTCTGCAACTCCATATTGTTTATCCGGAAGGACGCGACCGCGATCGTCCCGACTTCCAACGTCCCACCGGTTGGTATCCGCCCGAAACGCTCTTGGATCGTGTTGATGCCGCCCGTCTCATATTCTTTTCTCGCGCCACTGTTTCCGGCTTCCGCCCTTAATCTTTTCGATCTTAACGATTCTACTTCCGCCACGCGTAATTCAAATAGACGATTTTATTCCTTCCTACACTTATGCAGGAATTAGAGCGGCATAATACGTTGCTAATCAGTCGATACAGCGCCTTTCCTCGTTTTGAACCAGGAGTAGCGCAAACGTGCATTCCTTACTCCTTCATTTTCCGTGCTTTAGTCATAGCATCAACAAATTTCAAGAGATATTGCAAAAGGTTTGCCCGCGCACCTCAGTGAGGTACGACCTCTACCTCATTGACCCTGACCTCGTACCTCAGTGAGGTAGACGCCTTACCTCACTGAGGCTCACGGCGTACCCGACTGTGCCGAAACTGTGACATTCTGCATAAGTAGGCATTTTGTTCCGACCTTCTATGTGGACTTATGCAGAATTGAGTTTCCGAAATGAGAGCGCTTTGACGTGAAAGCTTCGCCCACGCGTGTATAATTGAACGTGCTAGACTAAGGCTCATTAAGGGAAGTTGCGATGAAGATTAAAGTTGCGTTTATCTTGTTGCATGAATCTTTGTTTTATGGTCGTGCGGTATGGGAGCGAATGTGTGAGGATGATCGGTTTGAGGTGACGCTCATTGTTACTTTGGGATGCTCGTGGAGTGAACCGCCACATCCGCATCGTAAAATAGTTCGTATGGTGGCAGATTGTGCCGGAAATGCGGAGCTTCCTCCGCCCGAGACGTTTCACCTCGTGATTCTTTCTGAACGTATGCCCAAAGACTTCGCTTATTCTACTGAGAACTTATCGGCTCTCGGCGTACACTTTCTTTTTGTGAGAAAGTAGCGTTTATAAGGGGACAGCGGTGGCGAGTGCCTTATTTATTGTCATGTGAGGGGGAAGTGGTGCGAAGGCTGATTTAATCCAGCCGCCTCATTATGAGCTGCATAATTCCTAACGAAAGGTGCGTTGTGTAAGTCGTTTCTCACGGTGGTTGTGGAAGAAATGACTTACAGAAAGTTCACTTTGTTGAAAATAAACGTTGACGTATGACGGAGCAAGCGCTATCTTACTCGGACTTTCACCGCCACAGGGGCGGGAAAACCCTTTTGCGAAAACCAATAAAGGACACCTACATGGAAGCATATGCAGTCGTTGAAGCCGGCGGCGTCCAGTGCCGCGTGACGGTCGGAGCCGTCATCGAGGTCAACCGCATGGCCGTCGAAGTCGGCGCAGACACTGAATTAAACGGTGTGCTCGCGCTGAATAATGGCGATGAGCTCAAGATCGGCATGCCCGTCGTTGACGGTGCAAAGGTCATTGCCACCGTACTTGGCCACAAGCGTGGCGACAAGCTCATTCATTTCCGTAAGAATCGCCGCAAAGGCTATGAACGCCGCGTCGGTCACCGTCAGGAATTGACGGTTCTCAAGATTAAGTCAATCGCGTAACCTCGAAAGGAACAACATTATGGCAGGTAGTACTGGTAATGGTCGCGACAGTAATGCAAAGCGTCTCGGCGTAAAGCGTTACGGTGGTCAAGTTGTCACCGCAGGCTCAATTCTCGTTCGTCAGCGCGGCACGAAGTTTGCCCCCGGCACGAATGTTGGCTGTGGGCGCGATTTCACGCTTTTTGCTCTTATCGACGGTATCGTCGAATTCCAGAAGTCGGGCAAGGTCATTGCGATTAAGCCGCTTCCTCAAGTCGTTGTCGAGTAACGAAGGGATCCGTCCTCTGACGGGTCAGTAACATGAAGACCAGAACGTTCATAGATGCAGTCACGGCCGAGGTGCGTGCCGGGCGAGGCGGAGATGGGAGCGCAAGCTTCCGTCGTGAGTCTCATGTACCCGAAGGCGGACCTGATGGCGGTGACGGTGGGCGAGGCGGTAACGTCTTTCTCCGAGCAAGCACCCATGCCGATAGTCTTTTGCGCGTTTTCTTTGAACCGCGTCTCCACGCTGAAAATGGCGGGAACGGGGCAGGACAGAAAATGCACGGACGTACCGGCGAGGATCTCTATGTGGACGTTCCGTGTGGTACGGAAGCACGCAATGCCGATACGGATGCCGATTTAGGCGAAGTTCTCGTGCATGGAGAAGAGCTTCTGATTGCTAAAGGCGGACGTGGTGGCTGGGGCAATGTACATTTCAAGAGCGCTGTCAATCAGTCGCCCGAAAAGTATATTCCCGGTCTTGAAGGTGAAGCCTTCCGCGTACGTTTGGAGCTTAAAACCATTGCTGATGCCGGGCTCGTAGGTTTCCCGAATGCGGGAAAATCTTCACTGCTTGCCGCTATTAGTGATGCGAAGCCCAAAATTGCAAATTACCCCTTCACGACGCTGCACCCCATTGTTGGAACGGTCACTTACGATGACTTTGCGACGTTACGCGTCGCCGATATTCCGGGCATTATAGAAGGTGCCGCTGACGGAGTCGGTCTTGGACTTACTTTTCTGAAGCATATCGCGCGTTCGCGTATGCTCGTCTATGTGTTGGATATGGCGGATGGACAAAACCTTCCTGAAAACGCGTATCGCGTACTTCGGGCAGAGGTCGAATCCTACGATCCTGAGCTTGCTGCTCGTCCTGCGCTCGTCCTTGCAAATAAGATGGATGAGCCTGCCGCGCAAGAGCATCTCGCGACGTTTCTCGCGGAAACAGGAATCCAACCCATTGAGCTTTCACTGGTCGATCCGGCACATCCGGGATTGAGCCATGTGCGTAAAGCTCTACGTGATGCGCTCGGTGCTGTGCCAAAAGGTCGCTTCGGCAGCCATTTGCACGCGCCGGCGGAAGAGGGTACAGTCATTGATCACACCGAAGTCAGCGCAGAACGCTTCAAAAAAGCGACTTTTCTTCGCCCCTGATTTTATTGACCTCGTTTAATACACCAAGGAGAATACATCATGTCTCGAATCTGCGAAATCTGCGGCAAGAAGCCCATGGTCGGAAGCCGCATTATCCGCCACGGTCTCAAGAAGGCCAAAGGTGGTATCGGTCTTCACACCACCGGTGTCTCTACCCGTCGGTTTGAACCCAATCTCGTGAATGTTCATGCGCGTAAGCCCAATGGCGAAACTTGCCATATGAAGGTTTGCGTGAGCTGCCTCAGATCTGGTCGCGTGACCAAGGCCTAAGGTGATTGGAGTCTGGAAGTTCAGAATCTCACTGATCCCGAAACTTTTGGTCTCCAATTTCAGTTTTCCCTTGCCCGTATAAGATGCTTGTGGTATTTTATGCGGACTTATCGGTGCGGAATCCGAGATTTGTAGCTAAATCCCGATGCCTGTAGAGGACGAAAGCCCCGTCCCACTCATTCCGACCGAAGATAGAAGCCGTCCGCAGGTGCGGACACATTATTTATGTGCATAGAAGGAAGCATATGCCGACGATCAATCAATTAGTGCGTAAGGGTCGTAACCCTCTGCACAAGAAGAGCAAATCCCCCGCGCTTGTCGCGTGTCCTCAGCGTCGTGGTGTCTGTACTGTCGTTAAGACGCAGACCCCTAAGAAGCCTAACTCCGCATTGCGTAAAGTCGCCCGTGTGCGCCTTTCCACCGGATTTGAAGTGACGGCTTATATCCCCGGAGAAGGTCACAACCTCCAAGAGCACTCGGTCGTTCTGGTGCGTGGTGGTCGTGTAAAAGACCTTCCGGGTGTCCGTTATCACATTATCCGTGGTTGTCTCGACAGCCTGGGCGTGAGCGGTCGTGGTCGTTCCCGTTCCAAGTATGGCGTCAAGAAAAATGCCGCCGCCGATGCCAAGAAGAAATAAGGAGATTTAGACAATGGCAAGACGTCGTAAGGCTACCAAACGTGTGCACATGACCGATCCGCGCTTCAATAGCGAATTGGTCGCCAAAGTGGTTCGTACCCTCATGAAATCCGGTAAGAAAACCACTGCAGAGCGCATCGTTTATGGTGCTATTGAGGAACTCGCTAAGGAAACTGGCAAAGATCCTCTTGAGGTTATGGATGCTGCAATCAACAACATGAAGCCCAAAGTGGAAGTCAAGTCCCGCCGTGTCGGTGGTGCGACTTACCCTGTTCCTGTTGAGATTCGCCCCGGTCGTCAGCTTGCGCTTGCGCTTCGCTGGATGGCTCAGTATGCTTCTTCCCGCCGTGGCGTTCCGATGCCGCGCGCTGTCGCACTTGAAATCATTGACGCCTTCAACAATACGGGCAATGTTCTCAAGAAACGCGATGATGTCCATAAGATGGCACAGGCGAATAAAGCTTTCGCTCACTACGCTTTCTAAGGCATACAGTAAGCTATCTAAAGGACCCTGTCGAAAGACGGGGTCTCTTTCTTTCTAAGGCGCACGTATTCGCCTGCGGAGAGCCGCTGTTGCGTGGCATATGTCGGCTTTACTTTTGCCGCTGTTGCGTGGCGCCTCTTTTGCAGTGTCTACAGCGGAGACGTCATTGTGAATGAGAGCGGTGGAGATGTTTGCGGAGACGTCTTTGCTATAATGCTTGCATTCTTATAAGGAGAAATAATGAAAACGTTTTTGATGACGATTGCTTTTTTGATTTCAACCGTGGTTGCATTCGCGGAACCGTTACTGTTGCCACCGCCTGAAAAGACCGGAGGAAAGCCTTTGATGGAAGTCCTCAATGCGCGTCAGACGACGCATCAGATTACCGCTCACGCGGCACCGACATTGCAGCAGCTCTCCTCGCTCTTGTGGGCGGCAAATGGCGTGACGCGTCCTGACGGCAAGCGCACGGCGCCGTCGGCACGAGATCATCGGGAAATTGAGCTTGCCGTTCTTACCGCCAAAGGACTTTTCACCTATGATCCTACTGCCAATACGCTCTCGCTTGTTGAAGTGTGCGTAAGCTTGGACAAGACGCTGGGCGGCGCCTCGGCGTGTGTCATTCTGTGGTATAAAAAGAGCGAGAAGCATACGCGTGAATATGCGCTTGTAGACGCCGGCTTCATCGGACAGAATATGTACCTTTTCTGTACGTCCAAAGGATGGCAGACGGTCTTTATGGGACGCATTGACCGCAAGTCGATTAGCGTTGCGCTGGACTGTGCGGAAGAGGAAGTACTCTTTGCGCAACGTGTCGGCATTCAGTAAGTTTCGCAATCGAGAAGAGGGCGGACGAGCGCGCAGTCGCCCTGTCCCATCTACAGTGGCTTGTAATGCTCGAAACACATTTTGAAAATGAACTCCATGGAGGCTCGGCGAACTTTCGTCTTGTCGCGCCTTTTGTGCCGATGGGCGATCAACCCGAAGCGATTGCGACGCTTGTGCAAGGCTTTGAACAGGGAGCGAAGCGTGCCATCCTGCGCGGTGTGACAGGGTCGGGAAAGACGTTTACGATGGCGAACGTCATTCAGCAATTTCAACGTCCGACGCTTATCATTTCACATAATAAAACGCTCGCCGCGCAATTGTACGCGGAGTTAAAAGCGTTCTTCCCCGATAATGCGGTGGAATATTTCATCTCCTACTACGATTATTATCAACCGGAAGCTTATATTGCACAAACGGATACGTACATTGAAAAAGATGCGAGTATCAATACTGATTTGGAACGCTTTCGTCTCGCGGCGTCGCATGCGCTTTTAGGACGGAAAGATGTCATTATTGTGGCATCTGTTTCTTGTATTTATGGGCTTGTGTCGCCCGAAGATTACCGCGGAATGATGATTGCTTTGCGTGAAGGTTTGGAACTCTCCCGCGAAGAATTGATGGCGCAGCTGATAGAGATTCAGTATCAGCGCAACGATTATCAACCGCAACCGGGCGTTTTTCGTGTGCGTGGAGATGTCCTTGATATCTTTCCTTCGTATGCCACTGAGGCGATTCGCGTTTCTTACTTCGGCGATGAGATTGAGTCGTTGCAGACGTTCAATCCGGTGTCCGGGAAAACGATTGGCAAGATGCCGTCCTGTTTGCTTTCGCCGGCAAAACAATTTGTTATGCCACGGAGTCAACTTGTCGAAGGTGTGGATCGTATCAAGTCAGAGTTGGCAATACGGTTGAAGGAATTTGAGCGCGACGGTAAGCTGTTGGAAGAGCAACGGTTGCGCCAGCGGACGGAATATGATTTGGCGATGCTCAATGAAATGGGCTATTGCACAGGGATTGAAAACTATTCCGCACCTTTGGCGGGACGCGGTTCCGGCGTTCCTCCGCCCACGCTGATTGACTATTTCGGTTCGGACTTTTTGACGATTGTAGATGAAAGTCATGTTGCCTTGCCACAAATTCGCGCGATGTATAATGGCGATCAGGCTCGCAAGCAAGTCCTTGTAGATAACGGCTTCCGTTTGCCGAGTGCCAAGGATAATCGTCCGTTGACCTTTGAAGAGTTTGAATTACGTGTCCCGCGTGTGCTCTTTACGACTGCGACGCCCGGACCGTATGAACGTTCGGTTGCCGATTTGGAAGTCGAGCAGGTCATCCGTCCCACCGGATTGCTCGACCCTGTGATTGAACTCCGTCCGTTAGAACATCAAGTGGATGATCTTATTGAGGAAATCCGTCGCAATACTGAACGAGGCGGTCGCACGTTGGTTTCCGCACTGACGAAACGTTCTTGCGAAGACCTCGCGCAATACCTTCACAATATCGGCGTGAAGAGTGAATACCTTCATTCGGATATTGACGCGATTGGGCGCGTGGATATTTTGGCACGCCTTCGGCGCGGTGACATTGATGCGCTGATTGGCGTAAACCTTTTACGTGAAGGTTTGGACTTGCCCGAAGTCACGCGCGTGGCGATTTTGGATGCAGACAAAGAGGGGTTCTTGCGCAGTGAAACTTCACTTGTGCAAACCGCAGGGCGGTGCGCACGTCACGTGGAGGGGCGTGTCATTCTTTATGCTGCCCATTCTACGCCTGCCATTGAAGCCGCGCTTGCGATTACCGAAGCGCACCGAGCCAAACAGCACGCTTACAATGAAGCTCACGGAATTACGCCACAATCGGTTCGTCGCGCCATTAACGAAGATTTGTCGGATGATACGTATGCGAAAGAATCTTCGGCGTATGGCAAGAGCGGGCAACGCCCCGCAGGCGTTCTCGCTGTGGCAGAGGGAGCCTCTCACGAGGATCTTTTGGCGGCGATGAAATCGGTAGAGCAAGAGATGCGCCACGCGGCGGAAACATTGGAATTTGAACGCGCCGCCCTTTTGCGCGATGAATTGCGAATGCTTCGGAAACAGCTTGAAGCTTAGCATCCTATTTCGCGCGCTTCTCCTTATCTTTTGTGGAGACGCCCTTCTTGTTTCTTTCATTTTAGTTGTGCAAGGACGTACGATATTTTCAGCGCGAGAGGCGTACGGAGGCTTTACAAAGAAATTTTGAATCGTTTATAATAGTATGGTATGAAGATGATTGCGTATATTGAATATCTTTTACTTGCAGGCTTTTGGTGGTTCTACAAGCTGGTTCCTGTGATGAAAGCGTATGCTTTTGGACGCGGTATTGGCGTCGCTGTATTTTCGCTTTTCAGTTGGTCGGAACGTGTGCACGTGGCGGTTGATAATGTGGTGGTGGCGGGCGTGGCAAAAACACGTCGGGAGGCGCGGCATATTGCGCGAGAATCGTTTGGGCATTTCATCGGTCACATTAGTGAAGCAATTCGTGCATCGGATATCATTACGCGTGAGAATTGGCGGAATTACGTGGACATTGAAATGTCTGCGGAATGTCAGGAAATGTTGTTCCGTCCGCAGTGTCCGCTGCTTTTGGCTACAGGGCACTTGGGTGCGTGGGAGGCGGGTATTACGGCGGTTTCCAGTGAACGCCCGATGTTTGCCGTGGCGCGTCTGATGGATAATCCTTACATTCAGCAATTTTTGGATCGCCATAACTTTCGTGGCGGAATTACCATTCTTCCGAAGAAGCATGGATTTTCAGGGTCGCTGATGCGTCGTTGGCAATCGGAGAATGGAGCGTTAACCATTTTGTTTGACCAGTATAGTTCGCGCGGAGTTCTCGTTCCTTTTTTCGGGCAAGTGGTTCCGGTGTATACGTCTCCGGCACGGATTCATTTGCAAACGGGTGCGCCGATTTTGGTAGGCGGTTTTTTGCGTACGGGGCCGTTGCATTATAAGCTGGTAACGATAGGGAAGGCTTTGGTTTATAAACCGACGTCCAATCGTGAGAAAGATATTGCGGAAATTACGGCGAATCTTATTCGTCGATTAGAAGTTTTAATTCGTATGGCTCCTGAGCAATATTTATGGGTGCACCGCCGTTGGCGCGGAATCCCCGTGCCGAGTGTTCCTGAAAAATGAGTGACGACTGGTATACACCAGCAGAGGAGTCGCAGATTCGCCGTGAACGTGAACGTGCGCGTCTTTTGCGCCGTTCGCCTTGGTGGAAAGCGTGCCTTGAAAAAGGAGAATGCTATTATTGCCATGGACACTTTGCTCCTGCGGAATTGACGATGGATCATTTAATTCCTGTGGCGCGCGGCGGGCATTCGGATAAAGGGAATGTCGTTCCGGCTTGTTTTGCGTGTAATCAGGAGAAATCTGCGCGAACGCCTGCGGAGCTTATCCTTGAGTCGCTTCATCTTCCCGATCTCCCCGAAGAAGAGGGTCGTGTCCTGTAGAAACGAAGGTTAAAATGAATAATATTTTGATTATTGGCGCAACCTCGGGCATTGGTCGTGCGCTTACGATTGCTTTGCGTGCAGAAGGCGTAACGGTGGTCGCGGCGGGACGGCGTGAAGCTTTGTTAAAGACATTGGGTGGCGAAACGGTCGTACTGGATATTACGGCACCGGAGGCGATGGCACAGGTGGCGGCAATCAACGCGCAAGGGATTATTTTCGCGGCAGGGTTTGGAGCGCAGACGGCGGAGCCTGATTGGGAGCTGACGCAGCAGACGTTGAACTTGCAGGTGGTGGCATTTGAACGGTTGGCGCAATGGGCGTTGACACATTGTGAGGCGTTTGTCGCGATTGCCAGTATTGCCGGTATTCGTGGGCTTGAAAATACCAACGGTTATTCACCCTCCAAAGCTTATATGATTGCGGCAATGGAAGGGTATCGGCGGAAATGCCGACAGGAAAAGAAGGCATGCCGATTCATTACGGTAATGCCGGGCTTTGTCGATACGGCAATGGGACAGGCGTCGGATTTTTGGAGAAGTTCGCCACAAGAGGCGGCTTGTTGTATACTGCAAGGATTAAATCGTTTTCGGTCGGTCATTTATGTGACGCCGCGTTGGCAGTGGATAGCGATTTTGATGCGGATGATTCCGCGCGGGCTGTTTGAGAGGATTCGGCTTTCATGAATTACGGTGCGATGGCGATGTTACTCGCAGGAATGCTCGCAGTTTCGCTGAGTGCGAAACCGTATGTGAGTATGATGGACGTTGGACGTTTTTCACATGATCGTGACGATGTCTGTATTTCTGCCCAATGGGACATCGAGTATCCGATTGCCGTTGAAGGGTTAGACGAAGCGACGGTTGAGGTTTTGCGCCAAAAGATTACGGGTGACTGTTACGGCAATGAAGAGATCACCGAACAAGGCGAGTTAATAACGCCAGCCACGCTGCTGAAAGAGTTGAGTCACACGTTTACACTGTCCAAGTCACAACCGCCTGGAACATCGTTATCGCTCGGAGCATTTGATTTCACCGCGAAAGTGCGTCTCGTGTTTGTCGCGCGCAAGTGGCTGGGATATGATTACAACGGTTATTACAATCGCGGCGGTTGCGGATGCCATGCCCGTCGCATATTACGTGTGCTGTCTATCCCAGAGTTAAAGCCACTGCAGGAAACGGATTTCTTGCTCCCTGATCGTATCGCGGAATTTCACGCTGTATTAGTGGAGTGTATCCGTGAAGCGGGAAAGATTCAAGAAGTGGCGTTTGATGTCGAAACGAGTGTGCCGAGCTTTATGCCACGGAAAAATGGGATGGAGTTTTGCTATCCTGCATACACGCTTTTTGCTGGTTGGCGCGGAATCCGCAGCCATACGATTTCGTGGGAAATGCTGAAACCTTACTGTCGTCCAGAGCGTTGGGCGGAATTAAAAGCTCTTACTGAGGAGATCAAAGAATGATGAAGTACTGTCTGTCTTTATTCGCTGGCATCTGTTGTGCCTTTACATTGGCGGCAGTTCCGATTGAGCTTACGTGGACGCAGGCAGCGCCGGCGCCGGAAGCGGTCGCGCGTGCTTTTGGCGGAATGATGGAGGGCAAAATCATCACCGCGGGCGGATCAACGTATGTCAATGGACAAAAGGCATACTCGTCAACGATCGCCTCTTATGATCCTGAAGCGAATGTGTGGACGGTTCTTGGACAGTTGCCAGTGGGAACGGCTGAGGGTGGCGCCGTCGTGACGAAAGCCGGACTTCTCTGCGTCGGTGGCGTAACGGCGCAAGGACCGACAGCAACGGCGTTTTTAATCCCGCGCGGTTCGGCAACGATTGAACCGTTGCCCCCGTGTCCTTACGGTACATTGTCAATGACGGCGGCAACGACGTGGGGCGATGGTGCCGTTTTTGCATGCGGATGGCTGAATGGCGAACCGACCAACCGTTTGTTTACGCTTGCAAAGAAAGATGGCGTATGGACGTGGGGCGAATTGCCGCCGTTGCCCGGTGCACCGCGTTATCAAGCGGTCGCCGCAGAGCAGAATGGCGATCAAAAGAGCCGTATTCTTGTGGTGTACGGCGGTAGTGTCATCAGCACGTCCGATCATAAACCGCTCGCCGCGTACGATGGTTATGGCTATAAAATACAATTTGACGGTTCTTTCGCATGGTCGAAGTTAGAGGATGCGCCGGTCTCCACAATTGGTGCCGGTTTTATGCCTGTGGGCGATCAACACGTGTTACTGATGGGCGGCTATGATGGCACGATGTGGGATCGCGCGATGCGGATGTTGCCCGAAGACTGGAAGACGATGCTTTCCCGTGATCCGGTTGATTTCAATTGGACGCGGAAGCTCTATGCGTTTCACGCGGTGACAGGGCGCTGGGCGGAATATGGCGCATTGCCTGAAGGCATAACTCCACGGTGCGGTGCCACGATGGTGCTTTATCCTCACAGTCTTTCTTCGGTCAAATCAGAACCGCGGTTAATTCTTGCCGGTGGTGAAATTATGCCGACGGTACGTACGAATGATGTGCAACTCGCGCAATTTGTGCGCAAAGGGTGGGCGTTCTCCGGATTGAGCTGGGTGGTTATTGGCGTTTACTTCTTGGCGATGGTCGGATTGGCGATGATTTTCCTTATGCGCGAAAAGACGGCGGACAGCTATTTCCGTGGAGGGAAAAGTATTCCATGGTTCGTTGCCGGTATGAGTATCTTTGCGACGATGTTAAGCTCCATTACGTTTATTTCCATTCCGACGATGACTTACATTTCGGACTGGCGTTATTTCCCGATGGTCATCTGTATCTTAGCGATGGCTCCGATTGCCATTTTCTTCTATTTGCCCTTTTTCTGCCGATTGAATATCACCTGTGCGTATGAATATTTGGAGAAACGTTTTAGTTTGGCAATTCGCCTGTTTGGGTCGGGCGTGTTCAATATCTTTATGGTGTGCCGTGTGGCGGTCGTCACACTATTGCCGGCGATTGCATTGAATGCGGTCACGGGGATTGATGTCAATCTCTGTATTCTGCTGTGTGGCGTTGTGACGATTGTGTACTGCTGCCTTGGCGGTTTGGATGCGGTCATTTGGAGTGACTTCGTGCAAGGCTGTGTACTGCTCGGCGGTGCCGTCACGGTGATGATTGTGCTACTGATGAAAACCGATGGTGGCGTGGGCGGATTTGTTGAAATTGCCGATCATGCGTCGAAGCTGCGGACGTGGGATTTCCGTTTTCTTTTCAAGGAACCGGTCTTTTGGGTGGTTGTGATTCAAGGCTTGGTGAGCAACCTCTCCTCGTATACGAGCGATCAATGTGTCGTGCAACGTTACATTGCCTGTACCAATGAGAAGAAGGCTGCGCAATCGATTTGGTTTAATGGCGGATTGTCCGTTGTTGCTTCCGTGATTTTCTATATGATTGGTTCGAGCCTTTACACGCACTATTTCAGCGCACCGGGCATGATGGATATCACGATGCCGAAGAGTGATTCGGTCTTTCCGATTTTTATGGCGATTGAGTTACACCCTGTGATTGCCGGGTTGGTAATCGCGGCAATCTTTGCCGCCACGATTTCCACGCTTTCGGCGAATATTACGAGTGCGTCTACGGCGATTACGACCGACTTCATTTTGCGTTTCCGTCCGACGATGACAGGGAAGGAACAAATTAAGTGCGGACGTATCTGCGTGGTGATTATCGGATTGATCGGCGTGGGTGCGGCATTAGCCTTGGCGCAACTTGATACGCGCTCGCTCTTTGATGACTTCCAGAAGTTTATCGCGATGCTGACGGCAGGATTGACGGCGCTTTTCTTTATGGGCATCTTTATGCCACGCGTCGGCGGTGGCCCTGCGGTTATTGGATTGATTGCGAACTACGTGGTGTGCTATGGCTTGGATTTGATTCCTGCGGCAAGCTCGCTCGCCATTTATAAACCGCACCCGTTCGTTTACGGCGGTATAGGACTTGTCGTTTGTATTGTCGTTGCTTACGTCTTATCCATTTTCTTCCCGAATAAACGTTCGATTGTCGGGCTTACACATGGTTCTCAACCGAAAGCACTCCCATGAAGTACATTGCAGGCGTTTTACGTTGGTTCTGTTTCTTTACCACGTTGATGGTTGGAGCGGAATTTCTTTCCGCACAAAAAGCACTTGAACCGGTTTCCGTCGGAATTGCTTTCAATGCCGGAAGTAGTTGCGTGATTGGGGAAAAAATTCCGGTGCAAGTCCTCATCCGAAATAATACTGCCCAACGGAAAATCTTGGGGCAGGGGGTATTACCTTCTGCCGTGTTTGAAATTGTGCGGGTGAATGACACCAGCCGCCGTTCGGTGGCATATGAAGGCGCCAGTGGCATTCCGTCACCGTTGATACTCGGACCTAGCGAACAGCGTGTGTTCGATATCAACCTTGCTGAGGTTGCCAATCTTTCCGCTGAAGGAAAGTATTTTGTAAAGTTTGGCGCCATTGATGCCGGAATCCGTTACGATACGCAACTCAAGGTTGTGGAAATTGTCCCCGGCTATATTGTGGCGGAAGGAACGCAACTTTTCTCAAACGATCCGAAGCGTCAACGGCATTTTACCTTGGTACGGTGGGCTCGCGATCATGTGGATTGCCTTTTCTTGCGTGTGAGTGATACGCCCGACGGACGTTGGTTTCCCACCGTTCCCTTGGGTGCTTATCTTCAACTTGTTAAGCCGCGGCTCAACATTGCCACGAATGGAGAACTCACGTTGTTACATCGCGCAACGCCCGAATATTATGTGCGCAACGTCTTTTGGTCGTTCCCCGATGATTTTGTACACCGTTCGCGTTTAAGCCTTTTGGATCCCGGTACAGCCGATACAAATCGTTTGAGCGGGTTGCGAAATGATTTGGATGAGATTATTCAAAAGAATGAAAAGCTCAAAGATGAGTTGCGCTTGCGATAACAGTGCGCTTCTCCCAATCTTTGAGGTATCTCCTTTCGATTTATCAAAGAGTTTATCGGTATTCCTTATCGTTCAAGAGGAATGATGGTAAGGTTGAACAATAACGTTGCAGTCGGACGTGATGTTTGTTATCATTAAGGGACTTTTGCCAACTTAGCTCAGCTAGGTAGAGCAGCGCATTCGTAATGCGCAGGTCGTCGGTTCGATTCCGTCAGTTGGCTCCAGTTTCGCCCTAGCATCTTTGCCGGGGCTTTTTTGTGCCCTGATGTGTAGGCGGTTGCCTGGTTTAGGACGTGTTGTTCAATAAGAAAAATTGTGGAGTGGTCGATATCGACGCGTATAGGGCTTTGGAAAGCGTCGATGCTTTTGCTATGCTTACGCGCTATGTGGACGTGTAAGAATAAGTCTTTTGATTGGACCGATCGGCTTGCCTTTTGGTTGAGTTGCGGTATTGCCTTTGTCGTCTATTTTGCATCTTTGGGTCCTTCTGTCGGATTAGAAGATTCGGGAGAGTTAGCAACGGCGGCGGAGGTCTTGGGTGTGCCACATCCGCCGGGCTATCCTTTGTGGACGATGATTTCATGGCTGTTCTGTCGTGTGTTTTCGGGAGTGACGTATTGGGGCTATCCCAATCCGGCGTGGGCGGTGTCGTTGGGCTCGGCGATGATGGGAGCTTTAGCGGCAGGGGTGACGGCTCTTTTGATTACACGTTCGGCGCGCGATCTGATGGGGGTGGAGGAGGGGGAGAATGTCGCGAGTGCGCAGCGGTTACGAATTTCGGCGGCGGTGAGTGGCGTCGCGGCAAGTCTGGCGTTCGCTTTTTCTCCGGTGATGTGGTCGCAGTCGGTCATCGTGGAGGTGTATGCGCTGGGAGCATTGTTTTTAGCGTTAGTAATGTTATTGCTTTATGAGTGGTTTCGTCGTCCGCGCGCGTCGCTACTGGTGATTTTAGGGCTTGTCTTTGGCTTGGGGTTGACGAATTATCAGGTGCTGCTGTTGGCAGGGTTTCCGATTGCGTTGCTTATCTTTCTGCGCAATCGTAAGTTGGCTTTTTCTTTTCTTGCTGTTCTTATTCCATTTGCATTGACGGCGTATCTCTTGTCGTTGGGGGCTTTAGCTTCTGCGGATATGTTTTCAACGCAAGGTGGGGAACCAGTTATTTTGCGCCCGTTGACGGAGGAGCAGGCGTTTTGTGCGGCACCAATAGGCTTTTATCTTTCGGTGGTGGTCGGGCTACTGATTGCGTTGGCGGGTTGGTGGTGGTGGCGTTTCTCACGGGCGTGTGTGCTGGCATTGGTTATTATTGCGGTGTTGACGGGGATGGGGCTTTTTCTGGCACCGTCAAAGCTTCCCGACGGATTTGTTGGAACGCTTTATAATTTTGGACACGCATGGGGTGTTCATGCGATTGGGCTCGGGCTTTTGTGGTGTGTGTGTGGACGGTTTCGTCGAATGCGGAAGTTTGCGGCGAGCGTGACAACGGTGCAGGTCATGTCGTTGATTTTGTTGCAGGAAGGGCTGTTGGTGGGGTTGACGGATCCGAATACGGTTTGGTTTTGGTGGCCGATTGTGTGGGGCGCCATTGTGCTTGTGATGGCGTATCGGTTGCTTTTGCGTGGACGGTGTGTGGCATTGACGGTGGCGGGTGCGGTGGTCGGGATGTCGATTTATGCCTATATGCCACTGGTCTCGGATTTACTAAACCCTGCAATGAATTGGGGCTATCCGCGGACATGGGAAGGATTTAAGCACGCACTTTCACGTGGGCAGTATGAGGCGATTGAACCGGCATCTTTTTTCTCGGCGAAATATCTTTCGCAATTGTGGTCGTATGTAATTGACTTGCGGATGCAATTTTCGCTGCCTGTAATTGCGGTGGCGGTGGGAGGCACGGGGGCATTGTTCGTGGCGTTGATACGCGGAAGAGCAGTAGTATGTGAACGGCATCGGCGATTGATGTGGCTATTGTGTACAGGGCTCTTTTTTCTCGTGATGTCGGCGTTGCTGATTGCATTGGCGAATCCGCGCGGAGATTTGCAGGACGGATTTATTCAGAAGGTGAAGTTTATTTCATCGCATGGAGTTTTTGCTTTGTGGGTCGGCTATGGGTTGATGGTGCTGCTGATGGTGTGTGCGCGGTTGTCGCGAAAGGTTTGGTGGGGTCTGTTAGCGGTAGCGATGATCGTGCCGGCAATGCCGTTTGCGGAGAATTTTTTCAATCGCGGGCTGGTGCATGCGATGGGGGCGGCGGAGCAGACGGGGCATGATTTCGGGTGGCAGTTTGGTACTTATATGTTGGGTGGTGCGCCGACGATTCGGCAACAATTGACGGAGGAAGAGGAGCCGTTACCAGATCCTTTTTGGCCACCGCCGATGGAGCAGGGGGCGGTCTTTTTCGGTGGAACGGATCCGGGACGTTTTGTGCCGACGTATATGGTTTACGCGGCAAACTTTCGTTCAGACATTTACGTTTTTACGCAGAACGCGTTGGCAGATGCCACATATATGAATGTGGAGCGCGATCTCTATGGGAATCAACTCTGGATTCCTTCGGCGGATAATGTGCATGATGCTTTTACTTCGTATGTCGATGATGTGCAGGCGGGACGGCGCAAGGGCAAAGGCACAATCACCGAAAGTAACGGGCGAATGCAGATTAGTGGCTCGGCTTCGGTGATGAGTATCAATGCAGATTTGAGCCGAATGATTTTCGATCGTAACCCTACGCATACGTTTTACGTAGAGGAGAGCTATCCGATTGATTGGATGAAGACGCAGCTTGAGCCTGCGGGGCTTGCAATGCGATTGGTGCGGGAACGTAAGGCTGACTTGGAGGCGGTTCAAACGCGCGATGCTGACTTTTGGGATTGGATGACGCGGCGGTTGGCTGTTCGTACTGATTTCCGAAGAGATTTTGTCGCGCAAAAGAGTTTTTCAAAACTGCGTTCGTCCATTGGCGGCGTTTATGCGATGAATGGAAAAACAGTGGCGGCAGAACGTGCTTTTGCCGAAGCATTATGGTTGTTTCCTATTTCGCCCGAAGTCATTTTCAGATATGTGCAGGAGGGATTGATTCCGTTTTACCGTTTTGCGGATGCAATTCGTTTGTTGAAAACGTATGGTCGGGCAGATCCCAATAATGTAAAAGTGCCGTATCTCATCGATCGCTTAGAGGCGTTGGAATCGGCATATGCAGATTTTACACGACTGACGAAAAAAGTCCGCGCCAAGAAAATCACAACGGTTGAAGTCTGTGAACTTGCGCGTGCCGCGGAATCGTTGAATTTGCATACGGTGGCGGCGGACTATTGGGAGCAGATCATCGTTGCCGAAGATTTAAGTGCCGGTGATGCCAAAGAGGGATGTATGACGCTTCTTAGGTTTGCAAAAGATGAAGGGGCAATGAGCCTTTTGCGTCGCGTGCCAGAGGCTGTTTGGGGAACGTTTTCGGAGGACGAACTCCTCGCCTGTTCGGCGCTCGCGCAAAAGTTTTCAGATCGTGAACGTGCGTTGCGTTTACTTCAATTTGCTGTGAGCCGTTCGCCCAAATCGGGTAAAGTCTGGCTGAGCATCGCGCTTTTTTATTATGAAACTGGAGATCATGCACGCGCTTATGATTATATGATGAATGCAATCCGTTACGGGGCAGCTCCTTTGATTCAAGAGAATGCCGCTGTCGCGGAGGTTTACCTTCAGTTGATGAAAAGGTATACTCAACAGAAATGAGAACGCAGGCACAATCGTTTCAACTGTACAACGGAATTGCTCCGTTGACGTATCGTGTCGTCATTTTGAATGGCGTATCAAGACTTTTAGAGGGGGATTGCCAATGATACGCGTTGTCTTTATGGGATCCGCTGACCTTTCGGCGGTGATGCTTGAACGCCTCGCACGTGAAGAAGGCGTGCAAATTGTTGGCTGTGTCACGCAACCCGACAAACCGGCTGGGCGTGGCAAAAAACCTGCGCCTTGTGCCTGTAAGGCGTTTGTTGATCGCGTGGGAATCCCTTGTCTTACGCCTGAAAAAATTAACACGCCCGAATCGTTGGCACGAATTGCCGCATGGCTCCCCGATGTCATTGTGGTTGTTGCCTACGGACAGTTTTTGTCCAAGCGATTACTCGAAATCCCGATGCTAGGATGCGTGAATATTCACCTTTCTCTATTGCCTCGACATCGCGGCGCCTCCCCCATTCATGCCGCCCTCCTTGCGGGCGATCGTATCTCGGGTGTCACGGCAATGTTAATGGACGAAGGCATGGATAGCGGTCCAGTATTGATGACGGCAGAAACGCCCATTTTGTCATCGGATACGTGTGAAACATTGCACGATCGATTGGCAGATCTCGGCGCAGAACTGCTCGTGAAAGTCTTGCCCCTATGGGCTTATTTCAAAGTTAAGCCGATGCCGCAAGATCCGACACACGTCACCATTGCATATAAAATTAAAAAATTGGATGGGCTACTTCATTGGGAGATGCCCACCGATTGCATCTTGCGTAAGATTCGCGCCTATGCCCTTTGGCCTTCCTCTTTTACATATTTCCCCGAAGGTCACAAAGACACGGGGAAAATGCTTAAAGTCCTTATTGCCGAGCCTGAACGCGTAACCGCCGCTCAAGCTAAAGCCTGTCCCGGAACCGTTCTTTGTGTAGAGAAAATGGGAATTGTTGTGCGCACGGGCGATGGCGCGATTCGGCTTCTGCGTATTCAGCCCGAAGGCGGAAAGCCTATGGACATTCCCTCCTATCTTTGTGGGCATTCTTTGCACTCCGGCCTTGTGTTCTTCACGCCTCCTGCGCCTGAAGCGAAGCCGCCGCAGGCGTTTAAGCGGACGTAGCGCGAACGGCGCACGTGCGTTATTTTCAAAGAAAGTGAAAGTAGGGCTCCCGGAAGGGGGCTCTTTTTTGCGATACGAAGCGCTGATTTTCGGTGAAAAGATGACGCAGCTTTTGTTTTTTGGCGTGGTGGCGTCGGAATCGTAAGCTACGGATGCTTCACAGAAGCTTGATTTGACAGGCTTCTGTAAAATATAAAAGAT
>JAVVWU010000014.1:0-37335 GCA_036651955.1 Kiritimatiellia bacterium
AATCACACCTCCGACCCATGCAATCGTTATGGCAACAGCGGCAATTCCCATCAACCGAATAACCTTGGATGGTGCAAATCTTAACCCGTAATAACCACTGATAAAAACAAAGCCATCTACACAAAATCGCAACAAATCAACTACCAATTCCTGACGATATCCACCATGATGAGCACAGTGCAAGAGGCAAATCCCAAACATTAAACAAACGCGGTAAAGTTCAATAGAACTATTTCTATGAGCTTTACCCCCCCCCATCCTATTTTCTATCATATCTCACTCCATTGTAATGGATTATGCGTTATCAGCAGGCTTTTGTTGCGAGATGTGGTGCATCACCGCTTTAGCAATAAAGCCTTGGAGGATAGCAAAAGCAACAAAGAAGGCAACAATAATGGCAATCACAATCCCGGGGCGCGTGATCCAAAGTTCTTTAAGCCTCGTAATGGCTGGCGCGTAAAGCGTTGGCATAAAAAAAGTGACAATGCAACTTTGAATTAAACAGGAAACGGCAGACCAAAAGGTATACCACCCTAAGTGAACGCGAAGCATTCCTGCGGCAATGAGAGCAAAGGTTCGAATCCCCGGCGTAAAACGAATGATGAACATCGTCTTACCAAGATGACGATCGAAGAAGTGCCCACAGGCCTCAATTTGTGATTGATGCCGTTGCATCCAACGCAAGCGAATAATGTAGCGCATCGCAAATCGCACGGGAAGGTACATCAAAATATCACCAATAAAAACACCCCAGAATGTTGACTGCAAGGAGGTCATCCAGCTGAGGATCCCTTCCGAAATCAACGGAGGAACAATGGTCCAACACGTTACATTTTCAAAGAAGAAAGTGGCAATTGCCGTGAGCCATCCTTGTGTCCAAGGATATTCCGAGGAAGACTTAATCGCCTCAATAAGTGTATTGAGCAACTCGCTTCCTGCAAATGCGAGAAAATCCATGGATCACTCCTTTACTTCGGGATGCTTATCTGCGGGGATTCCAAGATAGTGTCCAATGTCTTCGGCAACATTTGCAAACACGGGCGCAGCAACGTTACCACCTTGATGATAAATGCCCCTTGGTTTTTCAACATTCACCAATATAACAAGTTCCGGAGCTGTCGCGGGATAAATCCCAACAAATGAGGCGTTATAGTCTTGATTGTTATAAACGCCATTAGAGGGGATTTGTCCCGTTCCAGTTTTACCTGCGACGGTATAATCTTTGAGTGCGGCGCGCCGTGCCGTTCCCCCTTGCGAGCGATCCGTTACCGCTTGCATCATTGTCAACATCGAGTGGCAGACTCGAGCCGAAAGCGGACGCCCCAAAACTTCAGGCTCATTGCGTTCAATCAATGCGCCTTCTGCGCTACGGATTTCCTTGATAACCGTCGGACGCATTCGCACGCCTTTATTGGCAATCGTTGCATAGGCATTACATAATTGAACGGCGGTTACTGCTACGCCTTGTCCAATGGTCATACGTGTCGGCGAAAGTTTACTCCAGCGCGACCAGTGCGGCAAAATTCCGCCCTCTTCTCCGGGGAGTTCCAGCCCTACGCGCTCACCAAATCCCATTGATTTGAAACAGTACCACAAACGTTCATATTCATGACGAAAACCTTTTTGTGGTGCTGGTGTCGCCAGTCGCAAGCCAATCATCGCCGTACCGATATTTGATGACTTCGCAAGAATTTCACGTGGTGTAATCACGCCATAGGCATGATCGCGCAAGGGGCGTCCAGCGTAGTACCAAATACCTGCACGTCCGACATCAAACGTACTACGTTCAGTAATAACGCCATGTTGAAGTGCCGCCGCCACCGTAATCACCTTCATGACGGAGCCCGGTTCAAAGTTACGTGAGATTGCAATATTTTTCCACAAGTTAGTATCTACACTACTGTAATGCTGTGGGTCAAAGCTTGGCAACGTTGCCATCCCAAGGAGTTCACCTGTTTTCACATGTTGTACAAGAATAATACCGGAGTCTGCATTGTACGTCTCCAACGCCTTCGACAGTGCATTTTCAATAATGTATTGAACGTTATTATCAATCGTCAGCCAAATATCATTTCCCTGAATTTCGGGGATATCTTCCGCGCGACGTGAACGAATTTCCCGACGCGCGGCATCCACGGCGGTGATAATACGCCCCTTCTCGCCTTGCAATTGACGATCATATTTTTGTTCAATCCCATACGTTCCGACGCCATCGGCATTGACATAGCCTAAGACATGGCAAAGACGCGCTCCATTGGGACGCGAACGAATTTCCCGTTCCTCCATTCCAATCCCCGCGAAACGATTGGTCGAAGCCGCTTGCCGTGCTAAAACTTCATGAATGATACTTTCATCGGCAGTTACACAAAGACGTACCGAACGATTTTTCGTTTCGCGAAACGCTTTAATGACGTCCTCTTCCCGCACGCCAAGCACTTTCGCCACGTCCAGTGGCAACGTCGAACGATCCACACGTGGCCCTTCTAATTTCGGGTCCTGTGGGTCAATAAATACCATGCGCCCCGGAAGACTTTCAGCTAAAGGCTTACCATTACGGTCAAGGATTCGTCCGCGTAATGCCAATAAATCTCGTTTGACAACATAATAAGTGGGAGGAACGTACCCGCGCCGAAGAATATGTAATCGCACCAACTGTCCCAACACACCCAAAAAGAGCAGGCCGACAAGCGTGGCTATCAGTATCATCCATAGCCGAGCAGAACGAGCCTCCTGCATCTCCATCACACACTCCCCAAAGGCTACCGACGCCGACTACGACGTCCAGGAAGCGAAGGCCTCACCGGTAATTCAAGCGCGGCAACCGCAGTTTCACGATGTGCTTCCAACCGTTCCGCACGCGCCGCCACCAACATCCGAATCAACGCGGGATCGGCATTCATGGCACCACTCTTGGCAACATGGACACTCCGCTCTGGCGATGGAAAAGAAAGGCTCATCCCATTACGGGCAATCGCTTCCTCCAAACGCTTCGGCTCATTCAGCCGATTCCACGTCGCCGTCTCGCGTACGAACGATTGTTCATACGTGCGTTGGTCACGCTCTAAAAGTTTAATTTGTGTCGTGACCTGCTCATTGTTCATACTAAACAAACAATAGAGGATCCACGGGGCGATTGCGACAAACAAAAGTACAATCATCCCGACATTTGCCGTTTTCAAATGAAACGTATTACGGCGACGGTTACGCTTTGCCATAGTGAAAATCCTCCGCCCTACTCACGGCTCGAAGCTTGGCACTTCGCGCACGTGGATTTATTTCAAGTTCCAAAGGCTGTCCAACGACCGCCTTCCTAAAAATTCGTTCCATGCGAGGCAATTCGCCTTGCCATTCACTGCCACCTTGCTGCAAGGCGACATCCTGCCCCACGTGAGCGCGAAACGTTTGCTTGACAATCCGATCCGTCAAACTCTCAAACGTCAATACCGCCATTCGTCCACCGGGCTTCAACAGTTTCAAACCCTCTTCAAGTGCACGGCGTAAATCACCGACTTCGTTATTTACCGCCATACGCAACGCTTGAAAAACGCGCGTTGCTGGATGCCGTCCCTTGGTATGCGCCAAACCGACCGTACGAGCCACGCAATCCGCTAATTGCAGCGTGCGAACAAAAGGCGCTTTCGCACGTTCGCGATCAATCGCGCGGGCAATGGATGACGCCCGATTCTCTTCTCCAAGATTACGAAAAAGCTCCGTCATCTCTGCCACACTCAATCGTGCAATCAGATCGGCTGCACTTTCGCCCGCATCATTTCGCATCCGCATATCGAGCGGTCCATCATTACGAAAACTAAAACCACGTTCAGGCGTATCTAACTGATCGCTGGAAACGCCCAAATCCAACAGAATCGCATCCACCTGATCAAATCCATTCGCGTGCGCCAACGCAGCAATATCACCATGCGCACCTTGTACCAACGTATGCGACCCGGGGACGCCCTCTCGTTCCAAATTAGCCGCAGCGCGCGCCAGAGCTTCACGATCGCGATCAATCCCTAACAGTCGCCCCGACGCCCCTGCCAATCGCATAATTGCCGATGCATGTCCCGCCTGCCCCAACGTTCCATCGATATAAACACAGCCTATTTTCGGCGCAAGCGCCTCGATAGTTTCGGTTAAAAGCACGGGAATGTGCATATCTTAAAAATCGATGGCCGCAAGGGCCTCGCCCAAAGCCGCCTGATTGACTTCCGTCGAAGGCGTACGTTTCTCCGTTGCCCAAATCTCGCCATAAGCCACAGCACCAACGAATGCAACACGACTTTTAACATCGGCAAAATCAAGCAAACGATCACTGATACGAATACGTCCTTGAACATCCAACGGGAGCTGTTCTGAATTTTCGCCAATCACACTCAACATCCGCGAAACCGCAGGATCTGAAAGACGACGCGCCCGTAATTTATCGAGAATCGACTGCATCAACTCTGCCGGCATCAACCGCAAACATTTCTCGTGCGGATCTGCCATAACAAAGACATATGACGGACGCCCCATCGCATCACGCCAGCCAGAAGGAATCGTCAAACGACGCTTCGGATCCAACGCGTGCTCCGCGCCGCCTGAAAAGACTGCGCCTCCTTGCATCGCTTGTGTGGGTGTATCCTTTGCGTTCACATCTCTGACCTTTTATGACACTATTAGACACCTTTCCCCACCCTACGTCAAGTGAAATGTATCAAGACGCTAAAAAAGTCCTTCTAAACGCCTCTTCCGCGCTTTTATTGCCATTGAATCTACACTTTTGCACCGCTCACAACAAAACTTGCACCGCCGCACTTCTTTAATTTCTCCGTCAACACGTCTTTGAAACGAAAAGAGTCCCGCCTGAATCGAAAGCGTACATCTCAAAAACGCTCTCGAAAGGCGCGCGCTCCTTTTACGAAAGCGACACTCTTTGAGCCTGTTCATAACTTAATAGACGTTAGAAATTCTTCTGACACTTATGCAGAATTGAACAACGAAAAAAGAAGCGTTGGGAGGGAGCTTGCGGGCGGCTCATAGTTTCGGACGGCTCAACTCCCATCGCGCTCGACCTTATCCGTTCCGCCACAGTGCTTTAGTCATACGCCGCACAGATTTCAAGAGATATTCCGAAAGACCGTGGCGCGCACCTCAGTGAGGTAAGCGCTCTACCTCAATGACCCTGACCTCGTACCTCAGTGAGGTAGAGCGCCTACCTCACTGACCCTCGCTTTCGCTGCGACCGTGCCACGGACTGTGCCACTTTGCATAAGTGTCGTTTCAATTCAGACCTTGGATGTGGACTTATGCAGAAAAAGAGAAAGAGACCGGCTTCGCAAAATGATGCGAAACCGGTCTTAACGGGAGTAAAAGTTAAAGCTTAAATTAGTGTACGGCAGGCGCTTCAAACGTAAGCCCCGTTGGATCGGGGAAGAAGCAGGTGGCACTCCATTTCCAGCCACTCTTCGGTAATTTAATCAACAAGACATTTTTGCCTTTTTCCAAACGTACCTTTACGGGGGAACGGCTCATCCAAACTTCGTCAACCATCGGCGTTTCATAAGAGGCTCCGCCAGCAAGTCCAGGATGTTTCCAACGCGGCGGATCGATGGCAATCCCGTTCAACCAAAGCTGTGCGCCTTTATCATTCCACTTATTTATAACCAGTCCGCGATCACGGCGACGGCCTTCACTTCGTGAATAGTTCATAAAGTCGGCAATGAGTTCCACCGTTTGATTCCGATCACTATGGACGATCGTCCCAAACCAAACACATCCTGTTTTTCCTGATGTAAGGTTGGATTGAGCAAAGAAGAAGTGTTGCGGATAAAGCGTGCCTTGCGCAAGAAGGCGTTCGCCCCACGGCAGTTGATCGAAAGGCTTTTCTTCAGACGTTTCAGCCATACGCCACCGCATCTGCGTCTGTGGATAGAAGTCAAAAGGCAATCCTTTGAAAAGGGCTTTTTGCGCGAGCGTACGGCGTTCCAACTCTTGAGCAAAGGCAAAGTCCGGATCGCGCGGATCGGGAAGATTGCCATAGTATTTCATTTGATCCTTCTCGCGTCCATTCCAGAAACTGTCCGAATACAGCACGATTGCAGGGTAAACGGGATTCATCGTAAGGATATCTTCCGGTTTGGAAACGGCATCATCATGCCAAACGGCAAAGAGTGCACCGAGACGGTTCTCTTTCGGACCGGTCATACAGGGCATTTGGTAACAGGCAGGTGCAAGGAGTTCGAGCGGATCAACGTGATTGATATAGTAAGAACTCATAGAATCAATGTACGGTTCATTATTCGGACGTTTCACTTGACGCCCCGTCCAATATTGCCGAGTCAACGGCTGCTTAAGCCCTTTAGGATATTGACCGGGCGCCCATGCGATGACTTTGAAGCCTTTCGCTTCGAGTTGCTGAATCCACCCTACGAGCCATTCGTCCGGAACGCGTTCGTGCGATTTGACTTCATCGCCACCAATGTGAATGTACGGCGTGACTTTAGGGTCTAAGAGTGCAATGAGTTCATCAAACAGTTCGGAGACAATGGTACGCATCCGTGCGTCATCCATACGCTTGGCACCGAAAGCACGACGGAACGTTTCCGTGTGTCCGGGGACATCCAGCTCAGGAATCACCATAATGCCACGCGCAGAAGCATAGGCGATTAAATCTTTGAACTCCTGCTGCGTATAAAATTTATCTGTGCGATCAAGGTTTTGAGCGGAAGAAAGTTGCGGATACTTCTTCGACTGAAGTCGCCATCCATGATTGTCCGTAATGTGCCACTGAAAGGTGTTCAATTTGTAATCAGCAAAAACATCCAACTGCTGTTTCAGCTGCGCAATCGGTTGCCAATTACGTCCAGTATCATGGAGTACGCCACGGATACCAAGCGTGGGCCAGTCGGAAATTTCAGCACAGGGGATTTGCCCTTTACCAAGTGCCGCCAACTGTTTCAATGTGGTTTTCCCATAGCGCACACCACGTTCATCAGACGCCGAAAGAATAGCACCTTGTGGTGTGATTTTCAGTGCATAAGCTTCGGACGACGGCAACGGCGTCGCGGGCGGTTGTACGCTGATTCTCGCCTCGTCATACATCCATATTCCTTCGGCAGGATGAACTTGTTTCGGACGTGGCATTAAATCATTCAAAACAGACGCTTGAACCGCCACAGCGAGAAAAAGCGAAAAGAGCGTGAGACATTGTTTCATGTTGGGAGCCTTTCGTTAGATTTACTCTACACTTATTTTTGCGGTAAAGCAAGACCGGGAATGCGCGCACGATGCACACGTTGTAGTAACGTTTCAAATCCGGAACGATTTCCGCGAGCCGTATCAATGGATCGCAATTGCGAAAGTGATTTTTGCAACCATTGCAGTCCCGTATCCGTGTAGATTTCAGGTTGGGTCAATACGCGATAAACAAGCTTGGTGTACTGCTCGGCGGCTTCATCACGCAAGTTTTGTTTTTCAAGAATGCGTCCAATCTTATAAAGATACATCAGGCAGACGTTAGGGTCATCTTCGAGCCGTGTAATCGCTTCTCGATAAGCTTCAAGTGCGAGCGGATAACGGCTAGGGTCATCCGTTGCAGTAATGAAAAGACAATCGGCTTTACGTCCATACGCTTCGCCCAACCAAGGCGCATTCGGTGAACGCCGAATCAGCGCGTCCAAAAGATCGCGCGCTTCTCCATAACGTGCAAGCTCCATCAGCGCTTCACACTGGAGAAATCGAGCATCCGCCAATCGTTCCGTTTGAGGAAGGTCTTTCGCGAGACGTCCGATCCATTCGACCGTACGCGTATATTCTTGTTCTTGATAGGCGGAGCGCGCAGCAAGCAGCAACGCCTGTGACAATCGCGGATCTTTAGGCCAACGTTCTGCGAAAGAGCCAAACCCCTTTTCCGCCGCACCATATTCGCCACGGTTAAAGTCACTCTTCGCCAACCACAACAAAATATCGGGGATGCGTTCCGATTCGGGATAGAGAGTGGCATATTCTTCCGCCAATGTTCGCGCGTGATCATCTTCTCCAAGCCCATATAAACTTAAGACAAGGAAGAATTTCGCTTCGGCGGCAATCCGCGTATTAGGAATGGACGCTGCAGTGGCAAAATCCTCTTTTGCCGCCGTCAGTTGACCGAGCGTATGATAGGCGCGACCACGTTCCAATCGAAGCTGCGCTTGACGATCCGTATCTTTTACGAAGGAAAGGGAACGCGAATATTCCTGAATTGCATCGTCCGCTTTCCCTTCCGCAGAAAGTAATGCGCCCAAATGTAAAACTGCGACACAACGTTCCGCTTCATTCTCTGTCGCCTGATCACGTACCGTGCCGTACCACTTCTTTGCTTCTTCCATTTCACCTGCGGCTTCACAACTCTGCGCTAATCGCAAAAGTGTTGCAGGCGTTTTATCCGTCTGCGCGACCTTTCGGTAGAGTGTTGCCGCTTTAGCATAACGTTTCGCGGTATAAGCAGCAGCGGCGGCTTCCGCTAAAAGGGTCGGAGCTTCAACACTCTCTTTGGCAAGTTCCGCGGCCTCTTCAAAAGCGACAAGTGCTTCCTCCGGTCTTTTCGCCGCAAGCAGTGCGCGCCCACGTCCACGACGCACACGAATACGAAAACGTGCATCATCATAACTTTCCAAATAACGATTGTACGCTAACAATGCCGCATCCGTCTCTTTCAGACTTTGAAGTGTTTCTGCGATGCTCAACTGAATGGCGGGGGCTTCGGGCGCGGAAGGATTGAGCCGCACAGCATCTCCAAGAAGGGACAGCCCTTCTTTCGCCGTTTTCGGAGAGAGAATCAAACGCTCTCCCAATGCGACCAATGCACGTCTGCGAATAGATTCTTCATGCGCAGCGGCAACGGCTTGACGCGCATAGGTAAGCTGCGCGGATTTTTCGGTTACAAGCTCTGCCGCCGTTAAAGCGAGCGACGCTTCTGTTGAAGAAGGAAGTCCTTTTCGGGAAAGTATTTGAACCACCACGTCCAATGCTTTCGCACGTTCTGCCGCAGTTTGACTACACGTCGGCGTTACGAGCGCACAGTCCAAAAATACACCGCCCTTGTCCGCTTGTGCGGCACCTTCCAACAGCGCATCAAACGCTTTTTCTGTCGGCATTCGCGAGATCCATAGCAAGGCGTTCTCCGCGCGAATTTGCGGTGTTGCACCGGGCGCGACATGAACCGCCTCGAAAAGTGCCAAGGCGGTTGCTTCTTTTTTAAGTCCAAGATTCGCTTGTAGGAATAATCGAAGTGCGGCAACGCCCCAAGCATCGTTGGCAGGAATACGTGCGGCATCATACGTTGCCAACGCCTGTACGTAACGATCTTGCCCATTGAGTGCAGCAAGCGTCAATACTAATCGGCGTTCGGGCGTAAATCCCGGCGTCGCTTCCACGCGTGCAAGTGCCTGTTCATACTCACCTTTAGCTAACTCCGAACGCACAAGAATTTCTTCCGCTTGCGTCCGCTCCGCAGGTGAAATCCCCAATCGCGACAAAATTGTTTTCGCGGTTCGCTCCGCAAGTGTAATGTTTTCATCATCAACAGCCATTCCGGCAACAGGAATCAAGTTTTCAGCAAAAAGACTCCCGACTGAAAGAGACAAAAGAAGGAGAAAAAAAGCTCTCATTCCGAAACTCCTTTACTGCTGTATGCGCGGCAGTGGAAGAAAAAGTGCAACGCAGCACACAAGAACAAAGAGCGCACACGTGGCGCCGAAAATCTCTCCGAATTGAAGATAAAGCGAGGCGAACGGCGCTTTCGTTAAACGCACACGCGTCGGCATTCGGTCCATTTCTTCCGCGATACCAATCGCGTTAATCACCGTATTCAATCCGCCATTTGTTGAACGCACCATCGGGACACCCGTTTCAATACAGCGCATGACCGCTTGACGTGCGTGCTGTGCAGCTTCTGGAGAAGGAGTATACCACGCGTCATTACTCATATTCACCAAGACCTGTGCGCCGTTCCGCACCGATTCCCGCGCGACATCCGCCACCGTATCTTCAAAGCAGATAAGAGGACCGATGACAATCCCCGAAGGCAGTGTAATCGTCGTCACCGCTTCGCCGGGGAGACAACTCACACCGGTAGGGGCAAACCGTTGCAACCAAGGAAAGGTCTTATCAAAGGGGATATATTCTCCGAACGGAACCAAATGCCGTTTGCCATACACTTGCAACGTATCTAAGCCACTTTCGGTTATCAGCATTGCCGCGTTGTACCATCCATCCAACGTTTCATAACTGCCGCCCACAATCAAAGGGGCATCGCCACGTTTGGAAAGTTCGCGAAGGCGCTGAAGCGATTGCGCATCCGACGGCATCGGCGATCCCGCCAATGCACTCTCAGGCCAAATCCATGCATCCGCTTTGAAAAATGAAACGATGTCGGGCGTACTTCTCTCCCAAATCGGTAACGACGCTTGAGCCGAAAAAATACACGGGACTTCCGTCCGCTCAACGACGAATGTCGCCATCCGTTCCGTGGGCGTCGCGGCATATTTTTGGAAACGACTCATCCCCCAGTAAAAAGCAACGATTAACACAAGAAAAGGAAGCGCACTTTCCATTGAAAGTAAGAACCGTTCTCGGCGCTCGACAAATGTCCGATGTGTCACCGCCCACCAGCAACGTTCAAAAATGGAGGCGACCGCACCATTCGCCGCCACCAAAACCGCCGAAACAAGCACCACGCCCCCTACCGAAGCAAGTTGCGCCAAAGGCAAATAATGCGTACAGACAAGCCCCAAAGGGTTCCACGCAAAGCCGGTAAATACCGTCCCGCGCAACGATTCCAGCCCCGCCCACAAGACCGGCTCAACCAGCAGTACCAATGCGACGCGAGCCACACTCGGCGAAGAAGAACTCCACCGACGGCGAAACGCCGCCGCAAGTGCAGCAAACGCCGAAATAAAAGACGCCAAGACCGCACTTAAGCCCAAGAGCGCCGGCAAAACAAGAATCCACGGGCCATCATTGTCCGTCAGCTTCAACATCCAAAACAGTTGAATCACCCATGAGACAAATCCGGTTACAAAGCCGTAGACTGCCGCGCGAGGCACGCTTACAGTGCGAATCAAGAGCAATAAGGGAACAAGGGAAAACCAGACGCCCCCACTCTGATCAAAAGGTTCCCACAGCAACCCGATAAAGAGTGCCGAGAGAAGTGCAACCAACAGTTGAAAGAATGTCTTTTTCATGGTTTTACTGCAATCACAAGCGGCGTGTTTTGTTGCCCAAAGTCAGGAATCACCGCAATGACTTCGGGATACGTTTTGCGTAAGATTGCAAGCGCCTGCTCCTGATAATTCGTTCCGCGAAAATTGCGCAAGTCTTGCATTTCGGGCGCACTCAAAAGGAACGTGTAGCCCGACCATGCGGCGATGCCAATGTTCTCAAAAGTTTCATCCGATGACAAACGTTCACGCGTCAAATAAAAATCATCATGCGAAAGGTGCGTCGCCGTAAAGCCAAAAGGCCCCATTTCCAATCGACGCGGAACTTGCATTCCGGCTTCAACGGCAAGATAGGTGTCTTGCGTCCACAGGACTGACGGAAGATGACGTTGCGCCACCGCCTCGCGCACAAGATGTGCCGCACGTCGCAGGGCAAAAAGATCTGGCTCTTTCTTGAGCACCATCCAAAAACAATCTTGCCGCAAAACGACCCACGCTTGTGCCATCGGTGATCCCGCCATCGTCACAAGCATTGCGCTAATGGCAAACGTTTTAACAAGCACAAGCTTGAATGAATCAAACGGCAACGCCACAAATCCAAGCGCAGCAACCATTCCGAGCGGAAACATCGTTGGCACTTGATAATCATCATAGGGAACAGGTGCAAGAAGATGAACAAGCGCAAGCGCAAGCGCAGAGCTCAACCATAAGCTCATCAGGCACATACGATCCCCCGGACGCTTGAATGCACCACGCGCCGTACACCATTGGACACCAAGACAAACGAGTACAAGCGTTAAAATCGGATAGAACCGAATAAGACGGGCAAGACTTCCAACTTTGGCAATCAGCCCCATTGAAGACCGTTGCGCATGGAAACTATTGGCAGCAAAAAAGCCCTCCGGACAAAACAGCAGTTCCGGACCAAACGCACAGAGAAGTCCCACCCCTCCGCCAACGCCAAACCAGAGCCACGAATGCGTCCCCACCTGCTTGCGATTCAATAAAAACCATATCCCTATCGTTGGCAAAAGAATCCCCTGCGAGAGGCGAACGTCTGCAACTAACGCAAGCAGGAATCCTGCCAGTGCCACTTTCCACGCGACCATTCCACGCCGAGGGACGACATCCGATAACAACCAAAATACAACTGCAAGCAAAAGTGTACACAGTGCGTAGCTTTTGGGAATCGTCGTAAAATAACTATGATAAAGGTTCAGCCCAAGAAAAGACCATAAAGCAAGCCGCGCAATCCAACAATCAACTGGACGCCGACAGCTCTTCGCAACAATTTCGGAACCAATGAATAATGCCGTCAATGAAAGCAACGCCGTGAAAAGTCGTCCGCCTAAAATTCCCATTGGCGACCACAGCCACGCAAATGCCGCATAGAAGAGTGGCATCAAAGATCCTTGCGTGAAAAAGAAATCAAAGTGCGGAAACTCACCACGCAAAATTTGGCGCGCAGCATAGAGATACCACCCCTCATCTTGATTGAGATTGCCTAAAACTAAACTGAGCGCAAAGCCAATAACCGTTACGACCACAGCCCCCAAACACCAAAAGCGAAGGCGCTCAATTGATTTTGAAGCAGAAGTCGAACGTTGCGCCATATTACGAATGCCCCATCAATGCTGCCATCAGCTGTTCCCAACGAAATCGCGTCACGTGTATCAAATGGCGTGGCAAATCTGGAATCACATCTCCCGCCATTCGCAAAACACCGCGTACCGTCAAAGGACGGCGCACTTGTCCTGCATAAAAGTGCATATCAGGATGACGAATACGCGTAGGATCCTGCGGCCAGTACCAAAGATGTTCCCCTAAATAAAATCGAGGCGTATTCGCTGAACGTAAATCGCGCATCTGTGCCGGCGTCTGCCACACAATCCCACGCACACCACTTTCAGGCAACATTTGACGATAGTAAACGTCAAATGCGTGAGGCGAAGGAATGTCACGCGGAAGCGTTTCCCACGCAGCAAGGCAGCGTCCATCTTCCCGATAACGATCGTGAAGCGAAAGAATATATGCACGTGGTGCCGTCTCTGAACGCATCGTCTCAACGAGTGAAAGCGCATATTCCGTCATCCCAAGCGCGAGAATCATCTTACTCAAGGCAAACACATACGTTGACGTTGCCATAATCGCTGTCACCGTGACCCCGAGCGCTCGGCCAATCCACGGGGAATGCGGAATATTCACCGTCATCGCGTTAAACGCAATCAAGACGGGGAACATCCAAAATTGCGGCACATATCGGACATAACCAATGTAACGTGTCGGCTGAATAAAACTCGTCAGAATAAGCGTAAGTAAAAGCCATGGCATACTACATCGTCGCGTAAAACAAAGCGCAAGAAGTGTCAGCACCATAACAATACGAAACCCTGTCCCAAGCCCACTCACCTGATCAAGATGAAAGACTGGATTAAACGGCTTTTTATGAAGTTTCCATTCGTAAAAACGGTGCGCAAGCCACTTTGACAAATACGCATTCGTCACCCGTCCACAATATCCCATCGCCGCCGCATCATCATTAAGCAAATCAAAGTCCGCCGTCATGGCTGGCAGCACTTCATCTTGATTGAAACTGTGTTGAGGATAAAAAGGTCCACCATGGTTTGACCAATTCGTCAAATACGGTGAGAAGCCCACGATCAATGCAAATGTAAACCCAATGGTATGAGCCAAAATCCATCGTCCCAAGACCCAAGCGTGCAACCGTCCATGCAGGACCGCGAGCACGACAGGAATTGTGAACACAAAGGCCGTTATCAAAAGTGTAATCACACCGGTAAACTTAAGATTGCATCCGAGAATAGGCGCAAACAGAATTGCACCCAGCCAAACACGCGCCCCCGTTTTCCGATACGCACACGAAGCCAACATTGACATCAATAACAACGCATAAAGCGAACCGTCTTGCGCCCCACAAAAAACGCTCGCCACCACGCCGGGCGACAGCACCACAAGCGACGTAAAGAAAATCCGTTTCCATCGACCTTGTGCGAAAAGCAACGGCGTAACCTGCCATGCAAGTCCACCCAACGCCGTTGCCGTTATCAAAATAAGCGTGTCGCCCGATTCAAGATTCCCCGTAAAACTGGCAGTGACCGCAGACCATATCCATCCGGCACGCGGAAGATAGGCGACATGATACGGATTGAAATTCGCAGGATCCGCCCCCGTTGAAGCCAAAAGTTGCTCCCGCGTAGCTTCAAAAACAGGATTCCAACCTTCCAGAAGAAACTTCGCGGCAGGCAAATGATACGCTTGCGCATCCCACCATGAAAAGAGAACAAAAATACTGTCTAAGGCGAAAATCGCCAAAAGAATAAGGACAAGCCAACCAATACGTTTCAACCCATCGATGCGCGTTTCACCACCCACATAGGCGAAAAAAACCGCGCCCAAAAATCCAAGTCCACCGCACCACGCCGTAACCCCAGCGCCAAAGAGGAAACCAATTGAAGCGAAAAGAACCGTTAACGTTGGGAATGCCAATAAAACGATGAACAGAGGAAAAGTTAAAGACTCCCGCCATCCACGATTTTTCAAAGACTCCCGCCCGTCAAACCGCTTCTCCCCACAAACAGAAGCATTCTCAACAACAGACGTTGTGAGAATGGGATCGTCCATAACGGAAAGAAGTTGTTTAGATACAGACATAATAAAACAAAAAAAGCCGCCCTGTCACACCGACGGGGCGGCCTTCATTAAGTCCATTATTGGAGTTCAGGGAAAAGTGTGCTCTTTACGCCCGTAGCTTTCTTCTGTTCATCGAAGAATTTCTGCACGGCAGCACGTTCACGCGTCTGCTTCATCTCTGCACGCAGCTGATCTGCAGTCTTGTCCTCTGGCACTTGCTTAATGAGAGCCAAAAGCTCTACCTGTGCAGGCTTATCGGCATCAGTCTTCACAAGAATATGCGAAGCGGTTACCGTTCCAGCCTTATCATCACGTGCCGTCACCTTAATGATATGGAAACCAAAAGGCGTTTTCACGACGGGTCCCACTTCACCAATCTTTTGAGCAAAAGCGGCATCCTCAAAAGGCTTCACCATCTGACCTTTAGCAAAGGCACCCAAATCGCCACCCTTCGCCTTACTCGGGCAATCAGAATATTCCTGCGCAAGCTTAGCGAAATCGCCACCCTTAACAGCCTTCGCGTGGATTTCTTCAATCTTCGCCTTGGCTGCGGTAACGTCAACCGGTTCTGCGGCAATATGCTTCACGACCTGAAAGATTCCCTCTGCGCCCGGAAGTGCCACAACATTTGAAAGTTCGCCATCCTTCAATCCAGCAATCGCCGTCTTGACTTCAGGAGGAAGTTGATCCTCTGGCATCGGCATCGCTTGCTTCATGAGCGAATTCGCCTTCACGAGTTCTTCAAACGTTGCGACCTTGTCCTTAATCTGCTTCTCGTATTCTTTCATTTCGTTGCGGACAAGCGCAATCTCTGCCGCGCTCTTCTCTTGAGCAGCCTTGACTTCACTCTCTGCGACCGTGACCTTATCAAGCACCTGCTCCTTCAGCAACTTCATTTCGAGCATACGCTTTTCGACCATTGCCTTACTCGCTTCATAGCCGAGAGGAGACTCCTTAAGCTGTTCCTCATAAGACTTACCGTTGCCAGCAGCTTCGATTTCTTTGATCTGTTGCTGCTTCCACGCGTCATCCATCTTCACGTCTAAACGCTTAACAGCCGCTGCAATCACATTGTCCTCGATAAACATCGCCACTTGACGGCGACGAAACTCTTGCTTTGCAGCAGGGATCTGTTCCGACGGAATTTCCTGACCCGACTGCGCCTTATAGCTGGCAATCATCTTATCGACTTCCACATTCAATTCGCCCCATGTCAGCGTCTTTTCACCAACAGATGCAATAACGTCAGCATCTTTAGGCGGTGGAGGCAACGCAACCACATCACTTTCAACTTTTGCGGGCTTAGGTGCTTCAGTCGCGGGAGCTTTGTCGGAAGAGCCTTCCGTCTTTCCACATCCCATTATCAACAACGTTGCGGCAAGAGCCGTTGCACCAAAAATCATCTGCTTCTGCATAATTATGTCTCCTTGATTAAGAATTTCTTTAGAGTATCAAATTCTTCTCTCTTCGTGCAATATGAAGCCGCCCCTGCATCTTAAAAGTCGCACGTCTTGTATTCCCGACTCGCGCATCGCCTCAGCGTAATCTCAAGCCAATCGCCGTCACACCTTTTAACTTTTATAATTTTTCGACTTTTATAATTTGTTATACTACGCGATATTATGAATCTTCAACTTCAAAATTATAAGAATCGTCACTCCGTTACGAGCAAAATAGCACGCGGACTATGGGCGATAGTATGGCTTTTTCTTTTTCGTCCGACACCCAACAGGATTCGGTTCTTTCTATGGTGGCGAATTCTACTTCTACGAATGTTTGGGGCAAAGATAGGATCCCATTGTGTCGTTATGGCATCATGTCGAATTTGGCAGCCGTGGAAACTCACCATGGGCAACTATGCCTGTCTTTCTGAACGAGTGGACTGTTATAACGCCGCGCCCATCACCATCGGAGAACAAACTGTCGTTTCGCAAGACGCCTTTCTTTGTGCCGCCTCACATGACATTACGAGTCCAATTATGGAACTTACAACTGCGCCGATTACACTCAAGTCACAAGTCTGGGTCTGTGCGCGTGCGGTCGTTCTACCGGGCGTTACGCTTCATGAAGGTGCCGTTCTTGCCGCTGCAGCAGTTCTCACCCACGATGCGCCTGCATGGACCGTCCTCGCAGGAAATCCGGCTCGCCCTTGCCGCTCCCGCATAATTCGGGGGGGGGGGAATAAGAGCCGAAAATTAAATGTAGCCTTTCATTCTGATTTTATATTTTATCGTCCTCACAACCTCCCAAAACGGGAGGTTGCATGATTTCTACATATCAATATTGCCGTCAACTCAAAAAAGAAACCGCACGTATTCTTTCCTCCCGGGCAAATAAACATAGCGGCGAAGCTTCTTCGACCAAAATGTCCCGTGTCTTTTTAGACATATACCTTGTTTTAACAACGCTTCTTATCCTTGAGGTATAAAATGAAAATCGGTATTATCACATTTCAACGATGTAATAACTATGGTGCTGAACTACAGGCCTATGCCTTGCAAAAACAGTTACAACTAATCGGATACGATGCCGAAAATATTGATTACCTTTTTTACAAACATCCAAAACATAAAGCAACGCCACTCTCAAGACCGCTTTTGAAAATTTCGTTGCGGTATCGTTTTTACGAATGGCTTTATCCTCTAATTAAGACTTTAGTTTGTTTTCTTCATCGACGTCAACAGTATGAACGATTAAAGCGATTTGATGCGTTTGACAATCAGATGATACGTCAATCTCATTGTTATCAAACGATGGATGATCTATTTTCGAATCCGCCAAATTACGACGTTTATATTGTCGGAAGTGACCAAGTATGGAATCCTCGAATGTACGCTTCGCTTCGCCCCTATTTCTTGGACTTTGCTCCTCCATCAAAGAGGCGCATCTCATATGCATCGAGTTTTGGCGTAAGTCTATTACCAAAAGCGTTTGAGGAAATTTACAAAACCTACCTGTCGAAATTTGATTTCCTTAGCGTTCGCGAATCGAGTGGTGTGGAAATCATACAATCTCTCATCGAAAAACCTGTTGTTCACGTATTAGATCCTACATTATTATTGGAAAAGAAATATTGGGAAAAGCTCGCACCTGAAAACTCACGCCGACCCTATCTCGTCATTTATGACTTGTCCCCGTCCAAAGAACTTTTAGATTTCGCACGTAAATGGGCTCAAATAAAAAAGTGGGACCTCGTCCGATTATGTGGCGAATTAGGAGAAGAAAAGCATCAGGATATTGAAAGTGCTTTTACAGCAGGACCAATTGAATTCTTAGGTCTTATCAGAAATGCTCAAGCCGTTGTTACAAATTCTTTCCACGGCACGGTCTTTTCAATCATTTTCGAACATCCATTCTATTCTGTTATCCCCCTGAAAACGAAAAATGAAGGTCGCATCGAAAGTCTTCTAAGGTCTCTTGGTCTTTTATCACGAATGGTGAAAATCGGACACCTTAATCAGATTAACATCGTTGATTCTATAAACTTTTCAGATGTACGCAGTCAATTGCAAGCTCTCCGCGAATCCTCTCTCCAATTTTTAGTAACTGCGATAAAGGGAAAATAATGCATATCTGCACAACTGAAAAATCACAATGCTGTGGCTGTGGTGCTTGCTCCATCATCTGTCCTACACAAGCAATTCAAATGCAAATTGACGCAGAAGGATTTGAAACGCCACAGGTGAATGAACTGCTTTGCCTGAATTGCGGAAAATGTTTAGAAGTTTGTGGAATCCAAAATGTTCCATTGTTAAATCCACCGAAAGTCAGTTATGCCGCTTGGCATATGAATCCGGCAATTCGAGAACAGGGATCATCGGGCAGTTTATTTACGGCACTTGCAACGCTTATACTTAATCGCAACGGTATCGTTTGTGGAGCGGCATTTGATAAAGACTTCAAACACGTTCAGCACCAATGTATTGCCTCCATCGAAAATCTAAATGCACTTCAGAAAAGTAAATATGTTCAAAGTTCAACCACGAAAGCATTTGAAAATATTATCCAATACTTGAAGAAAGGACGTCCCGTCCTCTTTGTTGGAACTCCATGCCAGATTGCCTCACTTCGCCAACTGGCGAAAGGATTTGATGAGCAACTTTTTCTTTGCGATCTTGTTTGCCATGGGACACCCTCACCCAAAGTCTTTGAAGCTTACGTAACTGAAGAAGAGAAAAAAGTTAATTCAACTCTTATTGATTATTCTTTTCGTGATAAGAAAAATGGATGGAACTTTCCCAATATTTGCCTAACATTCAGAAATGGGAAGAAAATACGACGTCTTCCTCGATTAGATCCATTCTTTGAGGGATTTTATCGCGGATCATTTTTAAGAGAGTCCTGTTATCAATGCCCTTATGCGCAATCCTCACGGACGGGCGATGTCACCATTGCCGATTGTTGGCGTGTTGCCACATCGCATCCTCACTATGATAACAATCGTGGAACTTCCCTTCTTTTAGTAAATACTGATAAGGGGAAAGAACTTCTAAGAGATTTAGAAGCTCATGGAGATTGTTTCTTGGGAATATATGACCTTTCACTTGCAATCGCACGGAATATGCCGCTCATAGAATCCGCCCATCGTCCACCCAATCGAAATTTTTTCTTTGAGGTCTTAACGCAATCTAACTCTTTTGCAAGTGCCGCTGCAAACTATCTTTCATTTCGTTCAGCAATTAAGAATGTGGGACACTATTATATAAAACGTCTCGGATGGATAATTTTCCGTCGCTTTCAATGAAAGGGAATACTATGACTTCGATTAAATTCAAACGATATCAAAATCAATTAACGCTAAAGAATAAACTCGCGCGTTTCCTTTGGAACATGATAGCTCTCTTTTTCTTTCGCCTTACACCAACTTTTCTTTTTAATAAATGGCGTATCTTCGTTTTACGTTGTTGCGGCGCAACAATTGGAAAACATTGTTTCGTACCAGCGAATGTGAAAATTTGGGCTCCGTGGAATATCACGTTAGGTGATTATGTTGCATTAGGAGCTCATACAGAACTTTATTCAGTTGCACGCATTACGATTGGATCTGCTGTCACGATTTCACAAGGTGCCTATTTATGCACCGCATCACATGACATTTCATATCGTCTAAAACCTTTAATTACAAAACCGATTACAATTGGAAATTTTTGCTGGGTTTGTGCAGACTCCGCAATCCTTCCAGGGGTCAATCTCGGAGAAGGAAGTGTTGCAGGATTACGCGCAGTTGTAACAAAAAGCGTCAGCCCTTGGACGGTTGTAGCAGGAAATCCGGCGAGGGAAATACGGAAACGCGTTCTTCGAGAAGATAAACTCTCGTAAAATATCGCAACGCCCTTTCGCCCTGCCCAATAAAGTATATTCCAATAAGAAGTCCCCGACCTCATGGACGGGGACTTCAAGGAGTGATGTCGGTACAGATTAGAGGTTCTGTGCGCGCTTAGCAGCGGCAACATTACGCTCAAACTCTGTTTTACAACTCACACAACGCACGGCAAAGGGAGCCGCACGCAAACGATCACGCGGAATGAGACAACCGCAAACTTGGCAAATGCCATAAATCTTCTTATCAATGGCACGCAAGGCATCGTCAATCGCATGAAGGCGCGTATGCTGTTCGTCCGCACGACTTAAATCGGCAGACCGCGCAAACGAATTGGAACCGTCTTCTTCCACATTCTCTTCATCAGGACGACGAAGCGCATCGGCACGCGTCGATTGAAGTTGAGACAGGATTTCTTGACGATCGGCGAGTAACCGCTTACGGAAATCTGCAAGGTCGGCATCACTGAAATGCTGCTCGCCTTCTTTAGCAAAACGGATTCTCGCACTGGCAGACTTTTTACCGGAAGGACGCACCAATTCATATTTGGCACGAGGTGTCATTGAGGGACGCGCCTCTAGTTGCTTTTGTTCGGAAGCCACGATGGAAGCAGACTTCACGGCGACCTTCTTCATTGTCTCCGCTTTCTTCGCTGTGACTTTCGGAGCTGGTACAGGAACCGTTTTCTTTGTCTCCGGCTTTTTCACTGTTACCGCTTTAACCGGTAACGGCTTTGCCGTTTTCTTTACGGGAACGGATTTCGAGACAAGAACTTTCTTGGTTGTCGGCATTTTCTTTTCCACACTTTTCTTTTGATGAAAAGAAACCACCTTCTTGACAGCAGTCTTGAGGGTGGTCGTCTTAATTTTCTGCGGTGGCGCAGATTTAGTTATTTTTTTTTTGCAGGAGCCTTCTTCGCAGGAGCAGCAACCTTCTTCGCAGGTGCTTTCTTCGCGGGAGCGGCTTTCTTGGCAGGTGCTGCAACCTTCTTCACAGGTGCAACAGCTTTCTTGGCAGGAGCTGCAACCTTCTTTACAGGTGCAACAACTTTCTTCGCAGGAGCCTTCTTTGCCGGAGCGGCAGGCTTCTTCGCGGGAGCGGCTTTCTTGGCAGGTGCAGCCTTCTTTACAGGAGCCGCAGACTTCTTCGCGGACGCGGCCTTCTTCACAGGAGTGGCAGGCTTCTTCGCGGGAACGGCCTTCTTTGCAGGGGCCTTTTTGGTGGTTTTGGCTGTAGCCATAACGACATCATCTCCTTGTTGTAACCTGTATGCGTCAGGCAGAACACACGTCCTCGCCTTCATGCAACTATAGATATGCTAGCACACTGTCAATCATTACGCAAATCTTTTCACTTGACACCGCAATTTCATTGATTGGGACATCATTTTCGACTTCTCTCGTCACAATCAAGCACGTAAAATCACTCGCCCTCACGCATTGCCGGATCCTGCCATCCAGAGAATGGCGGCACACGAAAACAGCCAAACAATGAGCGTTGTGAGCATTAAGGGATCACGTGTAAAAACGCGTTCAGGTGTGCCAGCACGGTTTTCTCCATAGGTCAATCGAAGGTAACGAAAGACGCCGAAAACAACGATGGGCAGTGTGTAGACGAGGCGATCGGTGTGATAGAGCGCAATCGTTTCAGTCGCAAGCGTGTACAGAGCGTAACACGCAATGACCGACGCCGCACTCACTCCGATTTCGAGATCAAGAATGCGTTGGTCTGCCGCAGAAGGTGAAGGGACACGCGTCTCTGGAACAGGACGCAGGAAATGTTCGCTGCGACGTTTGCAGAGTGCCACGAAAAGTGCCACAAGGAAGACACACAAGAGTAACCACGGCGACACGCGTACATCACAAATTTCCGCTCCGCCAACGGCACGTAAGACAAACCCTGTGGCGAGTGCAAGCACTGCCAATCCTTCGACACGACGGAAAAGGAATGTGTACAACGGTTGCAGGATGACGTAAGCGGCACAAACCACCATAAACGGAATTGAATGCGTGAGCCATGCAAGTCCCGCACCACCGGCGAAGCAGAGCAACGTCAATACGAGCGCCGCGCCAAACGACACTTTACGCGCTGCGATGGGGCGCACGCGCCGAAGCGGATGAACGGCATCGCGCGGACGATCGCGTAAATCGTTCACAATGTAAGAAGCGGCTGAAAGAAGGCAAAAGGCTCCAACGGCAAGCGTAAGGCTCACCGCAACAGATTCAATTCCTTTGGCTTGCAATTTTTGCGCAGGGTCGAACCATGCGAAGAAGGGCGCAGCTAAAAGCAGTAGATTTTTCGGCCACTGTCCGATACGAAGCGTTCGTAAAAGGTCAAGAAAGCCATTGCCGTAAAGCGCATCAGGCCCTTGATGTTCTGACCATTCGGCACTTTCGCCGAACGTTCGCGCGACGCGATTGCGTGGCTGTTGTGGCTTTGCTGATTTATGATAAGTGCATTGAGAATTCATGTTCGTCTCATCCTTCCTTGATGGACATTAAAAATTCGGCATTGGAGCCGGTCAGGCGGAGACGCTTAAGGATAATATCCATAGCTTCACCTGATCCGACGGGTGACAAAACTTTACGCATCGCCCAAATCCGCGAAAGTTCTTCGGGATGAAGCAGGAGATCTTCCTTACGCGTACCCGATTGTTCGATATTGATTGCAGGGAAAATACGGCGATCTGAAAGCGCGCGATCCAAGCGAAGCTCCATATTGCCGGTACCTTTGAACTCTTCAAAGATAACATCATCCATCTTGCTTCCGGTTTCCACCAACGCCGTTGCGAGAATCGTCAATGAACCGCCATGTTCAATATTACGCGCCGCACCAAAAAACCGTTTAGGTTTATGCATCGCATTCGCGTCCAAACCGCCGGAAAGAATCTTTCCGGAATGCGGTGCCGTCGTATTATACGCACGTGCCAAACGCGTAATTGAGTCGAGAAGAATCACAACGTCTTTTCCACTTTCGACCATTCGCTTCGCCGCTTCAATCGTCATCTCCGCAACGGCACAATGCCGTTCAGGCGCTTCATCGAACGTCGAGGAAAGGACTTGCGCTTTCGTATTGCGCTGCATATCGGTGACTTCCTCGGGACGTTCATCAATGAGCAACACCATCAGATGCGCCTCAGGACAATTGGCACTCACGGCGTTCGCAATCTTTTGAAGTAAGACCGTTTTACCCGTTCGTGGCGGAGCCACAATCAACCCACGCTGTCCGAAGCCCACCGGCGTAAAGAGATCCATTACCCGCGTAGCATACTCCGCCTTATCCGTTTCCAACAGCAATCGCCGATCGGGGAAAATCGGTGTGAGATATTCAAAATGGGCAATGCGCTTGGCTTGCTCTACAGGGAGTTCGTTAATGAGCTCCACGCTCGCCAAGGCAAAAAACTTATCACGCTCACGCGGTTCACGCACAGGGCCTTCGACCAAATCGCCGGTCCGTAAACCATGGCGACGAATCTGTTGCGGAGACACATACACGTCTTCAGGGCACTGGAGATAATTATTCACCGCGCTACGCATAAAACCGTATCCGTCGCCAAGCGTTTCAAGTGTTCCAGTAGCAATCACCGTACCTTTGCGACGCAAATGCACACGAATCAATTCCATGATAACTTCATGCCGCCGTAAATTGATTGCGTCTTCCGCACGATCGGGCGGAAGCATCGCGACCAACTGTTCAAAGGGAACGCCTTCCAGTTCTTTCAACCGCAAAGGTGGCGCGTCCACAGGAAGCATTTCATACTGAGGCGGTGGCGGTGGTGGCGGTTCACGTTGCGCTTGTGGCGAACGTCCACCCTTGCGCCCATTCCGTTCCCAACGATTATTCCGTTCCCAACGTTGCGGAGCGGCAGCAACCATCTCCGGCGCTTGCGGTTCCGATTGCGTTTCTAAATCCACCGGCGCCATAGGGACGACCTCGGTATCAGCAGCGAAAGGATCGGTTGAAGATTCCGCTTCCGACTCAAAGGCTTCAGGCGGCGGCGGAACGGCGTCCTGAAAATTTCCCAAAACCTCTTCTGATGCCATTGCCTGCGCCTGTAACGGCATGACGTCTTGAATCGGTGTTTGGACTTGTGGCTCTAAAATGACGGCTTCCTCGGTCATGCTCTTGACACGCGGCTTCGCCACGCGAGCGCGAGAAATACCTGCATCAATTGTTTTAGGACGCGCCACACGACGCGCACGAATTGCTTGAGTCTTCTCTTCTTCCATGAATCTCTCGCTATCTTAAGGGGTTCCTGTGCGCCATAGCGCAACAAGCGTTTCAATCTGCATTCGTAATGCAGACCAATCATCTGAATCATTCTGCACGGTCCACGTCGCTCGACGGGACTTTTCCTCCACCGGCATCTGCGCTGCAAGACGCGACCGCGCCTCGGCTTCAGACATTCCACGTACCGACATCATCCGACGCACCTGTGTCGCCTCCGACGCCATCACACAAACAACGTACGGCCATTGCGCATCCCATCCACTTTCATACAACAATGCTGCCGAGAAAATACTTATCTCATCTTTGCACGCCGCGACAAGCCATTGTTCGACCACCTCATGCACCAAAGGATGCACGATCGCCTCCAATGCCATACGCGCAGACGCATTTGCAAAAACCTGCATCGCAAGGACGCGACGATCAATTCCGCCCTGAGCGTTTAACACTTCTTTTCCGAACCGCGCCACAATCGGAGCAACCGCGGCTCCACCCGAAGCCTCCAACGTTTCCACCACCGCATCGGCATCTAACACACGACAACCACACGCAGAGAAACAACTCTCTGCGACACTTTTGCCGCATGCAATACCGCCGGTTAGTGCTATTTGTTGAATCATTCGGAAGAAGTAAGTTATCAGAGGAAAGGGACAATTTATGTCCACATCAACAATTCTGTCCCTACAGAATGAGTGTGCAGTATAGCGGAAAAAATATCGTCCATGCAAGTTTTTTACGCAACGCTCATCATTCTACGTGCGCCGCGCCGCAAAAGCAATCCTTTCCCTTCCGGCGTTGCTATGTTAAACTCTTCGAGTAAGGAGCAGATATGACACAAGCTTTTTGGGAACGCTTTGTAAAATCGGTCAAGACTCGTGGCACGCGAGTCGCCCCTCTACACATCGAAACGGGAGGCGTCACGCACATCCTCGAACGCTACGAAGCCGAGGGTGACACCTTTCTCATCCAACGAAAACTGTTGACAGCACGGATGGATCACCGCCGCCCGATTATGTTGATCCGGAAATCAGATCTCCGGACGGCACGTTCAGGAATGCTCTTTATTGCCTGTACCGGAACGTTCAGTTCCATCCTTGTGCCGCTTCTCGCGCAGCATTTAGGGAATTTGTCGAATGTACCTCAAGCGAAACGTTCAGAGATGCTCCGCCAGCAAATTGTACTGGGCAATCTTTCACATAAAAGCATTGATCTCCTCCAGCGTGATACGAGCCTCCAGCTTATGATTGAAGCCGATCAATGGTTGCAGAAACAAGGCTTTGGATTAGACGAAGTCATCTTTCTGGAACGTTCGCCCGAGCTTCTGGACTACACACGCAAACAAGGACAAGAATGGCGGATTCGTCCGCGCGTTTACACGCTTTCGGAAATGCGCATCGCCATTGACCACGCATGGCAATGTGTCAGTACGCGAACACATTACTGCGTGAGTTTCAAAGGTGTTCACTATATTACATATCCGGAATTTCAACAGCTCGTCGCGCTCGCGGCGACGAATACCGATGCGCTACGGGACTGCCTGTATGAATGGGTCGCATTACCGCCGGGGCAAACGCTCTCGCGGATGCGCCGCATTAAATACGAGACGTATCATGTCATTGAGTTTTTCGGAGTGACGCGTGCGGCAGCCGAAAAACTTTTAATTCCACCGCTAGAACGTTTACTCGAAGGCATTACATTGAAGCGCACCGATGCGCGTGATGTTTCCGACACGCTCGCCGGTATCGGTCTGCTCTTCCTCCATGCACTGACAAATCCTGCCTATGCACTTGCCAAAAGTGACGCAACGGTACGTGACCTTTACCGCCTCATTACCGATGACTTTTCTTCGGATCAAGAACAGATTGATTTTGACGATCGGCGAATTGCCTTGCCCGGTGTCACCCTCGAAGAAGGACGCTGTATCTTTCATCCCGGCGCAGATGAACGCACACAGACCGTCGTCAATCATTTACTGCGTCGGCTCAGCCTCCAAGAGTCCGTCGAGTATATCAATGTCTATGACGTGCGATCGTCCAAAACGCTCTCCATTGGCGGACAGTCGCGTGAAATTGTCATCAAGACCAATCGTCACCCTATCGCCGCTTCATACATTGAGAAACGGCTTGGCAGCGTTCGCGTAGGCTATGCAAACTACCTTCTGACACGTGCGAATGTGTTCCGCGCACTCGGTGCATCGTATCCTGTTTTTCAACTGCTCACCGAACACGACGCTCCGCAAACGCTCGAACATCGGCGAACAGAGACACCGTATTTTTTGCGGACGCGTTGCCCCGGCGATCCCATCAGTACGATTCCGCTCGAATTTTTCAGAAGTGATCCAGAGAATCCCAATAGCGCAGAAGACGGCGATGTCGTTCTAGGAATCGCGCGTCTCTACGGTGCCGCCGCCGCGCAGAATCTAATGGTCAAGAAATATCTTCCAGCTGAACGCACCTGCCGCTTCGGACGCGGCAAAGAAATTTTCGAGTCCACCTATGATCCGTTCAAACACCGCCCGATGCCCAGCAGCGTTCACGTCTGCTCCATTCGCGGTTCGATGGGGTGGCCGACACTCGCACAAACACAAGACAATCTCGACGAGAGCTACAACTTTTATATGCACGCGTATGCCGTTGTCCTTGGGAACTACTGGAAGACACACGCGGAGGCCTGTACGCTCAATGAAGCTGCCTCCGCCTTCTTTGATGGCATCGAAAAAAAGACAGAGGCCATGCACTGGACCTATCAGAAGAATCGCCGCAGCTTCGACAGCTTCGATCCCGGACTTCGTCCTGTCTTTGCCTTTCGGGCGAAACTCGACTTCTCCCTTTGGGCACTTGAAGCGACGGCACATGACCTCCCCAAACTTCGGGAACGGTTCATGGATTATGTCCGCGATGTCTTTGTCAAAATATAGCGCCGCCGCACCGAAAAGCGGTGCCCGCCTGCGGCGTCGCAGCGCCCCCCATTGGCGCAACGCGATCGCGCCGCCGCCGGGCACAAATTTCGCTGGTAAAAAGCGCTGTGTGAAGATGTTTACACAATAAAAAAAGTACGATTAGTTTTCAAAGTCTTATCTGAATATGATAAAGTAACGCAATCCTTTGTTGTACGACAAAGAACATAATGCGAAAGAAAACCGAAAGGGAAAACTATGGCCATCAGGGCAATGATATTCATCGATGGATGCTGGCTTTACAAAGGCCGTCAGGCACTTTTTGACAAATTAGATGAGAGTGGATTTGAAATTGATTACAAGCGAATCCCAGACATCATCGCACAATCGCTCGCTGAAATTAGCGGACAAGAAGTTGACATCGTCAGAACTTGTTATTACGGAACGATTCCTGCCAATAAACTCGGCTACAATCCGGCGAAGCAACAGCTGTTTTATGATTTTCTCGGCGAACAGTGCGGATATGAAATGGACATCACCGAAATTGATTTCCGTAAAGAACCGACTGCGCTCCCCGATAATAAGTGGATCAATTCCAACCTTTCCTCTGCAATGACCTACTATGCCACCCTCCCCGGCGCCTATGATGTTGCCGTGCTCGTTGGTGGCGATGCCGATTACGCGCCCGTTCTTCGCCGCGTACGCAGCCTTGGAAAGCGCATTCAGCTGGTGGCAATGAACGTCATTCGCAACCATGCCATTTCAAGCAAAACACTCCTTTCTGCTCCCGGATGCTTTGACTTCCCCCACATTTACATGGATGAACACGCCTTGGAATTTCGCCTTCAACGCGATATGCAAAAGCGCGTCTGCATGAATTGCGGTAAAGAAGAAGAAACCACATGGGCAGGAGAAGAATTTTACTGCACCGAATGCCGCGCCAAACGCTCCAAACGCGTCCGCACCTGCGGAAATTGTGGCAAAGAAGAAGAGACGACATGGGATAAGGACTTCTTCTATTGCTCTGAATGCCGCGCTAAATACCGTGCGACCGATCCTTACCGTCCTTCAGCGGAACAGCCGCCCGAAGACAATGACGGATCCGAAAACGTGCCGCCGCCTTCTGACGAAGCGTAAGCACCGCGCACTTCAGTGCCTTCTGTAAGGCGGTCTCGAATTCGAGACCGCCTTTCTTTTGCTCTCGCCACAAACGGCGTGTACTGTGCGCCTCTACTGCACGATACTCACCGACGACGGCGGGCGCTAATGTCGCGCACACGCTGCACACAAACAAGACAGACACAACACGCGAAGGCGCACGCACAGTACACACGCAGAGATACGTCCACGACGAACGAAAGCGCACGCTCTATGCGCTACAGCACACGATGACGCTAATGCCTCTACTGCCGTAGCACAAGTCGCACGACACAAAGAAGCGTCCTTGCCCGATCGAGCAAGGACGCTTCTACCTCGAAAGGCAGAGCCTCAATTAGCGGCAGCAGAAATAGAGTACGCCCGCCACCACTGCAGAGCCAATCACGCCGGAGACATTCGGTCCCATCGCGTGCATCAGCAGGAAGTTGGTCGAATCGTATTCAAGCCCAACCTTGTTAGAGACACGTGCCGCCATCGGAACAGCCGAAACGCCTGCCGAACCAATCAATGGATTGATCTTTTCTTTGCAGAAAAGGTTCATCAGCTTCGCCATCCATACGCCACCTGCCGTACCGACGCCAAACGCGATAATGCCCAGTCCCAAAATGCCCAACGTTTCAAAGTTAAGAAACTTCTCCGCTGCCAGCTTGGAGCCGACCGAAAGCCCAAGAAGAATCGTGACAATATTGCAAAGACTGTTTGCCATCGTATCGGCAATACGCTCCACCACGCCACTCTCACGTGCCAAGTTCCCCAACATCAGCGAACCGATGAGCGGTGCCGCAGAGGGAAGAAACGCAGCGCAGATTAAGAGCACGCACACGGGGAAACAAACTTTTTCCATTTTGGAAACGGGACGAAGCTGTTTCATCTTGATGAGGCGTTCTGCCGGTGTCGTGCACCACTTCATAATCGGTGGCTGAATCACTGGCACCAGCGCCATATAAGAATAGGCGGCAACGGCAATCGCACCGAGCAGGTCAGGCGAAAGTTTCGTTGTCAACCAAATCGCAGTCGGACCGTCAGCACCGCCGATAATACCAATCGAAGCGGCATCGGTGATGAAGAAGTTGATGCTGTCAAAGGAGAGCGTCAACACAAGCGCTCCGATGAGTGCCGTGAAAATACCCAGCTGCGCCGCCGCACCAAGAAGTGCCGTACGCGGATTGGCAATCAACGGTCCGAAGTCGGTCATCGCACCGACACCCATGAAAATCAGAATGGGAAACAGCCCGCTGCTCACGCCCATTTGGAACGTATAGTAGAGGAATCCGCCCGGTTCAACGACTTGTCCCATCGTATCCAGCAAAGGCGCCGCCGTAAGACCGGCGTACGGAATGTTTGCCAAAAGTCCGCCGAAGCCAATCGGCAACAGCAAGAGCGGCTCAAATTCTTTCACAATCGCCAAATAGACTAAGCCAAGGCAAATGAAAATCATGATGAGCTGGCTGATACCGAAAGGTAGCGCCGTCTCAGGATGACTGGATGGCAACGCTTCGACTACCGCTGGTGGCGGTGGCTGCGTCTTCACCGTAAAGCCCATAATACCGGTCGAATCCCAAATGCCTTTGATACGGTCACGGGTCAAGCGCCAATCGCCCACTTGATGCGAGTGAATGGTACCGGTCACCGTCGGAAGGTCGAGCTGAACGCCTTCGAGGTCGGGAAAGCGCAACTGACGTTGATTCGTCTTGGGATTAACGTAATAGTTCTGCTCTTCATACTCTGCCTTCACCGCGCCCGGCGTCGCATCGGTCGTCATATGCCCGCGCGTGATGTGAAGATAGGAACCGTGAAAACGAACGTCTGTATTATTGGTTTTGTCCGCAAACGCCGCATCGTTCTTTTGAAGAATTTGACGGCGCAACTTCACAAGCTGAACCATCGATTCAATTCCACCGAACTTATCCGCCCCCGTTGCTGGATCGGCAGCAGCGGCGACAGGCGCAGTTTGAGACGTAACGATTTTAGCAGCAACCGGCGTCGCACTCTGCGCAAAGGCGCAGAGGCTTCCCGTGAGGGCTAGAATCAAGGCAATAGACTTCAGCATATGATGAACTCCTTTGGGAGAGGCAATCTTACATCGTGGCGAGCGTGTCACCCGCGTTAACTTTATCACCGTTACTCACCGTGATAGAGCCCAAAACACCATCTTTAGGCGCTTTAATCGGCAATTCCATCTTCATGGCTTCCATGATAAGGATTTCTTCGCCCGCTTTAAGACTTTGCCCCGGCGTTGCGATAAGACGCAGAATCAGCCCCGGAACCGGTGCCGCCACCGCTTCACCAGTGGTGCTACCGGCGGCAGGTGCCGTCGGTGCCGAAAGACCGTCGGCGACGCTGTAATCGTACGTCTTGCCATTGACAACAGCCTTGCCTTCTTTCAAAGAAACGCCGAACGCTTTACCATTGAGCGTCACCGTGCACGCTTCCGAGGCAGACGCCTTTGCCGGAGCCGCTTTCTCTTTGAGACGAATGCCCAAAGGCACGCTCTTCGGATCTTTGAGATAAGCAACGCCCTTTTCCAAACAAGAGGCGGCGATGAACGTATTCTCGTCGGTAATCGGCAAGCCGGCATCCGTCAACATCTTTTCGGCAGCTTTCACGCCTTTCTTCGGATCGGCATCGTTAATCTCGACAACGGTTTTGGTCGTCGGCTCAAGCTTCAGCTGTTCAGAAGCAATCTTGACAACTTCCGCATCAGGCGAAACCGGCGTCTTGCCAAAGTAGCCCAGCACCATCTTGCCGTAACCGGGAGCAATCTTTTTCCACTTGCCGAACATCACGTTGTTAAACGCCTGCTGGAAATAGAATTGGGAAACCGGCGTTACCGAAGTACCGAAACCACCGCAACGAACCGAATCATACATTTCTGCAATCATCTGATCGTATTTGCCCATCAAACCATTATCACGAAGCATCTGCGTATTGGCAGTCAAAGCACCACCGGGCATCGGCGACCAAATAATTACCGGATTGGAATTCATCGCTTCCGGCGGCAGGAAATAATCTTTCATCGCGTCCTTGAAAAATTCTTCGGCATCGCGAATCTTATCAATATCGACATCCAAATCAAATTCAGACCCGCGCAATGCGTGCCACATCGTGATGATATCGGGCTGGCAGGTGCCACCGGACACCGGTGCCATCGAAAGATCGACACCATCAGCACCCGCTTCAAGTGCCGCGAGGTAACAGGTCAACCCGTTACCCGCCGTCTCGTGCGAGTGAAACTGAATGTGTGTGTCTCCGGGCAACAGCTTGCGCGCCAACTTGACCGCATCATAAACGGTGCGCGGCGTCGTCGTGCCGGAGGCGTCTTTGAAGCAGACGCGATTAAAAGGAATCCCCGCCTTCAAAATGCCCTTGATACGCTCCGCATAAAATTCAGGCGTATGCGCACCGCGATTATCCACGCCGGGAGGAAGCCCCATCATCGTGACAACGACTTCGTGCTGAAGCCCTGCATCGTGAATGCACTGCCCCGACCACTTCAAATTATTGACATCATTCAGCGCGTCAAAGTTGCGAATCGTCGTCATGCCATGCTTCTTGAACATCTGCGCATGAAGCTTGATAATGTCCGACGACTGGCTGTCAAGACCGACGACATTCACGCCACGGGACAATGTCTGCAAATCGGCTTCAGGGCACGTCTTGCGGAAAAGATCCATGACATCAAACGCATCTTCCTGGCAATAAAAGTAGCAGCTCTGGAAACGTGCACCGCCACCAGCCTCAAACCAACGAATACCAGCATCATAGGCAACTTTCACTGCCGGCATGAAATCCTTGGAAAGAACGCGCGCACCGTAAACGGATTGGAATCCATCACGGAATGCGGTACACATGAATTTGACTTTCTTGCTCATCGTCTGACCTCTTTGACTTTATGGGGTGGAGAACTCTTAGAACTATTTACGGAACTGCGCAATCGCAATGGCAACCGCCACCGACTCATCCTCGGAGGCTGCAGCAGCAGGCTTTTGAGGAACTTTACGCGTGGGATCGGGAAGAACGTTAATGTAAGGAATAATCTTACCGAGACCGACCATCACAATGGCCAAAAACAGCAGAAATGAAATCGCAATGCCCATTCCTGCAATCAAAAGCACTAAACCTTGTTGTAACATCTTTGACCTCACTCTTTTGAGACTTACGCCAATACCGGAAAATCTCTTCTAAGGTATCACATTTCACGGTCGAAATACAAGATAAACGCTCTTCTTTTGTTAGTTCTTCGTTAGCAGTACGCACAAAACAAAAAGCTCCAGCAGCGCCTGCTGGAGCTTTTCAAAGAAGGCAATACAACGATTAGCGAATACTCGCGTGATATTCCTGAATCGATTCGACCTCGCCTTTTCCCTCTTCGCGCATCGCGGCAATGCCTTTAATCGACATCTCCGCCGCCGCCAACGTCGTCATATACGGGACATGATACTTCAACGCCGCCTTGCGGATAGAAGCACCATCTGCCAACGCATCACGACGCGGACTCGGCGTATTGAGAATCAGCTGCACTTGACCGTTCACAATCAAATCAAGCACATTCGGACGACCTTTGCCAATCTTCGCCACCGACTCGCTCGCAATGCCTGCCGCATCAAGGAAGCGCTTGGTACCCGGCGTCGCATAGAGCGTAAAGCCGAGATCCGCAAACGCCTTCAACGTTTCCGCCGACTCCTCATTCTTGACCGAGAACGACGCCAACACCGCCCCCTTATCAGGCAGTGCCGCATTCGCCCCCTCTTGGCTCTTGCAGAAAGCAAGCCCATACGTCCGCGCCAAGCCCAAGACTTCGCCCGTCGAACGCATTTCCGGTCCCAAGACCGGATCCACTTCCGGGAACTTATCGAAGGGGAACACCGCTTCCTTCGCGCCATAATAAGGAATCTCACGATGCTGAAGCCCGACCTTTGCCATCGGCTCGCCCAGCATAATGCGCGTCGCCGCCGGTGCCATTTGAATCGCACAAACCTTTGATACGAGCGGCACCGTACGGGAAGCACGCGGATTGGCTTCAATCACGTAGACTTTGCCCTTCTCAATGGCATACTGCATATTCATCAATCCGCACACCTTCAAGGCTTTGGCAATCTTCTGCGTATAGTCATGAATTGTGGCAAGGCAATCGGCAGGAATATTCGCCGAAGGAAGAATGCACGCCGAATCGCCCGAATGAACGCCGGCAAGCTCGACATGCTCCATCACCGCCGGAATAAAGACATTTTCGCCATCGCTGACCGCATCCGCTTCACATTCAAGCGCATGCTGGAGGAAACGATCCAGAAGCAACGGACGATCTTCCGAAACGCCGACCGCTTTATCGACATATTCACGCAGCATCGCCACATCATAAATCACTTCCATCCCACGTCCGCCCAAAACGAAACTCGGACGAATCATCAGCGGGAAGCCGATTTCCTGCGCCACCACCAGCGCTTCATCAATATTGATCGCCATCCCCGACTCCGGCATCGGAATCTCCAGCTTCGCCATCATATGACGGAACAAATCACGATCTTCTGCGATATCGATAGAATCAATGCTCGTCCCCAAAATCTTACAGCCGGCATCACTCAATTCGCGCGCAATGTTCAGCGGCGTTTGACCGCCGAATTGAACAATAATGCCCAACGGCTTTTCCTTGCGATAAATCTGCAAGACATCTTCCACCGTCACCGGTTCAAAGTAGAGACGATCCGACGTATCATAATCGGTCGAAACCGTTTCCGGATTGCAGTTGACCATCACCGTTTCATAGCCCATTTCACGGAGCGTGAACGCCGCATGACAGCAGCAATAGTCAAATTCAATTCCTTGACCGATACGGTTCGGACCACCGCCCAAAATCATGACCTTCTTCGGATTATGATCGAATGCCAAAGCGTCCGGCGCATTGTACGTAGAATAATAATATTCCTTATTCTCGACGCCACTCACCGCCACCGCATGCCATCCCTCTTGAATCCCGATCTGATCGCGCGCTTCACGAATCGCCTTCTCGCGAATCGCCAATAACTTCGCGAGATAACGATCAGAGAAACCGTCCTTCTTCGCTTGAATCAGCAGTTCCTTCGGCGGAAGCGCACCTTTGTATTCCAAAATCTTCTCTTCCAGCTCCACCAGTTCGCGCATCTGCTGAACGAAATACGCCTTCACCGCACACGCCTCGAAAATCTGCGCATCCGTTGCCCCCTTACGCAACGCCTCATACATGATGAAGTGCGTCTCGCTCGACGGCGTCCGCAAACGGTCCACCAGCTCCTTCAAAGGCAAACTGTTGAAGTTATTCGCAAAGCCCAGTCCATAACGTCCCTTCTCAAGACCGCGGATCGCCTTCTGCAACGCCTCTTTATACGTCTTGCCGATCGACATCACTTCGCCGACCGCCTTCATCTGCGTACCGAGCTTATCCTCCACCGCGCGGAACTTCTCAAACGCCCACCGTGCAAACTTCAGCACGATATAATCGCCCGACGGCGTGTACTTTTCCAATGTTCCTTCACGCCAATACGGAAGCTCATCCAGCGTCATTCCTGCCGCCAGCTTCGCCGACACCAGAGCGATCGGGAATCCTGTCGCCTTCGACGCCAACGCCGACGAACGCGACGTCCGCGGATTGATTTCAATAATCACCACACGCCCCGAAACCGGATCGTGCGCAAACTGCACATTCGTTCCACCGATAATGCCAATCGTCTCAACAATCGTGAAAGCAATCTGCTCCAGCCGCTTCATCAGCTCCGGTGCAATCGTCAACATCGGCGCCGCACAGAAAGAATCGCCCGTATGCACGCCGACCGGATCAATATTTTCAATCGTGCACACGCACACCATTTGGTTCTTCGCATCACGCACGACTTCAATCTCAAGCTCTTCCCAGCCCTTGATCGACTCCTCCACCAAAATTTGATGCGTCATCGACAAATCAAGCCCGCGGCGCGCAATCGTCTGCAACTCCTCCGCATTATAAACAAATCCGCCACCGGCGCCACCCATCGTATACGCCGGACGCACCACCAATGGGAAGCCCAAATCTTTCGCGATCGTCTCCGCCTCTTCCATCGTATTCGCGATTCCCGAACGCGGCGTATCAATCCCAAGCTCCTGCATCGTGCGCTTGAAAATCTCACGATCCTCGCCACGCTCAATCGCCTTCAGATTGACACCAATCACCATCACATTGTACTTGTCGAGAATGCCTGCCTTTGCCAAAGCCGAAGACATATTAAGCCCCGTTTGACCGCCCAAATTCGGCAGCAACGCATCGGGACGTTCCTTCGCGATAATCTGCTCTAAACGTTCCAGATTCAACGGTTCAATATAGGTCGCATCCGCCATCGACGGATCCGTCATAATCGTTGCCGGGTTCGAGTTCACCAATACGATTTGATAGCCGAGCGAACGCAACGCTTTACACGCCTGCGTTCCGGAATAATCGAACTCACACGCCTGCCCAATCACAATCGGGCCAGAACCAATGATTAACACCTTTTTAATATCTGAACGTTGCATAAGTGCACGACCTTTCCTGAGGGTGAAAATAAATGTCCAAAACCGACACATCGTACCAAATCCCATCGACACTCGCAATGCCCACCAAAAGAGCAAAAAAGATCTTCCGCGCGCCGGCAAATGACGAACGTATTGATGCCTACCCTACGATAGAGAGCCGACCTTGAAAGAGAGTGACACGACCTAAGAAGTCCTACTTTAAGAGAGCACCTTTGAGAAAGAGACCGCCCGAAATGGCACGACTTCTGAGCGAAAGCGCGCGAGTGTGCCAAAGTGACTTATGCAGGATTTAGAGCGCTGTAATTTGGAACAGCGTCAGCTTGTCGTAAGTTCCGGCTCAAGGGCGAGGAGCCGACCGCCCTATCTGCCTCAGACTTCGTGCTTTAGGCATACGCCATACAAATTTCAAGAGATATTGCAAAAGGTCAGCGTGCGCACCTCAGTGAGGTACGGTTCCTACCTCACTGAGGTAGAGCGTCAGACTCAGTGAGGTAGAGGTCGCGCCTCACTGAGTCTCGTTCACACCTCACCGTGCCACCGACCGTGCCACTTTGCATAAGTGATAGTTTCTTTCAGAATTTGATAAGGACTTATGCAGAGCGCAAGGCGCACTTGGCACAGTGTGCCACCGACCGTGCCAAGTGCGCCATCTGTGGCAGAAAGACTGCGCGCAGAGGCAGTTTGACGCTGCTCTTTGACTGCCGTGAATATATACCTAACTAAAAATTGCATTTCTTTTGCAAGTCGTTTACTATATCGCTGACTTCGAAATGAGACGAAGCGGGGAGTCACTCTACGAATACGGCAAAGGCGCTAAGCGCTTTAGCAGATAGAGGCTCTAAAGCGGTGCTTCGTAAGCGGCACTGCAAGCAGGAAATGAATAGCGCGTACGCATTTACTCTTGATTCGTACGTACTCATTACGGAAGAGCTCCATACGTATGGATGGAAGATCGCTATGAAACTGAACTTGATCGTTGCTACTACGCTCCTCGCACTCGCGACACAAGCAGGAGCGCAGACTTCCATAACAGGCTTTGGCGAACTGCAAAGCGCAATTAACGTGAACAATAGTAGCAGTTCCGGCGGCGCCAATCTCCGCCTTGATGCCGATGTCACAGCAACTGCCAAGCTCACGGAAGTAAAGAAAGATCTTACGCTGACCGGTAAAGAGGCAACGAAAGCGATTAACGGTGGCACGGCAGTGTGGTACGACGGCTTTGTCATCAGTGGTAACGGGACGAAGCTGACGCTCAAAGATCTACTGCTCAAAAACTTTAATAACAGTGCCGTAACCGTTAATAGCGGCTCCATAGCAGACATTACCAACGTCAGATTTAACAGTAATAGTGCGATAAGCGGTGGCGCAATTTTCAACTATGACAC
>JAVVWU010000015.1:0-35193 GCA_036651955.1 Kiritimatiellia bacterium
CCCCATGCAGTTCGAGCCGTCATTGAAGTGCGGTAGTTCAGATGAAGCGTGAACCAAATTTTGTAGCTGTCCTCTTATGTGTAGGTCAGGCACGAGTTAAATGTATCGAGTTCGCACATTATCAGCACCTTGGCGAAGATGCCGGACGATTCGACCAAGTCCTGTTCGAATTCGGCGTCGAACCGCGCCTCGGAGCGTCCCTCGCTGACGCGGTAGCGCATGGTGAGGATTTTCTTAAAACAAAAACGCCAACATGAGCTGTTGGCGTTGAGATAGATAAAATGGTCGGGGAGGCGAGATTTGAACCCGCGACTTTTTGCGCCCAAGGCAAACGCGCTACCAGGCTGCGCTACTCCCCGTAAAACTTTTTTAGTATATCATAAACTGATAGTGATGTATCAATATGATTTTAAGCTGAAAGGTAATCTGGAATATCGCTGGCGTTTTTAATTTCTCTGAATCTTTTGAGTGGGGAAGGACTAGAGAAGTTTTCCGTCTTCAAGGGTGCGGGTGTGGGTGCAACGAGCTGCCGTTTCCGGATTATGTGTGACCATGGCTAAAATGGTGCCACGTTCTTGCGCAAGGGCAAAGAGCAGATCTAAAACTTGCGTTCCTGTGCGAGCGTCAAGGTTCCCGGTTGGCTCATCTGCGAGAATTAACGGTGGGTCATTCATAAGCGCACGGGCAATTGCGGCACGTTGCTGTTCGCCTCCTGAAAGTTCCAGTGGCGTGTGACGAAGGCGTTCGGATAATCCGACGCGTTCCAATAAGGCTTCGGCGTGCATTCGCATTTCACGACGTGAACGGATTCCGAGTGCCATGGCAGGGAGCATCACATTTTCGGTAATGTCCATCTCGGGCAGTAAATGATAGGCTTGAAAGACAAAGCCTATTTTCGAGGCTCTCAGGCGTGTTCGTTTTCGTGCAGAAAGTTCGTAGAGACTGATGCCATCAATCAGGACAGTTCCCTCGTTAGGGCGATCAAGCCCGCCGAGAACGTGCAAGAGCGTTGATTTACCGGCACCACTTCGTCCGACAATGGCGAGGGACTCCCCTGTCTGAACGGAGAACGAGGCTCCTCGTAAGATATCGAGGTTCTTCCCGTAAAGGCGATAGGACTTATAAAGATGAGAGGCTTCGAGCATGGTCATTATTCCTTGCGAAGGGCTTCAACGGGATCAAGTGCAGAGGCTCGCCAAGAGGGAAGCAACGATGCTAATGCACAGAAGAGGACAACCATACCGGCGACTTGAAAGACTTCCCATGATTGAACGCGCCAAGGAAGTTCCGAAAGCCCATAGACGGCTTTCGGGAAAACGTCAAATCCAAGTTTCCCCATGAAGTTGACAAGGTTTTGCAAGTTGTGCAAGACGAGGAAGGCTAATCCGATTCCGAGTGAGGTTCCGAGTAAACATTGAACCCATCCGTAAAAAACAAAGGTCATTGTGAGTTGACGTGTGGAGAAGCCTAACGATTTGAGTAAGCCAATTTCATCGGTCTTTTGTACGGTAATCACGATGATTGTATTGATGACGCAGAAAATGGCAACGACGCTGATGAACATAAGGAGGAGCATCATCATATTTTTTTCCGTGGCGACAGCATTGAACAGCATACTGTCTAACGATTGCCATGTACTGACTCGAACGCGTCCTTTGCCTAAGAGTTGATCGGCGATTGTTTGCGTTTGCGCTACAATGCCTTCGCCCGGGCGCAATCCTTGCGGGTCTTCTACGCGTAGACTGATACTATTGGCTCCGCTTGGAACGCCAGCTAAATCACGTGCGACGGGAAGTGAGACAAAGACGAAGTTGCTGTCATAATCCGCTTGTCCTGTACTATAAATACCGCGCACGATGAGTCGTTCCGGAAAATAGATTTCATCTTTCTTGATGAGGTTCATCGGAGAATAGACCAACAGTTCATCGCCGACGCCGACGCCGAGCTGACTGGACATATCCACGCCAATGACGATACCTTCGCTTGACAGATCAAAGCGACCATTCCACATTTCTAAGGGAATGAGTTTCTGAATACGGTTGGCATCGATGCCGAGGAGGACGGGGGCAAGAATCCGCTTGTCATATTCCACGAGTACACGTGTTTCAATGCTTGGCGAACAGGCTTTTACACCGCGGATTTTATCGATTTGCGAGCAGAGTGCATCTACGTCTGTGAGGGTGCCACGATAGGCAGAACGCATGACGATATGCGGTTTGAACGAGAGAATCTTTTCTTGCCACGTATCACCAAATCCCGTAAAGACGGCGCGGACAATAATCACAATGGCGACGCCGATGGTGACGCCTAAAACGGACAGAATGGTAACGACAGAGGCTACACCGCGTTTAGGTTTGAGGTAGCGGAGCGCGAGAAAGAGAGAGAACATTAAACTCCTTTAAGCAAGTGCTTGGGCAAGATTGGGAAGCTGGGCAAGTTGTGCTAGTGCGACGGCACGCTTACGGGCGATAGGAACATACGCCAAGAAGCGCGTTTGCCCGACGGATGCTAATCGATGATAGGCTCCAATCGCCTGAATGAGCCTCTGTACGCCGGCAAAGGGAAGGACTTCCCGCAAGGTCGCCTCATCACGACCAGAGGCGTGCGCATAGGCGGTAATGGCTTCTTCTTGAAGTTCCTGCGCCCATGTGACGTAGGGGTCATAGAGGAAACTGGCGAGGTCGTAGAGTGCGGGGCCGCGACGCATTCCCTGAAAATCAATCACGAAAGGCAATCCTTTGGAGACGAGAATATTGGAGCTTTGGAAATCGCGGTGCATTAAGACAGACGGTTCGTTGAGAAGGACGCGTTGGAGGGTGGCAAGTTCGGTGCGTGCAGCTTCGGGGAACGGTGCAACGTACTGTTCATATAAGTGATGTTCCCATGTCATCAGCGTTGCGTCAAAGGGCGGCTCCAGCGGTACGTTTACCGTCGCCCCGTGAAACTTTGCAAGGAGTTCCATTGTCTTTGCAAGGGCAGGGAGGCGAGGGTGATCGTGTGCGCTGACCGCGTCGTGGGCGTGTTCGCACGTGCAGGGGTTCATTTCGACGGGAAGCGTATCAAGCGTGTTGTCTCCGAGATCTTCGAGAATGAGGAGCTGTTTCTGTGGAAGATCGATGAGGACTTTTGGAACAGGAACGGCTGCTTTCAAGAGACTTTTTGCCGCCGCTGCGTAGGCTCCATTCTCCGTGCGTCCTTGTGTCTCATAGAGAATGGCAATGACACTTCGGCGTGGTGACACGAGTCGCCAAAAGGTGCGTTGACTGCCACGTGTTCCGAGTGGAATCAAAATGGTGTCGGCAATCTTCCATTTTAACGCGGCGAGAGCATCGGCAACGCCTTGAGAGGGAACCGTAGCTGCATCGGTTCTGTAGCGCGCGAGCGAAGGAAGTTTTTGTGCATCGCGATGAACTTGTAAATAACGGGCAAGTGTTCCAGCATCATTCCAATAAGTTTCAGCGGTCGGGCAAACGCCCTGCACGCAATGTCCATCGAAGAGGGCGGCATTAAAAGCGTCAATTAACGAGCAGATCGCTTTCTCTTTGGGCAGGTAGTGGAGTACGTTGGGGCTTAGCAGGCTGACGCCGCAGAAAGTGTAAGTATGCTCTACGCCTGCGGTGGGAGAGGCGTAATTGGTGATACGTCCCGCATAATCCATCTCAACGGTTCGTGGACCGCGCTTTGCATCGACCCACGTGGCGGCAAAGTTTCCGGACTGAACAAATCCTTCTTTGAGCGGCTCGGGATTCAGGTCAAAGGCAATGTCTCCATTTATCATCCAAAAAGCGGACTGTTGGAGATGAGGTGCTAAATTACGGAGTGCGCCGCCTGTTCCTAAAAGTGTCGGTTCCTGCAATTCATGAAGGGTCAGCGAACCGTTGTAGTTGGCGATAAAAGCTTGTAACGCTTCAGGGAGCCAATGCGTATTGAGGTAAACATCTTTTACTCCCCAAGATGCGAGTTGTTCCAGCGTATGTGCGAGTAGGGGGCGATTCCAAATGGGCATAAGCGGTTTTGGCGTTCCCAATGTCATGGGGCGCAACCGTTCACCACGTCCCGCACACAATACAAAAGCGATCGTTGGGGAATTCATTAGACATTCCTTTCGCGAGAAATTCGTATTCCGGCACAGACATCGGCAAGCGCATGCGGTTTGTGCAAGGTGACACCGACGTGAACAATGCGTACATCCACCGCGAAGCAGGCGTCTACGGCTAACTGCGCTGCACGTTCAATCATATTACAACGTCCGCCGACCAACGCCGCGCGTACGGCATCAACTACCGCTACATAGTTGACGGTGTCAATCAAGCGATCACTTCGTGCCGCCGAGCGGGTATCGGTACCGAGTTCCAAATCCAACCGGATTTCCTGTGGAATGATACGTTCATTCGGTAAGTCTCCGATGATACATTGTACGCGGAGACCTTCAAGTAAAAGCGTGTCCATGAATGAGATTCCTTGGCGGGCGCCGATGTGTGCGAATATTATTGCGCGGGCATGAGAAGAGCGATATACCAGTCCCACATTCGTGTACCCCAAAAGAGCCACAGGAGTGCGCCTGCGCCGAGGTAGGGACCGAACGGAATGGCAGACGTCATTTGTGCTCGACGTGAGAGCATGAGAACAATTCCGACCAATGCGCCTAAGAGTGAGGCGACAATTAGAATCGCGAGACAACCATTCCAACCGAAGAGTGCGCCAAAAAGCGCCATCCACTTTACATCGCCGAAGCCCATGGCTTCTTTTCGAAAGACAAGTTCACCGAGCCATGCAATGGCAAAAAGCCCACCGAATCCAACCGCAATTCCAATCCCCGATTGGAGGAGACCTTGTGTCCAAACGGCTTGCCCGTGTATTTCCGGAAAGAGTGCACTCATCACGAGTGCGAGGAATGTACCGCCATAGGCGATGCGGTCGAGCAGAATGCCATGGTCTAAATCAATAAACGCATCGACAATTACGGAGGCAACAAACAACCAGTAAATGGGGATAAGGAGCGGTTCTTGAAGTTTTACAAGCCCAAACAGAGTGGGATTGCCCCACATTTGAAAAACGAGAAGGAAAAGTAATGCGGTCAGTGCTTCAACTGCGGGATAACGAAAACTAATCGGAGACTTACAGTAGGCGCATTTTCCACGTAGCATAAACCACGAAAGAAGAGGAATATTAAAATACCACGGGATTGTTTTCCCGCATCCAAAACAATGGGATCGCGGAACGCTCACCGACTGGTCTAATGGAATGCGATAGATACAAACGTTCAGGAAACTACCAATGATTGCACCGAAACAAAAAACAAATGCCAATGCGACACGCGCCCAAAAGGTGGCTTCATCTTCGGGGAGTACCATCAACCACTCATTCATGAGTTTTCAATCCTTCATCGACGGCATGGCGCATGGCGATGCGGTCGGGCTGTAATCCCGTCCAAAATTCAAATGAAAGCGCACCTTGTTCCACGAGCATAGAAGTGCCGTTGCAACACGTTACGCCTGCGGCACGTGCTTCCACCATTGTGGGCGTGACAAGGCAGGTGGGAGAAATCACAATGTCGTACAACATTTGCTCCGCGCGAAAATTGCTCCGTAGAGCTGCCGGACCGGGAAACACGGCGAGCCCACTGGGCGAACATTGAGCGATGAAATCCACGGTGGAAAGTTCTTCGGTAGAAATACGATGACATGGAATGTGAGCTTTCGCAATTTCTTGCGTAACTTGCGCGACTTTGTCCGTGTCGATATCAATGAGATTCATTTCGGCAATCCCACTGTACGCCAGTGTAATGGCAATGGCACGTCCTGCGCCTCCACATCCAATGACTGCAACGTGCGCACCGTGCGGTTGAAATCCTAATTCGGCTTGTGCGGCGGCAAGAAATCCCGGCGCGTCGGTATTGTGCCCCGACATTTTCCCGTCCTTGAATAAAACGGTATTCACTGCGCCAAGGCGTTGCGCTTCGGGCGTCAATGTATCCATCATCGGGAGCGCAAGCTGCTTGTGGGGAATGGTGAGATTGACACCGGTGAACCCTTCATCAGCCAAGGCGTTAAGCGCGTCCTGTAAAGTCTCGGGCGGTACATCGCGGCGTTCATACGTCCCTTCAAACCCAATACTGCGGAAACTCGCCTGATGCATGACGGGCGAAAAACTGTGGTTAATGGGATGACCTAAGACCGCGAATTTTTGCATGAGTGAACTCCGGAGAGGGATAAAAGATTACTCTTGCATCATCGCAATGGCACCCGAACGCGAAAGATCTAACACATCAAAGGGGTGCATCAACGTGAGAAATTGCTCAACTTGCATTTGCGAACCGAGCATTTGAATTGTCAACGAATCGGGGTGAACGCCAAGAACCTTCGCCCCAAAGAGCATTGCGACCTCAATGACAGGCGCACGGCCTGTGGCGCGTGTACTCACTTTGATTAAAAGTGCTTCGCGGTCAATATGAGATTTGGCAGTGACATTATCAACGCGGAAAACGTTAATCTGCTTTGCGAGTTGCGCAACGACTTGATCAATGACATTTTGATCGCCGGGAATGACGATCGTCATTTTAGAAATAGAGGCATCATTGGTGGGGCCGACATTTAGCGTTTCAATGTTGTAGCCACGTCCGGAAATCAGCCCGACAATTCGCGCGAGAACGCCGGGGCGGTTCTCGACTAATACGTTAAGAATGTGCTTTTGCATGGCGAACGTTCCTTTAATTCTGGCTCGCGAAGATCATGTCAGAGAGGGCGGCTCCGGGAGCGACCATCGGCAGGACGTTTTCATCTTCGGCAACGATACATTCAATGACCCACGGATCCGAACTGGAAAAAGCTTGAGTGAAAGCGGCTTCTGTTTCAGCGAGCGTTTTAACCCGTACGGCTTTCGCCCCATAGGCTTCGGCGACTTTGATGAAGTCCGGAAGATAGGTGGACTCTTCGGTGGCACGAATGTGTTCATTCTCGGGACGATTGTTTTGCGAAAGAATCGTTGCGGAGTAACGTCCACCGTAAAAGAGTTCCTGCCATTGACGAACCATCCCTAAACGCGAGTTGTTAAGAATGATGATGTTCAAAGGAAGGTGATGCTCAACGGCAACGACGAGTTCCTGAATGTTCATTTGAATGCCGCCGTCACCATTGACCGACACGACAATTGCATCAGGGCGGCCAAATTGCGCACCAATGGCACCGGGAAGCCCGAAGCCCATCGTTCCCAGTCCTCCCGAAGTCAAGAATCCGCGCGGACGCGTGTGGCGATAAAATTGCGCCGCCCACATTTGGTTCTGTCCGACATCGGTTACGATCGTTGCCATTCCTTTCGAGATACGATCAATGGCTTCAATAACGGCTTGCGCTTGCAGCTTTCCATCTTTTCGCGGGAAGTACGTGGCGGCTTTCGCTTCTCGCCATTTGGCAATCTGTTTGATCCAATCGGAACGATCCGCCTTGCGCATCAAGGGGAGTAACTGTTCAAGCGTTTGATGCAAATCACCGCATACCGGAATATCCGCACGGATGTTTTTGCCAATTGCAGAGGCATCGACATCAATATGTGCCACTTGCGCCGCGCGGGCAAAGTCGGAGATACGTCCGGTCACACGATCGTCAAATCGCGCTCCGGCGGCAATGACCAAGTCAGCTTGCTGAATGGCATTATTCGCCGCAAGACTACCGTGCATTCCGACCATCCACAATGAAAGAGGTGAAGTTTCAGGGAAAGCACCAAGACCCATCAGTGTCGTACATACAGGAATATCGTATGTCTCTGCCAATGAACGCAAGAGGGCACAACTGTTGGATGAAATTGCTCCGCCACCTACGTACAACACGGGACGGTGCGATTTGTTAATCGCATCGGCAAGACGTTCGACTTGTTCGGGCGAAGGGAGAATCGTCGGATGATAGGCGCGAATGGCGACATCCTGCACATCGGGTTGTGTCGTTAATTGTTGCTGGATATCTTTGGGGATATCAATAAGTACAGGACCGGGCTTTCCGGTTGACGCGATGAAGAAAGCTTCGGCAATGGTTCGCGGAAGGCTGTCAATCGAACGCACGAGGAAGTTGTGCTTTGTGACACTACGGGTAATGCCCGTCGTATCAGCTTCTTGGAAAGCATCGGTGCCGATGAGCCCCATTGAGACCTGTCCGGTGATGACGACCAATGGAACTCCGTCCATCATTGCAGTTGCCAATCCGGTGACGGCATTCGTTGCGCCGGGGCCCGAAGTTACCAATGCGCATCCTACTTTTCCCGTTGCACGGGCGTATCCATCCGCCATATGAATGCCACCTTGTTCATGACGAGGCAACACGACTTGAATCGGGGAGGCATAAAGTTTGTCAAAAATATCAATGACGCAACCGCCGGGATATCCGAAAAGAATTTCGCAACCGTTGTTAATCAGTCCATCAACGACGCACTGTGCGCCACTACGGCTCATGGAGGTGGAGGAAGTTTGCATAAACGTGTCCTTGTTAAAGGGAGAGTTGCCTTGAGAGGCCGAGATTCAGGAAAGACAATGCCTTCAAAAGGTCGATGTCTTTCCTGATAATGAATCAAGCAATGAGATGACACCAACCGTGCGTATCTTTGACGCGTCCGAATTGGATGTCCTGCATCGCTTCGTGAAGCTGATACAAGAAAGGTCCACACTCTGTCTTGCTGCCAATTTCAATTACATCATCACCACGATGAATTTCAGAAACGGGCGTGACCACCACGGCTGTACCACATGCGCCAATTTCAGCAAAATCACGCAGTTCAGCGTAGGGGACTTGACGAACTTCAACTTTATGCCCCATATCGGCGGCAAGCTGTTGGAGCGACAGATTGGTGACGGAAGGTAATACGGAATTGGATTTCACCGTGACGAACGTTCCATCTTTTTTGAAACCCAAAAAGTTGGAGGTGGCAAATTCTTCAACATAGGTGTGGCTCTTCGCATCAAGATAAAGTTCGACAGGATAACCCAACGCGTGCGCTTTTTCATGTGCATAGAGAGAGGCGGCGTAGTTACCAGCAGCTTTTACATCGCCTAATCCTTGCGGTGCCGCACGATCATACTCGTCGAAAATAATGGCTTTTACCGGCTGAATACCACCTTTATAGTAGCTGCCCATCGGCATCACCATCATGATAAACGTATATTCATGCGCTGGTGCCACACCGATTTGTGCTCCTGATCCAAATAGCAGTGGACGCACATACAGCGAAGCTCCCATGCCATAAGGCGGTACATATTCCAAATTGTCTTTGACGACGCGATCTAATGCTGCGTTAAACATTTCCGTTGGGATGGAAGGCATGACCATTTTGTGCGCAGTCCGCTGCATCCGTTCTGCATTTTGATCGGGACGAAATGCGGCAATAGAGCCATCTTTGCGGCGAAATACTTTAAGTCCTTCAAAGCATGCCTGCCCGTAATGAAGGCAACTTGCAGCAATGGTCATTGTAATGGTCGGTTCATTGACAAGTTCACCATCGTCCCATGCACCGTCTTTCCAAACATAACGGATATGGCTACGCGTTGGCATATACGCAAATCCCAAGTTCGACCAATCAATTTTGACCATTTTGATCTTCTCTTTCTTTCGTTAGGCACGTGAGTGCCATCTGTAAAGCCTTCTCAACCGTCTGTGTTCGTACCGCATCGCGGTCACCCAAGAAATGATTCTCGGAAGTCTCAAGCTTCCCGCGATAGAAACAGCTGATATACACCAAGCCCACCGGCTTTTGAGCAGTTGCGCCGCCCGGTCCGGCAATCCCCGTAACGGCAAGCGTCAGCTCTGTTTTCATCGCCTCTGCCGCGCCTGATGCCATGGCTTCTGCGCATTCTTTACTGACGGCGCCCACGCATTCAAGGAGTCTCTCTGGCACATGGAGTAAGGCGGACTTTAGATGATTCTGATAAGAGATAATGCCACCTTCGAAAACCTCACTTGAACCGGGCACACTCGTCAGTATCGCACCAATCATGCCCCCGGTACACGATTCAGCTGTTGACAAATGGACACCTGCTTTTTTGCAAAGGACCATAAGCTTTGTTGCTAAACCACGTAAGACGCTATCATACATCACTGACATATCAAGCCATTTATATCAAAAAGCCACTTTTCGGGCAACTTTTCGCGCCTCAATCATACGTGTTAAACGTATAGAGATGAATGTCGGCAGGAGGGGCGCAGTTAAGAAAGAAGGGTGGCGAGACGTTGCGTTGAGGCGGCAGCAACGGTGTCGTAGAGACTGTTGCCATGGGCATCCATCGCGACAATGGCTTGAAATCCGCCGACGCGTAAGTGCCACATCGCTTCCGCTGCGCCAAACGTTTCAAGGAAATCAACGCCTTCGACTTTTTTAACCGTGTCGGCAATGGAGACGGCTGCACCACCGACCGCTTGCAAGTAGACGCATCCGCACGCTTGACAGGCGGCAAGCGTGCGCGCACCCATGCCGCCTTTTCCGATGATGATACGCAATCCAAATCGTTCGATGAGTTCCGCCTCGTAAGGTTCTTCGCGAGAGGATGTCGTGGGACCGCCTGCCACCATTTGCCATTTGCCATCGGCGGAGGAAATCATAACGGGACCGCAGTGGTAAAGCGCAGAGCTGTGCAAGTCAACGCCGGTGGGGAGCGCTCCGCCGTCGTGAATGTATTTATGGAAACGATCACGTCCGGTGTGAACAATTCCATCAAGGGAGACAGCGTCTCCTAAGTGGAGTGCTCGAACATCGATAGTCGAAATATCCATAGGTCGCCCTCTCTAAATAAAACAGGCAGGAGAGATCTCACTGCCTGTCGTTCGACGACCCTGCGTTAGACGAGAGAAGTTCCCGTTGCCGCCGCTGCCATCGTGGCAGAGTTAACGGTCATACGCTGTTCGTCATCTAACAGACCATTGAGCGCGTGAACGTAGGCACGAATGGAGGCTTCAATAATGTCTTGTGCGACACCGCGTCCCAAGTAGACTTTCTGATTGTGACGAATGCGGAGATCGCATTCTCCCTGCGCGTCCACATTGGCGGTGACGGCAGAAACAGAGAAGTTTTCAACGGTGACGTGAAGGTTGAGCATCTTGTTAATCGCATTGAATGAAGCTTCAATCGGACCACTTCCGACGGCGACTTCTTCGACCGATTGCCCATCCACTTTCAAGCGCACAGAGGACATATTGGTCGACGTGTTACCGGTGGAGACGAGAAAGCGATCAAAGACGAGTTTCTGTTGCGTTTCGGAACGCATTTCAAGACCGCGTGCGAGCGCTTCAATGTCGGCATCGGTAACCACTTTCTTGGCATCAGCCAAATCTTTGAAACGCAAGAAAAGTTCTTGTAAGTGGTTGTCGGAGAGCTTAATCCCCAACTGTCCCAAATGCGCCTCCAGCGCATGACGGCCGGAATGCTTGCCCAAGACCATTTGACTTTGTGTCAGTCCAATGGATTCGGGCGTCATGATTTCGTACGTTTCTTTATTTGCCATCATACCGTGCTGATGAATGCCCGACTCGTGCGCGAACGCATTTTGCCCGACAATCGCCTTATTGGCTTGAATCCGGCTTCCTGTGACGGAACAGACACAACGAGAGGTGTTGATAATCTTTGTGGTATCAATGCCACATTCCAACCCTGCGAAATAATCGCGACGCGTTTTGATCGCCATGACGATTTCTTCCAGCGCGGCATTACCGGCACGTTCGCCGATACCGTTGACGGTGCATTCGGCTTGTCCTGCTCCTGCGCGCAAAGCCGCCAACGTGTTGGCGACGCCCAATCCGAGGTCGTTGTGACAATGGACTGCGAGGACGGCATCCCCTGCATTCGGAACGTGTTCCAAAACACGGGCAATGCGACGACCAAATTCTTCTGGAATGGCGTAGCCCACCGTGTCGGGCAGATTGACGACGGTCGCACCGGCTTTGATCACGCCTTCAATGACTTTCCACGAAAATTCCTCTTCGGTGCGAGTGTAGTCTTCCAATGAGAATTGGACATCAGGGCAGAGGCTACGGGCATATTTCACCATCGAAACGGCTTGATCATAAACTTGCTCTGGGCTCATACGCAGCTTGTACTGCATATGCACCGGAGACGTTGCCAAAAAAGTGTGAATACGCGGACGCACCGCAATTTGCACCGCCGCCCACGCTTGATCAATATCGCCTTTCAAGCATCGCGCCAAAGATGCAACCGTGCAGTCTTTAATGTGCTCTGCAACGGTACGTACAGATTCAAAGTCACCGGGGGAAGCAATCGCAAATCCGGCTTCGATGACATCGACACGCAACTGCTCAAGATTCCCTGCCACGAGGAGCTTATCGTGGAGCTTCATGCTGCATCCGGGGCTTTGCTCGCCATCGCGCAACGTGGTGTCAAAAATTGCAATCTTTCGTGTATTCATGGCTCTGTATCCTTAATTCTGTTGCGGTCCCGCGTGTTCGACAAAGGTTCGATTCACAAAAAAGCCCCCGTGTCCAACAACGCGGAGGCCATTTCTGTTTACCTTAACTGTATTCTAGGCAAAACGAACCTCACACGTCTCACTGCTAAGAAGCAGGAGAGCCGTAAGTCGTAGGGTCTTGGTGAACACAATGGGATTCATGGAAGCGAACGATATCAAATACCGCTGTTAATTGTCAAACAATTAGAGGACAAGTTTAATCTTCATTCGTCGCCCGAGAAGAGAGAAAAAGAGGACGATAGCGAGTAGAAATAAACAGGGAATAATGATCCAAAGGAGTTGATGCCCAGAGGTGATTTGGAAGTAGAGTGTTGCCACGCACCATCCTAAGGCGGTGAGATAGCACAATAAAATGGTGCTGTAGAATCCGCCGACTTCGCGTACGATCGTTGCCATAGCGGCAAGGCACGGTACGTAGAGAAGGACAAAAAGCAAATAGGCGAAGGCGCGATGCTTGTCATTGTCGAATTTCTCGGCGAGCGTTTTCATAAGCGTGGCATCGGTTTCATGATTGGACATTGAAACTTCTTGCGGTGTAAAGAACGTAATACCGAACGGCACACATAGACGGTCGCAGAGGGCGGCGAGGTTGACAGGGACGGACTGAAGTCCTGCTTGAATTTTTTCCCATACGTGCCCCTCTGTTTCTTCGGACGTCGGAGCCACGATGGTTGGAGCGGAACTATTCGAGTTCCCAATGGCATAGAGTGAATTGAGCGAAGAGACGACTTGTTCCTTGGCAAACAGTCCGACAATCAATGCCACCGAGCCTTGCCAATTATCACCTTTAATTCCCATCGGCGCAAAGACAGGTGTCAACTTACGCCCTGCGACCTCAAGGAGGGACGTTGGAACAGCATTTCCTGTGGCATCAGAGGTGGTGAGGTGGATTTTATCGCACGCACTCAAAAAAAGTACCATGATGACGACGACTTTCCCCGCACGAAAGATGAACCGTTGAAGTCGATCCCACGCTTGTTTGAGAACGGAAGAAAGGTGAGGAATATGGTACAGCGGCAATTCCATCACGAAAGGTGCCGGCGTTCCGACAAAGAGCGTATGCTTGAGTAAAAGCCCTGTTGCGACGGCTAAGACAATGCCGCAAAGGTAAATGGCAAAGACCATTGTTCCAGAGGCGGCTCCGAAAAAAGCGGCACCAAAGAGAGCATACACCGGTAATCGCGCTCCGCAGCTCATAAAAGGAACCATGAAAATGGTGAGAAGGCGATCGCGTCTATTGGCGAGTGTTCGCGTAGCCATAATCGCCGGAACCGTGCATCCAAAGCCGACAAGCATCGGTACAAACGCACTGCCGGGCAATCCCAAGAAGCGCATAAAGCGATCCATTACATAGGCGGCGCGAGCCATATAGCCCGAATCTTCCAAAAGTGAAAGTCCGAAAAAGATAAAGAATACGGGCGGGATAAACGTCATAACCGTTTGGATCCCTGTTCCAAGCCCTTCGGCTAATAAGGTGATGAGCCAGCTCGGGCTGTGGAGGAGCGTTAGGAGCTGTGCTGTTCCGGTAACAAACAGCGCTTCGCCTACGTGGTCGAAAAACTCAATGAAGCATCCGCCGACAAATTGCGTTAACCAAAAAAGGAGATACATCATGACGAGGAAAAGCGGAATGCCTAACCAACGATTGAGTGCAATCTTATCAAGCGTACGTCCGACTTCCGTACGGGCATGACCGACTTGATTGACAATTTCTTTTGTCAGTGTGGCAATGGTGTTGTACCGCGCATCGGCAATGAGTACATCGGGGGTCGTGCCTTGTTCTTTTTCGACCGAGGCAATAAGTGCTTCCGCACCGGGAAGAATACCTTCCAAACGGTGAATGGCGAAAACCGCCGGTTCGCCTTCGCGTTTAGCTTCGATTAAAGGCTGCTGTAACGCTGCGGGATAAAGGACTTTTATTTGCTGTTGGCGCGTAGAGAGCGCTTCAAGGATTGCGCGTTCGAGCGCGGCACGCTTGCTTTTCTTTTGAACATTCGCCAGTACGACGGGAATACCGAGACGTTCTGAAAGAGCTGATTTGTTGACGCGGAATCCTTGCCGTTCCAAAATATCGGTCATGGATAGCACCATCACCATCGGGATGCCCAATTCCATAAGCGCAAGCGTCAGGTAGAGGTTCCGGTCGAGATTGACGGCATCGACAATGTTAATGATGAGATCGATTTTTCCTTTGCGGACAAATTCCGTGGCGACTTTCTCATCTTCCGAGACCGCATGAAGCGAATAAATACCGGGCAAATCGACAATCGTTAACCGTTCACCGGTGGGAAGCGTGAGATTTCCAAGAAGCTTTTCAACTGTCACGCCCGGCCAATTACCAGTGACTTGGTGCATCCCCGTCCACGCGTTAAAGAAAGTCGATTTTCCTGTATTAGGGTCGCCAATGAGTGCCGCGGTAAGGGTGCGCTTCGCCATCTTATAAACCTTTTAACTGGAGAATGGAAGCCTCGGTTTTACGTAAAGAAAGCTCAAATCCTCTTACCTTAAAACGAAGGGGGTCGCCCATTGGTGCGATACCAATCAATTGAAGCGTTGTTCCGCGTGTGAGTCCGAGCGCAAGAAGTTTGGCACGATAACCGGCACCTGTAGCTTCATATCCAATGATTTCGGCTTTATCGCCGATTTTCATCTGTGAGAGGCTCATCATCTTTAGTCCTTTGTTCGAGTGAACCTCGCGTCCGCTATGGACTCGTACTGGTACTCGAGCGGGGAGAATAATAGCATAGACTAATTCTTCGGTCAACGATTTTTAGTCTTATCTAATTCTATTGAAAAGCCCCTGTTAATGGGCTGAGAAGCGGAGCGGCGTTAGTACCCGGGGTCGGGTTGAAGATAGGGGTTGGTGCGGAGTTCTCGCGCTAAGGTCGAGGCATCTCCATGACCGGGAAGGATCGTTGTTTCTGGGCGCAGTGTTGACGCAAGGAGCTTGAGCGAGGCATTCAGTTGCCCAAAGGAGCCGCCCGGAAGATCGGTGCGTCCAATGGAGCCTTGAAAAAGCGTATCGCCTGTAAAACAGAGCGGCGATGAAACGTTTGTATCAATTAGAATACATTGTCCGCCCGGCGTATGCCCCGGCGTGTGAATGAGTGTTGCAACGATTCCGCCACACGTTAAGGTTTCATGAAGATCGGTTATTAACGTGGCGGGGATCTGTTGATGCCCATAGTACGGAGGATATTGGTTCATCGCGTGCGTAAAGCACCAGTCTTTTTCCTCCGAACGCAGATAGACGGGAAGTTCATGCCAGACGCGTAAGAGTTCATCTAATGCACCCAAATGATCGAAGTGTCCATGCGTCAGCACGATACATACAGGTGTTAAGTGGCGCAGTTCAAGTTCGCGAAGAATGACCTCGGAATCGGCGCCGGGGTCAATAATCCATGCACGTGTATCTTGCCACAGTAGATAACAATTTTCGCCCAAAGGTCCGGTAACAATAGTGGAATACTCAATCATAAAGACCTCTTAATAATCTGAACGAATATGCGTGCGTTAGGAAAGTGCAGGAATTCCCCATCCGAACAGGTGGAACGTCCGAAAAGCCCAGACAACGCCGGTCGCGACGATGGTTCCTGTCACCATACCGCCACAAACTTCAATGCGCGTATGTCCGAGCATTTCTTTTAACGGTTGAAAAGAGAATTTACGCTCTTTGGCAATCATCTTGGTAATCTTATTGAGCAATAACGCTTGTTGCCCTGCGGCGCGCCGAACGGTCGCGGCATCAAACATTGTAATGGTCGAGACGACACCGGCAACGACCGTAATCGGACTTCCAAATCCAAGCTCAAGTCCCATACTTATAAATACGGCGACAACCAGCGCCGAGTGCGCACTTGGCATTCCGCCCGTGCTCGTCAGATAGGTAAAATCAATGGCATGTCCGCGGATTGCTCCGCGCGTCATCTTAATACATTGCGCGACGCACCATCCAAGGAATCCACTCCAAAAAAATGGGGTCATGAAATATTCCCAAAACTGCCAGTGAATCATCTCCTGCCCCATCTTATTTCTCCTCTGATGAACCTTTAAGAACGGCAATAAATGCAGATTGTGGCACATTGACTGAACCAAATTCTTTCATGCGTTTTTTGCCTTCGGCTTGTTTCTTGAGCAACTTCTGCTTACGCGTTACGTCACCACCGTATAACTTCGCCGTTACGTCCTTACGGAAGGGGCGAATATCTTCACGCGCAATAATCGTGCGCCCGATACACGCTTGTACCGGAATCTTAAACATATGTGGCGGAATTGTTTCGCTCAACGCCTTACACATCTGTTTTCCGCGCAGAATTGCACGGTCGCGGTGAACCATACACGAGAATGCGTCCACCGGTTCGGCATTGAGCAGAATATCCATACGCACAATGTCACTGACTTGATAGCCGTGCGGTTCATAATCCATCGACGCATAACCACGTGAAATGGATTTCAACGTATCATGGAAATCAATCAAAATCTCATTGAGCGGAAGTACACACGTTAGGATGACACGTTGCGCATCCAAAGTCTCCGTACTTTCCACAACGCCACGCCGCTCCATTACCAACCGCATAATATCGCCCATACACGAACTCATCGTGATAATACGGCTCTTAATCATCGGTTCTTCAATCGTTTCAATTCGCGTGACATCGGGCAACAGCACGGGATTATCAATTTCCTGTTTCTCCCCGCCTCGCATTGTAATACGATAAATCACCGCGGGGTGCGTATTGATAATGTCGAGCTGGAACTCCCGCCGTAACCTTTCCTGTACTACTTCCATATGAAGCAATCCGAGGAATCCACAACGAAAGCCAAACCCTAATGCCGCTGAACTCTCCGCGTGAAACGTAAAGGCGGAATCATTCAAATGCAACTTCTCAAGCCCCGAACGCAACTTTCCGTATTCATCTGTACTCACCGGATAAATGCCACAAAAAACGGTCGGGTGAATTTCCTTAAATCCTTTGAGCGATTCCGTCGCCCCATCACGTTCCGCCGTCAACGTGTCGCCAATCTTAATCTCCGCAGGATCTTTAATCGCACCAACAATGTATCCAACCTGTCCGGCATTCAATACATCCATTGGCTTCTGTGATGGCGAGAAAATACCGACTTCTTTTACTGGCGTCGTCTGATTTGTTGACATAAACCGCAAGGTGTCACCTGCGCGAATACATCCGTCCACCACTCGTACATAAGTAATTACACCACGGTAAATATCAAATACAGAATCGAATACCAAGGCGCGTAGCGGTCCTTCGTGATGCTTCGTTGTCGGTGGCGGGAAACGTTGCACAATCATTTCCAACACGTCCTCAACGCCTTTTCCCGTCTTTGCTGAAATTAACAGCGGCGGATCCACTGGAATCCCCAAGACATCTTCAATCTGATGAATCACCCCGGGGACATCTGCACTCGGCAAATCGACTTTATTCAGGACGGGCAGAATCTCCAAATTCGCATCAATTGCTAAATACGCATTTGCGACCGTTTGCGCTTCCACGCCTTGTGCTGCATCGACTACCAAAATAGCACCTTCACACGCACCCATTGCACGCGACACCTCATAGGCGAAGTCTACGTGCCCCGGCGTGTCGATAAGGTTGAAACGATAGGTCTGCCCATCACGCGCAACATATTGCATCGTTACAGGGTGCGACTTAATCGTGATACCACGTTCGCGTTCAAGATCCATCGCATCCAGCGTTTGCTCTTTCATCTGCCGAATTTCGATTGCTTTCGTCAGCTCCAAAATTCGATCCGAAAGCGTGGTTTTGCCATGGTCAATATGCGCAATGATACAGAAGTTCCGCGTGTGCTCCAGATCGTTGACAAAATCTTTATTCATAAGCTATCAGTCTAGCAAAAACAAACGCCTTGAGTTTATTTCTGACGATAAATCGTACCTTTTAGTAATTTGCAAAAGCTTTCTCTCTTTCCTCTCTAAATAGGTGTGAGTGGCGAAGGCTCGTGCATCATCGTTCAAATTGCATAAGTCCTACTCAAATATCAGAAATGAAACAACACTTATGCAGAGTGGCACAATCCGTGGCACCGTTGGCACAGTGGCGAGACTCACTGAGGTACGACGTCTACCTCAGTGAGGTGGACGGTCAGGGTCAATGAGGTAGAGGCTCTACCTCACTGAGGTGCGCAGGTTCGCTTTTCGCAATATCTCTTGAAATCTGTAGGACGTATCTATAAGTGCTCTAAAATTAAGCGGATAAGGTCGCCGCCTCGGGCCATTTCCAGCCAGAAACAATGAAAGCCGCTCCACTGTCCAAATCCTCTGCTTTTTTGAGAGGCAAATTCTGCATAAGTGTTAAAAGAAATCAAAAGCTCTATTTGAAATTGGCGCCGCTGTAAGGGCGTACTTTTTCCTCGTCTTGCTTTCTTCGAATAGGGGGCGTATGGACTCAAGGAGTGTATGCACTTTTATGAGGCTGCGTTGGATTTGTGGATTGCTCACTGTCGCGTGGCAAGATGGGTCACGCTAAAAAGGTCTTGCGCCGAGGAATGAACTTTGTTATTCTTAATGGCGTTTTATCGCTCGGGTGGTGAAATGGCATACACGTATGCTTGAGGTGCATATGGAGAGATCCGTGGGGGTTCGAGTCCCCCCCCGAGCACCATCTTGAAAGGCTATAACCGTAAGGTTGTAGCCTTTTTTATTGGCGTTATTTCCCGTACATTGCGCTCCTGTCGATAGCGCTCAGCGGTCGATTCTCTCTCTACTTCTTAATAGCAGCCGGTATGAATATGGTTTTTAACATTTAGGAGTGCGCAAGTTTGATAAACTAAAGGCATTTATTTTAAGGAGTTTATTCTCATGAGAAGCAATCAAGTGACAGAAGGTTATCAACGTGCCCCTCACCGTTCTTTATTACGGGCGACGGGAGTGGTGAAAGATGAGGATTTCGGGAAGCCGTTTATTGCAGTCTGTTCTTCTTATACGGATATTGTACCCGGTCATTGTCATTTGCGTACGGTAAATGAGCTTGTAAAAGCGGAGATTCGTGCGGCAGGTGGTGTTCCTTTTGAATTTGACACGATTGCGGTGTGTGATGGGATTGCAATGGGGCATCAAGGCATGAAGATGTCGTTGCCGAGCCGTGAACTGATTGCCGATACGGTGGAAACGATGTTGCTGGCGCACTGTTTCGATGGTGTGATTTGCATCCCGAATTGCGACAAGATTGTACCGGGGATGATTCTAGCGGCGTTGCGAGTAAATATTCCGACCATTTTCGCCTCTGGCGGACCGATGTTGCCCGGTAAGAATCCGGTAACAGGTAAAGATTCGGATCTCAATACTGTTTTTGAAGCGGTGGCAGAATATAAGAATGGAAAGCTCACGGAAGAGCAGTTGGTTTCGGTTGAAAAAACATCGTGCCCCGGATGTGGATCTTGCTCGGGAATGTTTACGGCGAATTCGATGAATTGTTTAACGGAAGTGATAGGGCTTGCGCTTCCGGGCAATGGCACGATCCCTGCGGTAGATCCGCGTCGTCAAGCACTTTGGAAGACGGCGGCGCATCGTATTGTTGAAATGGCAAAGGCGAATGGACCGCTTCCTCGTGAACTGGTGAATCTCGCGGCGATTGATAATGCGTTCGCATTAGATATGGCGATGGGCGGAAGTTCTAATACCGTGCTTCACACATTGGCGTTTGCACACGAAGCGGGCATTGCCTACGATTTGAACCGGATCAATCAGATTTCCAAGCGGATTCCCAATCTTTGCAAGGTCGCGCCCAGTAGTGCCTATCATATGGTGGACGTGGATCGCGCTGGCGGTATTTCCGGCATTCTCAAACGGTTGAGCGAACGCGATGGGCTGATTGATTTTACTGCGCATACGGTGAGCGGTAAGACGTTAGGCGAAATTGCCGCAGCAGCAACAATCTCTGACGATCAGGTCATTCGGACATTTGCCAATGCTTATTCTCAAGATGGCGGACTTTCTGTTCTTCACGGTAATCTTGCCGAGCAGGGGGCGATTGTCAAGCGTGCCGGTGTTTATCCTTCGATGATGGACTTTAAGGGGAAAGCGATTTGCTTCAATTCGCAAGAAGAGGCGTGTGAAGGGATTCTTGCCGGAAAAGTCGGACCGGGACGCGTGGTGGTTATTCGCGGAGAAGGTCCGAAGGGTGGACCGGGAATGCAAGAAATGTTAGCTCCTACAGCGTATATTATTGGCGCTGGACTAGGGGAGAAGGTCGCTTTGATTACGGATGGACGGTTTTCCGGTGCGACGCATGGCGCGTGCATTGGACACGTGTCTCCTGAAGCGGCGGAAGGCGGACTGATTGGGCTCGTGAAGGATAACGATACGATTCATATTGATATTCCGCACAATCTTCTTGAAGTTGAGATTTCGGAGGCTGAGATTGCTGCGCGTCGCGCGTCTGCTCAACCGTGGCCTTCGCGGAATGTTTCGGGTTGGCTTCGCCGCTATGCGAAGCTTGTGGGTAATGCTTCTACCGGTGCAACGCTTGCTTAAGATGAAAGGGCTTGATATGAAGTTTGAAACGAAATGTGTACAGGCGGGATGGGAACCAAAGAATGGTGAACCGCGTGTGGTGCCGATTTATCAGAGTACAACGTTTAAGTTTGACTCTTCGCAACACGTGGCAGATCTGTTTGACTTGAAAGTCGGCGGACATTTTTATACGCGGCTAAGTAATCCTACGCTGGATGCCATTGAGCAGCGGATTGCTGCGCTTGAAGGCGGCGTCGGTGCGATGTTGACGGCTTCGGGGCAGTCGGCTTCGACTTTGGCGGTTCTGAATGTTGCTTCTTCGGGAGATCATGTGATTTCTTCGTCTGCCATTTATGGCGGTACGGTGAATCTCTTTGGTGTGACGTTGGAACGCATGGGGATTCATTTTACGTGGGTACGCCCCGATGCAACGGATGCTGAAATTGAAGCTGAAATCCGTCCGAATACGAAAGCGATTTTTGGCGAGACGCTTGCCAATCCTGCAATGGAAGTTATGGATCTTGAACGGTGGGCGAATGTGGCGCATCGTCATGGGATTCCAATCATTGTGGATAACACGTTCCCCACACCTTACCTCTGCCGCCCCTTCGAGCATGGTGTCGATATTGTGGTTCATGCAACGACTAAATATTTAGACGGTCATGCGATGAGCCTTGGCGGATGTATTGTCGATTCCGGTAATTTTGATTGGGCTGCTTCGGGGCGTTTCCCTGAATTTTGCACGCCTGACACGTCGTATCATGGTTTGATTTACACGCAAACGTTCGGCAAGGCGGCTTACATTGTCAAAGCGCGTGCACAGCTGATGCGTGATCTTGGACCTCAAGCGGCACCGATGAATGCGTTTCTTTTGGGCGTGGGGATTGAAACGTTACCGTTGCGAATGGAACGTCATTGTTCGAACGCGCAAAAAGTGGCTGAATGGCTTGTGAATAATCCCAAGGTCGAGTGGGTGCGTTATCCCGGTTTGAAAGGTGATAAATGCCATGCGCTTGCACAGAAGTATCTCCCGAAGGGATGTGCAGGGGTGATTTCCTTTGGTGTCGCAGGGGGACGGCAAGTGGCGATGAAACTGATGGACTCGCTAAAGCTGATTGCGATTGTCGTTCACGTCGCAGATGCACGGACGTGTGTCCTTCATCCCGCGAGTATGACGCATCGTCAGTTGACCGATGAACAGTTAGCCAAGGCTGGCATTTCGCCTGCAATGGTTCGCCTTTCCGTGGGGATTGAGCACATTGATGATATTCTCGCCGATCTCGAACAGGCCTTTGCCCAACTGTAACGCCGTTATGACAAAGACAGTACACATGAAAGAGTCCCGAGAAAAAAGCTTTATCAGAACTTTCCCGCTTCTATTCTGCGGAGCTGTTCTCGCTATTCTTTTCGTGTGTGGCTGTGTTTCCTCTCCGAGTTTACGCGCGCTTAATGTCGCAGAGGCAAAAATTGTTGTACGTACTGATGGCACGGTGTTGGTTTTGGGGCAGCCCGTTCCAATTGATACGTTGCATGAAGTTGTTGAGAACTCCGATACAGAAGGAGATGAGCTGATTCTCGTTAAACTTCTAGGCGATCCTGATTCTAAAGAAATGAAATCGATGCAACGTATAATTTCACGCGAAATGGCGTTTGCTAAACATTATAAATTCACTTTTATTTCCGTTCCACAAGCGACGGTACAAACAACGGATCCTTTAACGGGAAAAGTTTCTGTTCAAGTATCGGATCAAGATGTGAATGTTCTTTCCGGCTCCGAGATTCATGCCGAGGCCGATCGCATCGCGGCAGAGCAGCGGGCGTATGCGGATGGTTCTTATGTAAGTCCTGCGGTGACGACGGCTGAAAAAGCACGCGTGGAACGCCGCCCAGAAGAAGTCTCGCCGGAAGTGCGCGAGCAAAAGTTGCGTCGCACGTATGAACGGCAACGGAAATCCCGCGCGTCGCGCCGATAAAAGAGGGCGTCATGTTTTCTTCTCCTTTCCCTTATTCAGATGTCCATTGTGACTCTCGTGCCGTAACGCCCGGTTCTCTTTTTGTCGCTATTCCCGGAACGCATGATGAAGGGGCAAAGTATATTGCCGAAGCTCGATCTAAAGGTGCTGCTGCGATTATGGGCGCAACTCCGGAATGTGACGTTCAGGTGCGTTATCCACGACTATCTTTTGCTGAAGCCTGTTCGGATTACTTTCAGGCACCGTCTTCTCATTTGCGCTTGTGTGGTATTACGGGGACGAATGGGAAAACGACTACGGCGTGGCTGTTGCGTGATATGTTGGCGCAAGGCGGACTTCTTCCGGGGCTTCTGACGACAGTTGCAGTTCAATGGCAGGGGCATGACGTTCCTGCTGATCGGACGACGCCCGATGCGCGGACGCTTCAGGCAACGCTTGCGGAGATGGTACACGCCGGATGCCGTGCCGCCGTGATGGAAGTTTCATCGCACGCAATTGATCAGGAACGTATAGGAGCCTGTCACTTTGCGCTTACGGCATTTACGAATTTAACGCAAGACCATTTGGATTATCACAAGACGCTCGAAGCCTATTTCGCGGTGAAAGCACGTCTCTTTCTGGAACATCCCTCAGCGCCTGCCGTTATCAATGCAGATGATTGTTACGGGCGGCGTTTGCTTGCACTGCTTGCGACGCGGACAAATGTTTATCCTTACACGTTGGAAGGCGTTCAAGCTTCTTACTCTCCGCGTGGGATTGAAGCGACATTGAAGCTTTGCGGGCGAACGGTTGAATTTCAAACGTCGCTTTGCGGGCGTTACAATCTTCAAAATCTACTGTGTGCCGCGACTTCTGCGGCAACGTTAGGCGTTACGGTCGATGCAATCCTTTGTGCTATTGCGAATGCACAACCGCGTTGGGGACGGCTGGAACCGATTGTGCCGCACGTATTTGTCGACTATGCACATACCGATGATGCGCTTATCAATGTGTTGTCAACGTTACGGGAAATAACGAAGGGGCGGATTATTTGTGTCTTTGGTTGCGGAGGCGATCGCGATCGCACGAAGCGTCCCAAGATGGGTGCCGCGGTGGATCGTTTAGCCGATATTCCGATCGTCACTTCGGATAATCCTCGCACCGAAATGCCAGAAGCGATTCTTGCGGATATTCTTCACGGGTTTAGAACGCATACGCCGATTGTTGAAGTGGATCGCCGTGCAGCGATTCGTCATGCGATGGCGCTTCGAGAAGCCGATGATGTTGTTTTGATTGCCGGTAAAGGGCATGAAACGTATCAAGAGATCATGGGAATACGTCATCCTTTTTCGGATGCGGTAATCATTCGTGAGCTTTCAACTTGTACGCGTTAGTGGCATCGTGAATGCTGTTCGCGGTGATGAGCGTCGCCGTGTTTGATATACTGAAATGATGGATTTTACCTTTATTTATTCTACGGCAGTGCTGTTTCTTATGCTGATGGATCCTTTCGGAAACTTGCCTGTCTTTATGGCAACATTACGGAGTGTTTCGCCTGAACGTCATACGCGCATTGTGTTTCGTGAACTGTGTTTTGCTTTGGTAGCAATGGTTCTCGCACTTGTGGGCGGACGTATCTTTTTCGGACTGTTACATATTTCTGGCGGAACGCTTTCGATTGCTGGCGGTATCATTCTGTTTCTCACCGGGATTAAAATGGTGTTTTCTTCGTTAGTTGAAAGTTCGCCGATTGAAAAGGGGGAGCCTTTTATTGTGCCTTTGGCAATCCCTCTAGTTTGCGGACCGGGATTGATTGCGATTTTGGTAACGTTGCGCGGCGGTGTTCCGGAGGCTACTTTTCTGAACTGTTTGGCGGCAGTGCTGTTGGCATGGACGGCGCAAACGGTCATTATGCTTTTTGGACAACGCATTGCACGGTTTTTAGGCGCGCGCGTCCTTGATGCGATTGAGTCGCTGATGGGGCTTCTTCTGACCTGTTTGGCGGTGGGGCTTGTGTTGAAGGGCATTAACCAAACGTACGGTCTCTAATGGTTATTCTTCCTGTTGAACGTCGTACCTTTCGTGCACGCCTTATCTTAGGCACGCTTTATTTGCTGTTGGCGATAGGTGCAATGACCATGGTGTGGCCATTCCTGATTATGGTGACCGGCTCCATGACGAACCGTTTCGACTATCACCGATACTCTCCTGTCTTGCGGTCGCTTTGGAATGACGAAGATCGGCTGATGCGTGTGTTAGCGTCTTATCACGCATCTTTTCCGCAAGAGATTTTTCCTGAAGCGCCTTCGCATTGGAATCATTGGACGGCGATTGCCCGCGATCCGGTGGCAGTCAAGCGTTTTGCCGAACCGTGGTTGAAAGGGCTTGCCGATCCGTCCACGTTACGTACATGGACAATCATGGCGAACGATTACGCCGAGTTTAATGCGACCTATACTGTCACCAATTCGATCTGTTCTTTTGATGAACGGGAGATTGCCCCTTATGTGCAATCTGTCTTTGAAGCACGAACAGGATATCGCGGACGGGATGCAGCACTTGCGGAACTTAATCGCACATGGAAGATTCGTTATTCCAGTTTCTATGGAATCCGAATGCGGGCACAACAGCGTGTCCCACTGCATTATCCCGATTGGGATTGGGCAACGGATGATCCTAAGACGGAGCTCTGGCAAGAGTTTAAGGCACATTGTCGTGAGGTGGATATCGTTCAAATGCCGTACACACGGACGCGTCCATATTTGATCGCACCGCTCTGGAATCAATGGAGAGCCAAAAAAGGATTGCCAGCAGAGACACTGTTCCCCGGGAAGAGTTCCGATCCGCATTGGCGTGCTTTCGTACATGAAGCGTATCCGAAGCGTCTCTTGCGTATTACGGTCAATGAGAATACGCGTGCTTTGTGGACGGCGTATCTTTCGCGTCAGTGTAAAACGCCTGCCGACTATGCGCGTCTAATGAATTGTGCAGCGCCAGCGTCGCTTGCGGATGTTCCTTTGTATGCCTATGAGAATAGCCTTCTTTGGCGTGGATTTGTGGGAACAGTTCCTTTTGCTTATGTGACGGCGACTTCACCGGAAGCCGACTGGCAAGCGTTTCTGCAAAAACGTTATGGAACGCTTGCACGTTTAGCCGAGAGCTATGGATGGACGGCAACGGATTGGCGCGCGGTGAAGTTGCCGATGGCGCAAGCTTTTATGGTGACCTATGAGCACTGTGGACGACGATTACTTTTGAAAGATGTTACGGCGAACTATCGCACGGTGAATGATGTTCTTTTTCTGCGTGGACGCGCGTTTACGAATACGTTGATTTTGGTCTTTCTCACCATTCTTGCAACGTTGACGGTGAACCCTTTGGCGGCTTATGCACTATCTCGCTTCAATCTTCGTTGTACCGAAGGCATCTTGCTTTTCCTCCTTTCGACGATGGCGTTCCCTGCGGCGGTAACAGCAATCCCCGGGTTTCTTCTCATTCGTGAGCTGGGCTTACTCAATACTTTTGCGGCGCTGGTGCTACCAACAGTTGCGAACGGGCTTTCAATTTTCATTCTCAAAGGTTTCTTCGATGGACTTCCACGCGAACTCTATGAAGCGGCAACGATTGATGGTGCAAGTGAATGGCAAATCTTTCGTCATATTACGCTTCCAATGACAACGCCGATTCTTGCGGTCAATGCGCTGAATGCTTTTGTCGCTGCTTATAATTCGTGGGAGTGGGCACTGTTGGTGTGTCAGAAACAAAGCCATTGGACGCTGTCGGTGTGGATGTATCAACTCTCGCAACAATTTGCAGGAAGTCCATGGGTCGTTATGGCAGGATTCGTTATTATCTCGATTCCAACGGCGATTGTCTTTTTGTTGTGCCAGCGCGTAATTATGCGTGGCATTGTTCTTCCCTCAATGAAGTAGCCCCAATCAATCCGAAGCGTTCACAAGGAAGCGTTCGAGTGTGTTGGGAGGTGCAAAACTAAATTAGCCAATCCTCTGAAGTTGAGGGCGTCGGCTCGTTGGACTTAAAGACTTCCGCAGGATCTGCCGCAAGGACTTGTACCTCTATCGGCCAAACGCGAATGGCTTTAATCGGACGCGTAGGGCAAGGATGTTCGCAACTTCCACATCCAATGCAAAGATCGGAATTGAGCGTGGGGATACGAATACCTGCGGCATCTTCTATCATTCGCAACGCACCGGTAGGACAATGCTCTGCGCAGGCGCCACATTCAAAACGTTTGACAGAGGCAATGCACAGCGTGTAGTCCACCGCCGCAAGTCCAAGGCGTGTACGGCGTTTGGTCGTGAGATTGAGCGGCAGGAGTGCGCCAGTCGGACAGACGTCAATGCAACGCGTACAATTAAATTCACACATTCCCTCGCCAAAGGTTAAATGCACTGCACCAAACCGTCCTGCAGGCTGTAGCACGTGACCGATACAATGGGTCACGCAGAGACGGCAGTCGGTACAACGCGTCAAGAACCGTTGCCGTGAACCTGCTCCGGGAGGATAAATACCTTCACGCGCCACATCTACTCTTGCGCCATAGGCAGTGTAAAGCGTTTTTGCATGGTGCGCTCCAACGCCTAAGGCTCCTCCTAGCGTGAGTGCCGCACCCGCTTTAAGGAACGTACGACGATCGGGAAAATGGCATCCGGCATTACGTCCAAATGTAATGGCTCCCACGGGGCAAACTGCGGTACACGCAAGACAACGAATGCACCGTCCATTGTCAATCGTCGCAGTCGATGGATCTAAACACCCTGCAGGACACGCTGCTACACATTTACCGCAATGAATGCAACGATCGGTAAAGCGAAGCCCTAGCGGTGCCATTGCCGATCCGCACGCAAGAAGCGCGCCGACAGGACAAAGCGTGTTACAAAAAACGCGTCGTCTCCAAAAGGTCAGCAATGCAATTACGAGGAGTGGAACCCACGAAAGCGCGGCGATACTCCCATAGATTGTAAATGGATCTAAGAAGCGCAATGCGAGCGTCCAGCCGCCAATGAGAGCGATTGACCATATTGCGACGCCAAGACTTTTTCGTAAAAGAAAGAGGCGCGGTTGCAAGCGATTCTTGCGCCAAAAGAAAAGGAACCCGAGGAGGTCTTGTAGAATGCCGAGCGGACAGCAGATCGAGCAATACACGCGACCGAAAATGGCAGTCATTGCTAGAATACCAAGCGTGACTACAGCCGCACTTATGGAGAAGTGTGCCGCACACGCCATCAAGGCGGGACCAAATTCTAGCTTTGCCAGAAGAGCAAAACAATCGGCGCCATAACCGAATGCGAGCGTTGTTCCAACGATTGAAATCGTTGCCGTGATAAGTCGTAGTGCGTGGAGCGTCCTCCAAAATTTTGAACGCATGAATCAATCCTTCTTAGGCATCAACGCGTAAAATATCCATTTGCGTCTCATCGTTTGCGCCTAATCCATGTTTTGCCGCAAGGGCAATATACGGGACCGACTCAAGAGGAAAGCGCAAGAGTTTAGTGGCAAGCGTGTCGATGGCGACAATGTCGGTTGATAGTAATTGGTAATGTGTATTACGAACATCACCAAGACCTACGCCTAAAGGACCATTCGTTTGCATCGTACGATAGGCATCGACGACGTTTAACGTTGGCTTACGATAGAGTGCGGCATCTGCAATACATTGCGCGAGATTGTTGCGGTGCATAAATTGCCGATCCCAAACAAGCCCCATGAAATTCTTGAGTGCGGAAGTCATCTTTGCTCCGCCATGGTTTTTGAGAATGGGAACGTTGATGAATACATCTGAATCAAGAATGGCGTTATGGATAAAAGCGGACTTCATGCTCCCTGCCGCAGTGCATTGAACTTCACGATAGGAGCTTTGTTCGTGGGCTTCAATCATTACGCCACCGGCGGTTTTAACCGCTTCTTCAATGCCAGAGTTTTTGTAACATTTCGCCCACGCATTACACGTATGATCAAAAACACTCACTTTGGAGGCACCTGCCGCAACACATTGACGCACAATTTCGGCAACTAACGCCGGATTTGTATTAGCAGCATATTCGGGCGTGCGATCCCATCCAATGTTGGGCTTAATCACAACCGTTTGTCCGGGTGCAACAAAAGCTGTAATTCCTCCGAGCTGTTCAATCCCTTTACGAAACATTTCTTCAGGGGAGCCTTTTCGGACAATGACGACTTTACTTTTGGACGGTTGTGGAAGCGGAGCTTCTGCGGCAACGGTGGCGGTGGCGACAAGGGCAACACCTGTTTTCAAGAAAGTTCGACGATTCATGAAATATCCTCCAATAGCGGTGCTTCAATAAGATAATCATAGCACACTCTTTTATTTATCAAGCAATCAACGTTTTAATCAGTGGCACTGAGAACTGTATGAGGCATCATACAAAAAAACCGCACGGAAGATCCGTGCGGTCATAATGATGTGTGAAGTCACACCTAAAATGGCGGGAAGGACGGGGCTCGAACCCGCGACCCCCGGATCGACAGTCCGGAGCTCTAACCAATTGAGCTACCTCCCCAGAGGAGATGTTTCTTTGTCATAAATGGCGGGAAGGACGGGGTTCGAACCCGCGACCCCCGGATCGACAGTCCGGAGCTCTAACCAATTGAGCTACCTCCCCAATCCAAAGAAACAGCTGTTAAGATAGCAAAGAGTCGCTTCCCAATGCAACTAAATAAATGAACAAAAGTGAAAGAAGCGTTACGGTGCGCCTAAGTGGGGGCTTTTATTATGTGTCTATGCGATTTTAATCCGGTTTTGCGGATAGGGAGAGTACAAACAACATGACAAGTACGAATAGAAGAGGGGGCGGCGCTGGTTACTATGAATAGTCTTAAAGAGGTGATGATGAAAACAGTAGGACGCAGAGGAAATTATACCTATTAGCAGGTTTGTAAGTGTTGCGTGGAATCGACGAACCTGCTATTATGATGCTGTTTTACAAAGGAGGGATTATGAATAAAGTTTTGTTTGCAATTCTTTTTGCGATTGGATGTGCGACGGTTTCCGAAGCGCGTTCATGTGATTATTATGGCTCTCATGGCTATCGTCCGTATCATCGTCCCAATTGGGGTTGTGATTATCGTCCACCACGGTGGGGATGGGGGATGGGCGTTTCGCCATGGGGTGCAACGGTTGGATTTGGCACACGTATTGGACGGCATGGGATGGTTGGATTTTCGATGCCACTGTATCCGCCTCCTTTGCCAGAGGTGCGTGAGACGACAATTATTGTCCAACAGCAACCGCAAATCGTACAACAGCCGATCATTGTCCAACCGCCTGTAGTTCAGCAGCCTGTAGTTCAGCCGGTAGTGGAAGTACGTCAACCGATGGTATTGCCTTCCTATGCTCCTGTGCAGACGACGACGCCTCGCACATGGGTCGAAGGCTACTGGCGTGTGACACGTACGCCTGAAGGAGTAGAGGGATCGCGCATTTGGGTTCCCGGACATTGGGAATAAGACCTTTATTCGCGTAGAGGCACAAAAAAGCGGTCGTAGTAATTGAGCTACGACCGCTTTTTAATAGGTTCGGATGTGAACTTACTCAATATCTTGTCGTCCATTGACGGCACGGCGAAGCGTGAGCGGATCGGCGTAGGCGATACCTGAACCGCAAGGAAGTCCGAAAGCAAGGCGCGTAATGCGCACCGGTTGATTCGCAAGTTGTTCGGCAATATAAGTAGCGGTTGCATCGCCTTCAAGGTCGGTTGAAAGAGCAAGAAGAATTTCCTTGATACCTTCTGCTTGAACGCGTTGAATGAGTGCGGCGATGCGCAATTCACTTATGCCTGTTTGACGACCCGGCGAAAGCTTGCCCATAAGGGCGTGGTAACGCCCTCTGAACGCGCCAGAGCCTTCAATCGCGTGGATGTCCGCCGGATCTTCAACAACGCAGAGGATCGTATTCTCGCGATCTGTTCGCGTACATAAAGGACAGGGATCCGCCGTATGATCTGTAAAGGCTCCACATTGGGAACAGAGGCAGACGGTTTCGCGTGCTTCTTCCAACGCGCGTACGAGCGTGTCGAGTAATGTTTCTGGCCGACGCACAAGTGCCAATGCCGCACGTTCAGAACTGCGCCGTCCGAAGCCGGGCAGAAGTGAAAGGGCATGAATGAGGTTATCAAGTGCTGGAAGCATAGCTTTCACTCGACAGGAGAGCTAGGGGAGAATCGAGAGCTCTCTTTATCTTCCGTTATTTTGCAAAGGGAAGGCTTTCATTATCTTTCATCATTTGTTGCATCATCTGTTGATTTTGCTGTTTGACTTGAGTGACAGCGGCATTGATGACGGTACGGAGCATTGTTTCAAAACGTTCAGTCTTTCCTGCTTTTACTTCGGTAAGAGCTTCATCTGAAAGTTTGATTTGAGAGACGGTAAAGTCGCCTTTGACAGTGCAGGAAATGCCACCGTTTTGATGCGTATAGGAAATCTTTTCAATTTCGGATTGAAGTTTCTTGGCTTCTTTACGCATTTGCATTGCCTGCTTCATCTGATCGAACATACCCATGGTGATATTCCTTTCTTAATTGGTTCGTGAAATTATACCGGTCCACCGCCAAAGAGGCGGATGGCGTGATTGAGAATCTCATCTACATATTTTCCATCGGTGGCGGAACGTAATGTCTCGACATGGACAATAGGTGTAGAGGACTTAAGAGGAGGGACTTCGGGAACAGCGTCTCCCTCGGAGTTCTCGCAAAGACTGTATGAATCATCGTCTGCGTCATTTTCGAAAGACGATAAAGGCTCCTTCACTTCTCGTGAAGGAAGCGGTGCGGCTTCTTGAGAAGCCGCGGCGGCGGTCGTCGAACCTTGCGGAGCGGCGACCGCCAAACGTTGTATCGTCTGTGTCCGAAGCTCGGTGAGCTTACGCAAAACTTCATCTAACGAAACGGTTTTTGCGGCACGTGCACAACGGATCAACGTCATTTCCACCAACGTGCGCACGGAGAGTGCGAGACGAAGTTTACTTTCCATATCGGAGAGTAGGGTGGTGATTTCAATAATTCGTGCCGGTGTTCCCATTTGGGCTTGTGTTTTGAGGACTTCGAGTTGTTCTGCCGTCACATCTTGTTTGGCAAGTTCTGCTCCTGCCTGTTGATAGACGAGAAGGTTTCGGAAGTGCCATAACAGCTCCGCAGTAAAGCGGCGCATATCCTTGCCCGTAGAATTAAAGTCTTCAATGAGCTGTAGGAGCGTTGGAATATCGCCGTTGAGGATGGCTCCTGCCAGAGACTCAAGTGCTTCGCGTGAAACGAGCCCAAAGACAGCCAACACATCGGTTTCATTGAGGTCGTTACCTTTGAACGCAATGAGTTGATCCAGTGCGGAAAGCGCATCTCGCAATCCGCCATTGGCACCGCGTGCAATGGCGAGGAGCGCATCTTCCGTGACTTTGATTTCTTCTGCGTTGCAAATGAATCGTAACCGTTTAACAATATCGCCTACGGTAATTCGACGAAGGTCGAATCGTTGGCAACGGCTGATGATGGTCGGTAGGACTTTGTCGCCCTCTGTTGTGGCAAAGATAAATTTGACGTAAGGCGGAGGTTCTTCGAGTGTTTTAAGTAACGCATTGAAGGCGGCGAGGGAGAGCATATGGACTTCGTCAATGATGAAAATCCGAAACTTTCCATGAACAGGTGCAAATTGGACTTGATCGCAAAGTGCACGAATGTCTTCAACACCATTGTGTGAAGCCGCATCCAGTTCTGTGACGTCAAGCGAGGTCCCTGTCGCGATGCCCTTACAGTTCTCACAGACACCGCAGGGCGTACTTGTAGGACCATGCTCGCAGTTGAGCGCCATGGCAAAGATACGTGACAGCGTTGTTTTCCCAATGCCACGTGATCCAATGAAGAGGTAGGCATGAGCAATGCGATCTTGTGCGATTGCATTGGCAAGCGTACGGGTAATATGGTCTTGCCCCATGACGTCGTCAAACGTTTTTGGGCGCCATTTACGCGCGAGAACTTCGTAAGCCATGTCTTTCCTTTTTGATGTGAATCAAATCGAAGGATAAGAAAAAGAACGTGTGAGGCGAAAGACGCGAAGGGACGACTCACACGTCATTTTCGTGGGCAACGTTAGCGTGCCATAAGTTGAGCGACAAGCTGATTGAATTTGGCAGGATCGGGAGGTAACGAACCTTCTGCGAGGCAGGCTTGTCCGTACAGGAGATCCATTGCATTACTCCGCTTGCTTTCATCCGTTTCAGTCACGAGTTGTTTGATGAATATGTGTTCGGGATTAAGCTCAAGAATACGTTTGTCCGCTGGAACGCTTTGTCCCATGGCTTCCATCATACGGCGCATGGCTGGATTCAGGGAAGCCGGATCATCCACGAGACAACATGGCGAGTCGGTGAGACGCGTAGTCAGGTGCACTTCTTTGACAACGGCTTCAAGATGTTTGGCGAAAGCATCCGTCAAAGGCTTGAATTCTTTTTCAGCGCTTTCAAGTGTTTCTTTGTCCGGCTGATCGGTGAGACCAAGATCCCCTTTATCCGCAAAGATAATCGGCGTCTTGTCGAACTCTGTCAACTCGTTCGCGATGAACTGATCGACCGGGCTGATTAAGAAGAGCACATCATATCCTTTGGACTTGAGTGCTTCGAGGCACGGAGATTGCTGTGCGGCTTGAAGCGTATCTGCCGTCAAGGTGTAAATGGACTTTTGCTCTTTAGGCATTGCGTCTTTGTATGCCTGAAGGGAGGTAAACTTTCCGTCCTTGAGATTACGGAAACGCATAAGACCGAGAAGCTTTTCCTTGTTCTCCCAATCGCTATGGTAACCTTCCTTGACAAAGTCTCCGAGCGTGGAAGTGAAGCTTTCAAAATCTTCGGGCTTATCCTTCGCCATTTCCGTGAGCGTTTTAAGCACGCGGTTGGTGATATCTGCGCGAATCTTGCGAATCACCGCATCATCTTGCAAAAGTTCACGTGAGACATTGAGAGGAAGGTCGCTCGAATCGACAACTCCCTTGAGAAAACGTAAATAGCCCGGAATGAGTTCCTCAATTTCATCGCCAATAAAGACATTACGAACGTAGAGAGAAAGCCCATGTTTATTACCCGGCATCATGAGATCCATGCCAGCATTTTTGGGAATGAAAAGAAGCGCGCGATATTCCAATGTACCTTCTGCCGAGACGTGAATCGTTTTCAATGGCGTGCTAAAGTCGTGCGACAAGTGCTTGTAGAATTCCTCATACTCTTCGGGCTTGACGTCATTCTTTGGACGTTTCCAAAGAGCGACCATTGTATTGAGAGGCTTCTCCGCTTCCTCCTCGCCCTCCTTCTTCTCGTCTTTCTTCTCGTCCTCTTTTTTACCCTCAACCGTAAGAAAGATAGGGTAAGTGATGAAATCGGAATAACGCTTCACAAGCTCTCGGAGCGTCCATTCTTGTGTAAACTGCTCCATATCTTCGCGCAAATGTAACGTAATAGAAGTTCCGGGAAGCGTACGAGTACCTTCATCCATCGTATATTCGCCATCGCCCACGCTCATCCATTTCATGGACTTTTGATTTTCGCCACGCCGTAACGATTCTACCGTGACGCTGTCCGCGACCATAAAGGCGGCATAAAAGCCAACGCCAAACTTTCCAATCAATTCAGGGATATTAGGCTCTTCACCTTTTTTCAACGCTTCGGCAAACGCCTTTGTCCCCGACTTTGCAATCGTGCCAAGCGCATCTTCAAGCTCCTGACCATCCATGCCAATACCGTTATCCTCAATGACGAGCATACGCGCTTTGTCATCTGCCAAGAGTCGAATTTCCCATGCGGGTGCTTCTGGTGCTACGGTGGCATCGGTCAACGCAAGATAGCGTGCGCGATCAATTGCATCCGAAGCATTGGAAATAAGCTCGCGGAGAAAGACTTCTTTTTTAGAATAGAGAGAGTGAATGACCAAGTCCAGCATTTGCCGAATCTCGGCTTTGAATACGCATGTTTTTGCCATAAGTTTAATGTCCTTTCATTACCTACAAACGAAACGCGTAGTATAGCAAAACCACACGAGACCGAGAAGTTTCTTGATGCGACGCAGGCCCATGTCAAATTCAGAGGAGCGTAAGATTGAGATAAAAGCTTATACCTTAATAATGGGAGTCGTCTCGAATCATATAATGTTTCATAAAGAGAGCGTAAATAGACAGTGTATTTCAATAAATATCGCAAAGGTCGTCTCGCCACCTCAGTGAGGTAAGAGCTGTACCTCACTGACCCTGACCGTCTACCTCACTGAGGTAGACGTCGTATC
>JAVVWU010000016.1:0-32523 GCA_036651955.1 Kiritimatiellia bacterium
GGTCGGAAAGATTGCCACGTCTTGAGAAGCGTTTTGGCAATGGGGAGCGCAGAGGCAGCACCAAAGCCGCCGTTTTCGACAAGTACGGTAATGACAATACGAGGATGTTGGGCTGGAGCGAAACAGGTGAACCACGCGTGATCACGTCCGGCATTTTCAGCAGTGCCAGTCTTACCGCAAACGTCAAGTCCTTCTATCGCAATGGCACGCGACGTTCCTGTCGTGACAGAGCCGCGCATCAAAGCTTTGACTTGCGCCGCAATGGCTTTAGACCAAATACGAGAAGCCGCTTCGCTCTCATTGAGAATAAGATGCGGCGGACAGAGGACGCCATCATTGGCAATGGTGGCTGTGAGCGCGGCAATGTGCAAAGGGGTGAGGCGTAAATCGCCTTGACCAAAGCCGAGATAGGCAAGACGGTTAGGCGTTTGTGAAAGATCGGGAACAATGCCGGGAACAGCGCCAAAACTCCGTTCGCCACAGGAAGCAAGCGTGAATCCTCGCGCAAGACCGAGCTGTTGCGCCTCGGCGGAAAAGGCGTTCCAACCGCAGGCAACGGCGGCTTTGGCAAAATAGATATTGGAGCTTTCTGCAAAGGCGCGTGGCAATTCGTAATCGCTATCGTCCGTAGGATGACTGTCGCGAATGGCGGCAGTGTAGGCGCCCGGTTCCCACCCCATTGCAGGGCAGACATAGCGCGTGGCTTTACGGTTCTTAAGGGCAAGGGCGGCGGTAAAGATTTTGAAGGTGGAGCCGGGCGCATAGAGCCCTTGTGTCGCGCGATTAAAGAGTGGCGCACGGGCGGAATCGTTCATCGCCGAACGCAACGCGCGTTCGTCACTTGAAGGAGAGGAGACGAGCGCAAGGAGTTCGCCATTGCGTGGATCGAGAATGACGACAGCGCCACGCCGTCCATTGAGCGCATCAAAAGCAACGCGTTGCAATCGTGCATCGAGCGTAGTGCGGACATCTTGCGGTTGCGGACGTTCAAGAACGGCGCGCGAAGCGAGAGGCTTTAGACTGAACCCGCACAGCTGCGTATCAAACACACGTTCCAGTCCACTCAAGCCAAATTCGCGCGAAGAGTAGCCCACCACGTGAAGTCCGGCAGCACCTAACAGTGTCTCGTGCCCCCAACGGTGACCTTTTCGCGCTTGCGCCAACACCGTATTGCGACGATCCAACAATCGTCCGCGCCCTTCGGCATTGCGTGCAACTGTTGCCGGTCGCATATCATAGCGACGTTGAAACTTTTGGAAATCAAGAGAAGCGCCGCCACCGAGTTGCCAGTAAGCTTGATGTGTAAGAAGTCCAGCGAAGGCGAGCGCAAAAAAGAGATTCAGCCCGATGAAGAAACGGCGATTCCCACCGCTCCGCCACCACAGGAGTAACGCGACGATACAGAGCGTCATCAATCCAAGAAAAACCCAATGAAAGGCGGGGGCTAGAGAAAGAAAATCCATAGGCGCATTCTAACAAACGCATCGGCGCAAAGATAGTTATCCCTCGCGTTGAAAGCGACGGGACAATTCGCGATAGGTCGTGAGAATCATCGTCGGACGACCGCGTGGTGTCGCGTAAGGCATCGCACATTGGGCGAGCTGCAACATCAGCGTTTTTGCCGCATCAAGCGTAGTAACAGGGAGCGAACGGCAAGCCGCTTTGGCGGCGGCACGCGCGACCATTTCACGTTGTCCCGATTCCACACCTCGTTTCACACCGGTCTGATCAAGTTCCACGGCTAAATCGGCAATCAACGTGGCAGCGGAGATTTCAGCCAGCGCCACCGGCAACCCATCAACGAGAAAGGTATCATTGCCGAAATCATTTATCCCAAAGCCGCACGCTTGAAGTTCAGGCAGGAAACGACGCACGCGTTCGGCATCGGCAGAGGACAGATGAAACGTTTCCGGGAGCAAGAGTTGCTGCGAGGCAGACGCCGTCGCCGTCGCGTTGAACCGTTCGTAAAGAATGCGTTCCAGTGCGTTTTTGGCATCGACCGTCACAATTCCTTGATCGGTCACAACCAGCCAATAGCCCGGTTGCAAGAGGTCGGCAATGCGAAGCCATTTCCACGGACCGACCGCACCGAGCGTTACCGCTTCTACAGGCGCTGGCGCTGGCGGTGTAATCGGATGCAACGTTTGCGGGACATCGCGTAAGACCGGATAAGCGGTGACAGAAGCTTCGGGTAATTGCAATCCCATTTGGCGAGGCGTCGGCGCTTGCGGTGTCGGCATCGGCGCAATGGGAGAAAGCGGAGGAACAGGCAACGGCACACGCTTAAACGTGGTGGCGTCAAGCGGCTGCGGAGTAACCGTTTCTTGCGGTGCGGGCATCGTCAAAGCGGCAATCACTGCCGCGATCACCGCCGCGATCACGGCATCTCCGTGACGAAACCGCACCTCGCGTTTGGCAGGATGTACATTGACGTCAACTTCTTCGGGCGGCAAATCGATAAAAAGAACAACGACAGGGCGACGTTCTTTTGACGGATAAGCTTCACGTAACGCATATTGTATTTGTGGCGAACTCGCCGGACGGCGATTGATAAAGACGTACTGTTCCGAGGAAGCGTTCCGCTGAAAGTCGGGACGAGAAATAAACCCGTGAACATGAACGGCACCGCGCGTGTGATCAATGGGAAGCAACGCCTCTGCCGTCGGTTCGCCCAGAAGCGTACGGATACGTTCGGCGAGCGTATCACCTTCGGGCAAACGAAACAGTTCGTGGTCATCGGCAGAAAAGCGAAATGCAAGCGTGGGATTGGCGAGTGCAATGGCAATGAGGATTTGCCGAATACGAATCTGTTCCGTGGAAGCGGCGCGTAAAAACTTGCGACGCGCCGGAACATTAAAAAAGAGATCGGAGACTTCGACCGACGTCCCCGTAGGATGCCCTGCTTCCGTAATGCCTTCAAGTTCACCACCGGTGAGCGCAAGAACGGTCGCAACTTCTTCACCTCTCGCCCGCGAGGTCAGAGAGAAACGGGAAACACTGGCAATCGAAGGAATGGCTTCTCCGCGGAAGCCGAATGTGGCGATACGCTCAATGTCCTCTGAACGCGCAATCTTACTGGTCGCTTGACGTTCCAACGAAGCAATGGCATCGTCACGGGTCATGCCATAGCCGTTGTCCTCCACGCAAATGCGCTTCGCGCCCCCTTGTTCAATGGAGACTGTAATGCGCGTGGCGTCGGCATCCAATGCGTTCTCCACGAGTTCCTTGACGACCGAGGCAGGACGTTCCACAACTTCACCGGCGGCGATTTGATTCGCCACAAGTTCAGTCAGGACACGTACCGGATGACGTTCAGTCATGACGTACCGCCGCCGAGGTGCAGACGTGTTGGAAAGCCGAAATGCGTGCGACAAGGCTCTCGGTATCAAGCCCGAAGGCATGACGCAATTCGCTGTCAGAACCTTGCGGAATGAAACTGTCGGGCCACCCGAGAATCAGACAGCGTCCCTCGTGCGATTCGGCAACAGCCGAACCAAAACCGCCAAGCGCGGAGCCATTTTCAAGCGTGACAATCGGTTGCCCTTTCAATGCCGCCAATTCATCGGGCAAAGGTTTAATACGTGAAACGGGAATCAACCGTAATCCTAATTTCTCCGCGACAGGAAGCGCCCATGCCACCGTATCTCCAAGCGCTAAAAGCGGCAGTGAAGCCGACGATGCCGTTGCCACGTGAGGCCAATCGAACGACGGTAAAATAGCACCGCGGGAATAACGAATAATGGTTGGACCTTGCCGATGGAGTGCGAGCGCAAGAATCTCTCGCAACGCATGAGCCGATGTCGGCGCATACAGTGCTACGTTTGGAAGGGCACGAAACATTGCAATGTCGTAGAGACCGTGATGCGTGGGACCATCGGCACCGACAATTCCGGCACGATCCAAACAAAGCACGACCGGAAGATTTTGGAGACAGACTTCGTGCATAAAATTGTCCACCGCGCGTTGAGCAAAAGTGGAATAGAGCGCCAGCACGGGGCGTTTCCCTGCGGCGGCAAGACCGGCGGCAAACGCCACCGCGTGTCCTTCACAAATACCGACATCATACGCACGTTCCGGAAACTCCACAAAAAATTGCGACAGTCCCGTTCCTTCGCGCATGGCGGCGGTAATCGCAACCGCTGCCGGAATCGTTTGCGCCAATGCACAGAGTGTTTCTCCAAAGACAGCGGAACCCGTTTGCTGGCACGCTACCGGTTCAACACAACAAGCGTCAAGAACAGGGACGGTTTCTGCCCACGGAGCAACGCCATGCCATTTGGACGGTGCACGTTCGGCAGGCGCATATCCTTTTCCTTTTACCGTGGCAATATGCAGTGCAATCGGGACGTGTCCTTCATCGGCGGAGCGCAGTGCATCACAGATTGCAGAAATATCATGTCCATCAATGGGACCCATATAACGCACGCCCAAATCTTCAAAGATTGCGGAACGATTGCGCAAGAGAAGCGGTTTAATACTGCTTTTAAGTTGGTGATAGACGCGATGAAGCCAGTTCAACCGCAACCGATGTCCGGCAAGTTCGGCAGTGGCACGAATGCGGTTATAGCGTAAATCTGCCAATCGTCGCCCGAGCAGTCGAGAGAAAGCTCCGACATTTTTGGCGATACTCATCCCATTATCGTTAATAATCAGAATGAGCCTTTGCGTGGTGTGACGAACGGCATTGAGTGCTTCCAGTGAAATGCCATTCGTCAGAGACGCATCTCCGACAATGGCAATAATCGTCTCATCGCCTCCACACGCATCACGCGCCGCCGCCATCCCGAGTGCCGCCGAGAGTGCAACGCCTGCGTGTCCGCCAACGAACGCATCGTATTGCGATTCGTCAGGGCAAGGGAATCCGCGAATACCACCGAATTGCCGTAAGCTCTCCATACGCTCATTGCGTCCGGTTAAGATTTTCCACGCATACGTTTGGTGTCCGACATCCCACACGATTTTCGTTTTGGGGAAGTCGAATGTTTTGCAGAGAGCGAGCGTAAGTTCGACCGTTCCGAGACTTGGCGCAAGGTGTCCGCCGGTATGCGACACAACCGCCACCATACGGTCGCGTATTTCTTGCGCGAGTTGCGTGAGTTGCTGCGCGTCAAGCGATTTGACATCGGCAGGGGAATGAATTGCTGTCAGAAGAGGTGTCGTCACAGGCCTAGGGGATAAGGAAGAGGGAGAACATACGAGGTCCACATTAACGCGTCGACGCCGGCACTTGTCCGAAAATACGGAAACAGCGCGAGCCGAGATCGCCATCGGTATTGACCGGTTCATCAGGACCGCCACGCAAATCAATATAATCTGAAAGAACATTAAACGATTCGCGCAAGACCGGATCGGAGTCCATCGTGACGTTATTCTTACGATAACGCATCGGTGTCATTTCCTCTTCTTCAAGTTTCTGCATCGCACGTTCGGCACGCATCCGTTCACGCCGTTGATCCATCTGCAAAGAAACCGTTTGCTCGGCATTGGCTTGACGAACGTAATCAATAATTTTAGCGGACTTCTGATATTGCGTATCTTTGCTGAGACGCGCATCCGATGCCTTTTTAAGCTTCGGAAGGAACGCCGAGAGATCCGACGTGCGTGCATAATATGCCGGTTCAATCGTGGTATAGGGCAAGGCACACGGCAGTTGATCCTCGCCGATTTCAAGGGCATCATAAATGGAGGAGAGAACGAGGTCAGGCTCGACACCGCGCAACTGCGTCGTGCCGCCATTGACACGGTAGAAACAGGCTGTTGTAATGCGATTAGCGCCATATACTTTCGTGTCGCCGCCGAGCGTTTGAACCGTTTGAACCGTTCCTTTGCCATGCGTTTTCGAGTCACCGATAATAATGGCACGCCCGTAATCTTGCAAAGCACCTGCCACGATTTCAGACGCGGACGCCGACGTACGGTTAATCAGCACCACCATCGGTTTACGGAATGCTACAGTAACGGGGCTCGGAAGGACTTGCACACTTTCAGCATTTTTGACTTGAACGACAGGACCGGAAACGAAATAGCCGTTCATCGTCAACGCTTCCAAAAGTGAGCCACCGCCATTATTCCGCAAGTCAACAACCAGTCCATCGACATGGCTGGAGTTGAACGTGCGAAGATATGCGAGCAAATCTTTACTCATCGAACGTGCATCTGTACTAAAGATGTTCCCCGCATTCCCTGCATAGAAGGTCGGAATGCGAACGTATCCAAATCGACGTTCCGTGCCATCGGCGGCTTGCACGCGTTCAACGCGCCCCGTAACGGCTTGTTCTTCAAGTGCGATTTCATCGCGGACAAGATCCACTAATTTGGTACGCGTACCTGATTTGTCAGAGAAAGGAATCACTTTCAAAACAACGGTAGAACCTTTCTTCCCGCGAATTTTGCGGACGGTTCGATTCAACGCTTTGTGACGGATATCTTCCATAGGGCCATCGCCCTGTGCCACGCCAATGATACGGTCGCCCTCACATAGGCGAATATCGCGCGTATCACGTTCGGCAGGAGAGCCCGGCATAATCTCCATAATCCGCACCGTGCCATCGTCCACACGCAACGTCGCACCGATTCCGCACAAGGTCAAATTCATTTCCATATTGAAGTCCTCGAAGTTCATCGGGGACATATAATCTGTATGCGGATCGTACGCATTGGCAATGGCAGAGAGATAACGTTGCAAAATCGACTCGGAGTCAATTTCATTAAAGGCATCCGCGAGCGTACGGTAACGTTTGGAGAGAATAACGGGCACCGGCTCATTTAAGTCATCGTCCGAGAAAGAGGCTTTTTTCTTGTCCTTCTTCGCCTTTTCATCGGCATCCTTCTTCGGATTTGCCTTTTCCGCTTGAGCTTCTTCCGCGTCTAATTCTTTGGCGAGCGTCAACGTGAGATATTCATTTTTCAACGCGGCACGCCACAATGCTTTTTGCTCTGCGCTATCGGCAGGACGTTCGGCTTTACGACGTTTCCAAACGTAAGAATCGTCTTTTGTGAAATCAAACGGTTTTTTTTCCTTCAATATCTTTTGAACATAGGCATTACGTTCGCCTAAACGTTCGCGAATGCAAAGCATAAGGTCATAACCGAAGGACAAATCACGCGCTTTAATCATATCATCCAGTTGCGTTTTCTTCGGTTCAAGCTTGGCAAGATCTTGCCGCGTAAGAAGCGTATGATCAAAGTCCAGCGTATCGACGAGATTCGTCCATGCAATCGCCGAAAGACGATCGTCAAACCGTTCACCCGAAAGATGACTGGAGCCCAGCTGACTCACGACACGTTGGGCAATTTCAGGATATTCTTTCTCCGGCAGAATAGGCGCAGAAACGGCGGCAAAGGTGAGGCTCGCACAGAGAAACGAAAGGAGAAAATAGGTACATTTCATCTTAAAGTCCTTCAGTAATCGCGAACGTTCCCAAAAGAGAAACGCAGCGCGCAATCGCCGCGGCATCCAAGAAGATCGGCCCGCGTGTAAGTTCCGCTACCAAGTTAAGGTGAGAGCAGACGAGAATTTCATCGGCATTGACGGCTCCGTCCATAAAATGACGACCGACAAAACAAAGGATTCCGCGCAATGCACCTTGTGGCACTGTCACCGTCTCCGCGACTTGATTCATCGCGTGGCGAACTTGAACAATCGGCGATTTGGCAACGGCGCGTCCATTGGCAAGGATTTGCCCTTGTTCCACAGCAATCTGTCCACTCCAATGTTTCGTCTCAATCACAAAAAGCCCTTGTGGTCCGACGGCGAGATGATCAATGTCGCGTCCGTCAGGAAGCACAATGCCATTAAAAACAGTCCACCCCATCGGCAAATGTGCGAGTTCACCCGCCGTCATTTCTTCTCCACGGGCACCTTTGAAATATCCGTAGACAAACGCCGGTTGGCGACGGGCATACCAGACGAATCCCAACAATGCGAGAAATAACAGTAGCCCACCGATGAGAGCCGAGAGCCCTACGGCGCCAAAAATAATTCCGCCGCCCAAACCAAAGAGAAAGCCAAGCCCGAGCAGTGGCAAAACAATGCGGTTAATCCCACGTTTGCGGGCAGCATCCCCCGGAACGCCTCGCATATCGGCACGCGTCGTATCGCTATTCATCGTTGCCTCCAAAAAAGAATGGCGGCGGCACTTCCAAAAAGAAACGAAGGAAACATAATCGCAAGCGCCGGCTTAAAGATCGCGTGATTGGCAAGCATCATCGCAAGTGCCGTAATGACATAATAAGCTAAGAAAAGAGAAAGTGCCAAGAGAATGCCTTTGAATACCGATTGCCGTCCCGAAGCGATTCCTGCCGGAATTGCAAAGAGCGTAACCAGAAGAATCGAAAGAGGCGCCGCGTAATGGTTATAGGTCTGATAAGAGTCTTCGTATTTCTGACGTTTTGAAATCCCCGTGCGATCACGAAGCTTTCGATTCCGTTTCCGATCCATCGCAGAGGCAAGTTCACTATTCCTATTTTGTGCAAGAATTTGCTGTGGCGTTTCAGTAAGCGCATACAGTGCCTTTACAGGAAGCAACGCAACCGCCCCCTTCGGCGGAGGAATAATCGTATTGAGTTCATCGTAATACGTAATATGAACACCATCGAGCAACCACCATGCGCCATCAAGCCAATTAGCTCGAGGAGCTTCATAGGTATAGTCCAATGAGCCTTCGTTGCGCAAAAAGGTTATCTTCACGTCGCACATTTGCGTAGGGTCAGCAGGATTAAAAGAACCAATGGTCCACGTATGAGACCTTCCGGGCGCAACAAATCCAATTCCACGCAACGCTTCACGTCCAGACAAACGGAAATCGGATTCCTTAATCGACATAGCACGTGCGGCTGCCGACGGTTTGTAATATTCCGTATTGACGAAGGAAAGCCCTGCGGCAAGCATCGCAACAATCAGTATGGGCATTACAATGGTCATCATACTAATACCATTGGCACGCATTGCAATCAGTTCACTGTGACGGCAGAATTGCCACATCGTGTAGAGCGTCGCAAGCAGAAAAACGGCAGGAAGCAACCATTCAAGATAGGTGGACAATGTTCCGGCGAGAAAGTCAAACGCCATTACTGCCGTCACATTAGCTTTAGAATCAAACATCGCACCAATCAAATCAAAACTGGTGAAAAGTAGAAACAGCGCACTCAACCCGACGAGGCAAAGTCCGGCGGGAATCGCAAATTGGCGCAAGATATAACGGAAAAGAATCGTCACGCTCCAACCACCTTTCCGAATGAGAGAACTGCAATTCCTACCGCACCGCCGATGAGGAGCGCAGCTATTCCCGCCGCTTTCCGAAGCCTCGGGCAATCGGCTAACGTGTGGCAGACCCTACGTAAAATCCACGGATAGAACACCACAAACATCCCGAACGTGAGGCAAAGATAGGAGAACGTAATCGGTATCAAGCGCCATCCGGTGACGTAATCACGCGTCGCAAGAATGAGCGGCATCGGGAACAACATCAGCAACGCACCCAACGCACGACACGGAAGCAAATTCGCCAACGCATACCATGACAACGGAATACAAAGAATCCCCACCCATAAAAGATAAGGTTGAACAAACGCGAGGAAGTCAATCGGATGACACACAAGTTCAGCCGTTGTCCATCCCCACGCAATCGTTGTAAGAACGCACCCGAGAATACGCGCCCGCGGAAAAGCGCGAAGCCCTTTCACCGATGAAGGGAACAGTAACCACGCACCGAATAAGACCAGTACGAATGCGAGAATTGAATTGATAAAGGTGGCGTCATTCATTCGTGACCTCGGTCAAATCGTTACTCATAAACCGCTTGGAGGAATCTCGCCATTCATCCCACGAAGCTTTAACAAATGCCGTGAGCGGAATGGCAAGCAATAGCCCGAGGAATCCGCCGAGATGTGTCCAGAAAAGAAGCGCAAACACAATCTGCCACGCCGACAGTTTCATACGTCCACCTTGAATCCGCGGTTGCATGACATAACCATCAAACGTTTGAATGACAGTGAAGATACAAAAGATTCCGACGGTAAACCCTAATCCGTTGGAAACGAACGCCACGGGAAGTGCCACACTTAATCCGATGATGACACCGAGATAAGGCACGAGATTGAGGATTCCGAGGACAAAGCCAATGATGAACCCATTGGGCAGTCCCACGAATTGGAAAACAGTTCCGTAGAGTAATCCTTGAATGATGACATCAATAATCTGTCCGCGAAAATAGGAGACGATAATGTCATTGAAGTTGCGGAAATAACGCGCCACCGCATCACGCGTCACATTGGCAATAAACGGCACTTTCGCGGCAAAAGCTTCCCCTGTAAGCGGTTCCTTCATAACGAAGATGACCCAGTAGAAAAACGTCAACAACCACAACAGCGTCGCCGACCCCACAGAAAAAACAGTTCCGCCCACGCTGACACCGCGTTTTGCCAACAGCATAAGTTTATTCCAATCCACCGCACCCTCCGAGGAGAGATAGTCCGAGAGATTGGGGAAGACGTTGGCAAGCATTCCTTCCGCTTCAGGGAAACTGTCGAGAAGATCGCGATGTGTGCTTTCAACAATCTGCGGCAAGTGGCGAATAAGACTTGTCCCCTGCTCCAAAATAAAAGCACCGAAAAAGGCACAGAGAAGCAAAAGCGGAATAAGAAATGAAAGGGCAAAAACGAGAATCGCCCACAATGTGCGTCCATGAAACCAGCGATTGAGCCGTATATACCACGGTTTCGTCAATAAGCTAAGATAGAATGCAACAATCACCGGTCCGACAATATGGAAAAAATATCCCATTCCATGAAGCACCAGTAAGAGTAATGCAACACAGGTCAGTGCAATCGCCGCACCGCAAAAGAGGGTGAATGAAGTCGTAATGACACGATTTTGCGCAGGCGTGAACGTTAACATCGTTTTCTTTTCATCTCTCATTATTCCGCCTCCGATTGGAAACTTTCAGAGCGCACATTCCGAACATAAAGCGAAGTCTGACGACGCTGTGCGGAAGTCTTAACACGAAATTCCCGCGGCACCCAGCGCCCCTCTTCACGTCCGACCCGTTGAATCCACATTTTACGTTGAAGCGATCCAGAAGATCCGATTTGCGCCGCCTGCACCATGTAACCGCTCGACTCATCAATCCACAACCAGACCGCCTTGCATCCGGGAATCGGATCGGGCGGTTGCACTTCAATAACAAGACAATTACGACTTCCGCAACGGAATCCCAACGAATGGTCGGCAGTGTCACCCGCCCGCACTTCCGCTTCAGTCAAGAAACGTGCATTCTTCCACCATAGATAATCAAGCGAAAGATCCATCCACGTCACATCACTTTCACCCACAGGCGTATTGAATCGAACATTTGAAACGCTTTCGCCTTTGTCATTCATCAATGTAACCATTGACTTTTCATTTCCGCGACGCGTCAAGGTGGCGCGTTGAACAACCGTTGTACTTCCCTTTTCGAGAAAGAGCGTGCAAACGGCCTTCGGATCCGTTCCATTCCAATCCAACGTAAGTGTATAAGGACGCGCAATGGTATTAAGTCCACGTTCTTCCGCCACGGTGAGAGTACCGTCAATCTCAATACGTTCGTGCGGAAACATTCCGCGGGCCTGTTCCAACAGTTGAACTGCCGAAAGACCTTCGGTTACATTCTCTGCTCCAAGCAAAGAAGTCATAAGCAGCGCACAAACAAATGCAAAACGTTGATATCCGTTCATTGACACAAGGCTCTTTTCATAAACTTCGGTGTGATTTTGAAATTCGCGAAGGAATGGAGCCATTGCGCACGAAGCGCGTCCATTTTCCACGGCGGAAACGCTTTAACATCGGGTGGCAACGACAGTTTCTGGGCAACTTTCTCAGCAAAAAGAAAAGAAAACGGCTCGTTGAGCACATGATCAAACCAATGTTCTTCCAACGGATGAATGCGTGCAGGCATCGTAATCGCCCCCGTCGTCACTCCGGTACGAATCAACGATAAGTGGTCGAGCGCTTCCATCGCATCAACAATTAACGCGTGCTTCAACACCTTTTGTGTGCGTAAGAGACTATCGTAAAAGAGAAACGGTTCATCTTTGAAAAGACGCTCGCGCGCCTGCATTTCTTCTTTAGCAATACGCTTCAAAAGTTCACGGTGCATCGTCACCAACTGTTCGGTCGTTGCGCCCAGCGTAAACCGATTAAAGACAATGACCAAATCGCCTGCGGGCGGATTCTCCGGATCGCAGGCTTCTGTCAAAGAGTTCGCGGCTTCCACCGTTGTGTTTAATTCTCGCAGATATTCAAAGTGACTTAGCCCGCTCACGTGTAACCAACTGCGAATGCGCAAACCTGTCCCCACCCAAAACGGCTGTGCCGTGAGATAACCAAATTGCGGACTAAAAGCGCAAGCGTGATCTGTTTCAAAGCGGCGGACAACAGCTTCCAGCATCTTGAGATTCTTATCGAAATCCAAAAAGTCGCCGACGACTGAAAAGACAAAATGGTTCTCGGTTCCGACTTCAATCCAAATGGGCGTTTTATCATCTTCGGCAAAAACACGAAGAAGCGCGTAATCCGGCTCCGTTTTTGACCGTTCAGAGTCTAAGCCATAATACGTACTGCCCAAAATGCGATTCATTGAATGCAGTGGCATTCTCTCCGCGTGAAGCGAAAACTCTATTTCTTGAGCGAGAAACTTCAAGTGCTGATGTCGCTGTTGCGGATTCATTTGCGAAGGGAAAATGAACTTTGGAAGATTACGCATCAGAGAAATTTGTGTCTTTACACAGGTTAATCGTAAAGCCAAATTCGCTTCCTGCAAATGAACCTCGTGACACGAATCGGCAAGCGATTGGACGTCAGCGGTACACAAAGCTTCTCGCTCTTTTTCGGTTAAGGCTTTATTTTTTCGTGCAACCGCCTCATTCAAGCTCGCGTGGGACTTTCTTGCCTCAAGCGACAACGCACCTAAAGCGACTTGTGGCTTCCCCTTGTAAGAGGTCGTCTGCTGCTGCTCCGAAATGAGAGGCAATAGGCTCTGTGCAAATGTTTGGTAGCAATCGGCACAGCCCAACTCACCACTCTCTTGCGCTTGATGCAGTGTCATTCCACACGTTGGACAAGTAATATTTTGAGGCGCATCACCATCGGGACTGAATCCCAACTCACTCATTTTCTTTGAGAGGTCGCCAAAGAGTTCCCCTAATTGCCCCGCTAACTCTTTGGGCAATCCCGGCAAATGCGCCAAGTCCGAAAGATCCGTTAAAGAAGAGGACTCTGCTCCCAGTGTGGTCACATTGATTCCGCGTTCCTGTTCAAACGTATGCTCCGCCTCGGCACAGGATTTACACACGTACATTTCGTGCGCTTTCCCCTGTTCGTCTCGATGGGAAATAACGGTTTGTGCATCATTTTGATGACACAACTCACACTTCATTTTGCGTACCTCTCCAACGCCTTCAAAAGAACTTCCGGCTCCGGTAAACGTCCCGTGCCACGCGTTCCGCACGCCAAATCGCCCGTTTCAGGATCCACCATTTGCGCGCCACGCTGCAAGAGACAAGCGACTGAAGCTTGCGTCGCCGGATGTTCCCACATATGTGTATTCATCGCAGGAACTAAAACAAGCGGTTTCGTACACGCCAATGCCGTCTGCGTCAGAAGATTATCCGCAAACCCTTGTGCCAATTTTGCCAACGTATTGGCAGATGCCGGCGCAACCATCAATACATCGCACCACTCCGCCAACGCAATATGACGCGGATGCCAATCGTCCGAAGGCGCAAATGCACTCCGTTCCACAACGTGTTGCGACAGCGTTCGCCAAGTGATTTCGCCCACAAAATCTTCCGCGCGTTCCGTCAGAACCACACGCACCTGCCAGCCCGCCTGAACCATTAGGCGCACCAGCGAACAGACTTTGTAACAGGCAATCGCACCAGTTACGCCGAGCAACACATTCATTTTAGAGTTCCCCGCCATTCACCAACACAATATCGCGCAATTTACGATACGCCAAATCCAATTCGTCGTTTACAATACGATAAGTAAATTCTTCCGCGCGATCCATCTCGCCTTGAGCATTACGAAGACGCAAATCAATACTCTTGGCGTCATCTTCTCCGCGTCCCTCGAGACGATCCCGAAGCTCCGCAAGACTGGGCGGTTCAATGAAAATATCGGTAAATCCCTCGTGCAAAGGATCGTTCTCCGGCAAAGCCAAAATCGCCTCACGCACCGAAGCCGCACCGACCACATCAATATCCATCAAGACGCTTTGCCCCTCCGAAATCAACTCCCTGACAGGCGCTGCCAATGTCCCGTAAAGATGCCCATGCACCTTCGCATGTTCCAAAAACAGACCTTGCCCTATTTTTTCCTCAAATTGTTCGCGTGATAAGAAGAAATAATCTTCCCCATCCACCTCTTCCCCACGCGGTTCACGCGTTGTGCAAGAAATGGAATACGAAATCTCTGGAAACTCCTGCAACAATAAATCACAAAGAGTACTTTTACCCGCCCCGCTTGGCGCGCTCATCACAATCAATAAAGGTTTCATTAGACGCTTCTTTCTTCCTAGTAACTCCATAACTCCGTAATATATCAAATGCTGTCGCTACGAGTGAGAAAACGCAAAGTTCTTCTCCGCCTCTCCCCGTACCGCGTCGCTCGCCCAAAGCGGATACGCGCCTTCCTTTCTTAAGAGGAGCTTTAGAACAACTTCCGGCATCTGCTGAAAGCGGCAATGTCTCTTTCATATAAACGGCGTGAGCGTATACGGCGAGACATTGTATGAAAGGCAGGCGCTTTCATTTCATTCCGTGTTGATTTTGGAGCTTTAAGACAAGGCTTAGCCTTCTTTCGAGGAAGCTCCTATGATATAGTATCGGCTATGAAAAAAGGACTTATGATTTTCGCCGCATTGTTTGCGGTACAACTCTTTGCTGGTAACGGTGAAAATGTCGCTCTCGCGGATCGAATGATGATACTTGCCATTCAGGTAGGTGTGATTCTTTTCGCGGCAAGGTTTGGAAACATCCTTTTTACGAAGTTGAAATTGCCCAGTGTGTTGGGTGAACTGTGTGCTGGTATTGCAATCGGTCCGTATGCGTTGGGAAAGATGTTTGACGGATGGATTTTCCAAGAGGTCGTTGGCTCTTCGGTCGGAGTTTCTCCTGAATTGTATGGACTTTGTACGGTCGCATCAATTGTATTGCTGTTTCTGGTCGGAACGGAAACGGACTTGCGGATGTTTATGCGTTATTCCGCGGTGGGATCATTGGTGGGAATTGGTGGCGTGGTGGTGTCGTTTGCCACAGGTGCGTGGATTGGAACGGAGTTTTTAGGACTGCCATGGGATTCGCCTGGATGTATTTTCTTGGGCGTGATGAGTACGGCAACGTCCGTCAGTATTACGGCGCGAATTTTGTCGGATCGGCGGAAGTTGGATTCACAAGAAGGTGTCACCATTCTTGCCGGTGCGGTAATTGACGATGTGCTCGGCATTATTATGTTAGCAATCGGAATGGGAATGATTGCCGCGCAGGGAAGTGGAACCAAAGTGGCGTGGTTGGATATCGGGTTGATTGCAGGACGGAGCTTTGGCATTTGGTTGGGTGCGACCGTCGTCGGAATTTTGACGGCGCGTTGGATTGCGCGATTACTGCGCTCATGTGGAACGCATGGAGAGGTCGCGACATTGACGTTGGGACTTGCGTTAATCGTGGGCGGGCTGTTTGAACAGGCGCATTTGGCAATGATTATCGGTGCATATGTTATGGGGCTTTCATTCTCGCACACAGAGATGAACCTTATGATTCAAGAGAAACTGCACGGCGTGTATCAATTCTTGGTGCCGATTTTCTTTGCGGTGATGGGCATGATGGTTGATGTAACGCAAATGATGCGCCCGACGGTGCTATTCTTGGGCTTGGCATATACTGGCGTGGCCATCCTCGCGAAAATCATTGGTTGCGGACTTCCAACGCTTCTCTTCGGATTTAATGGACTGGGGGCATTGCGCGTCGGGTTGGGAATGGTTCCGCGTGGAGAAGTGGCATTGATTATCGCAGGCATCGCGAGTTCCTCCGGTCTCTTAGGGGATACCGCACCAGAAATTTTTGGTGTTGCAGTCATGATGACATTGCTCACGACACTTATTTCACCTCCATTGTTGGTCATGGCATTTCATCTTCCTTGGAGTGGCATCCGGAAAAGCTATCGCAAGAGTGACGAAGGCGAAGTTCCCACGGCGGTTTACAATTTCCCCAATCACAGCGTCACGAATATGGTGATGACGAAAATCCTTCAAAACCTTTCGCGTGAAGGCTTCTTTGCGCATCAGATTAACGCCGCCGAAGGTCTTTACCAAGCGCGTCGAGCCGATATGGTGCTGAATATTATTTGCGGTGAATTGACCATCTCGTTTTCATCTTCTGCCGTTGCCGCACCGTTCGTGCGCATTATTATGGCGGAATCGCTTGCGGAATTTGAAGCGATTCTCTCGGCGCTACGGAAACCAATTGCCGAGAGCGCGCACATTGCGCTCGCAGATACAGCGCTTGCACATCCTACGACACAACGCCGTGCCCCCGCTTCGTCCAAAGTCGCAGGGCTGAGCCGCTATATCAGTGAACGTAATATCATCACGCCACTGGTTGCGACCACACGCGAAGAAATTATTCGCGAGCTCCTCTTGCGATTGCACGACAATGGAAGTCTCAACGATATTGCGCGAGCCGAAGAAGATGTCTTACGCCGCGAAAATATTATGCCCACCGGCGTTGGATTCGGTGTCGCCTGCCCACACGCACGGACGGATGCCGTCAATGCGCTGATTTGTGCCATTGGTATCACGCAAACGCCCGTTGATTTCTCACAAGAAGAAGAAGGTCGCGACTGTCGAATTATCATTCTGACGCTCACGCCTGACACCATCAATTCCCCCTATATGACCTTTATTACCGCCATGCTCACCGCGCTTCGTTCTCCTCGTAAACGGGCGGCACTCCTTGAAGCCCCCGATGCTCTCGCGATACGAAAGGCACTCCTGTCAACGCCATGAAAACGCTGCTCGCCATTTTCCTTTTATTCCCGCTCTTCCTCAATGCCGCCTACGTGCGGCACGGTAAAGAATATTATAAAGTCATTCTCACGGCAAAACCGTTTGGCGAAATGGCGGCGAATGCAGAAACGACAAGCGCCACATTGGATCCAGTCAAAGTCGAAGAAGAGTCCAACAAAATTCAGCTTTGCGCAATGACCATCACGCCTGACGGACGAACCGCCGTCGGACTCATTGACAGCGGCATTACACCGCAAGGCTACATTGTCCTTTTCGATGGTGAAAGCAGTAACAATCTTGAGATGATTCTTTCCGACTATGAAGGCGAATTTGCCACCTTCCGTCGAGACGGCGTCACCTTTACGCTTAAACTTGGCATGGGATTGATTGAAACCGTAACGCCCGAAACCCTTGCCGCAAAAGAAGCAGAAGAAGCCAAAAAGGCTGCGGAAAAAGCTCAGCAAGAGCCACGCCACAATTCACTCGCCGAACAACTCATTGCGATGGAAATGAGCCTTCCCCCCGATGTTGAAGCGCCACCGCTCCCCCTTCCTATTGGCGACCCCGAACTCTTCGTCAAAAAGTTCGATGAGAACAAAGAAGAAAGCGAACCTGCCACCGAATCCGAAGCCATTGTGAAAGCCGGCGTGGAAGAACTCAAAACTGCTATCGCCAATGGCGAAACGCCGCAATCATACCTCAAGCGTTTGACCGAGCATCGTCAAAAAGAAGTTGAACGGCAACAGTCCGAAAAGAAACAGGCGCAAGAAGCGCTTCAAGCTAAACTCGAACAAAATGAAGTATCCGCAGACGATGAAGCCTATATCCGTCGTCGCACCAATATCGAGCTCATCAAAAAGGGCGTCGTTCCGCTCTCTCCCGTCAACGATCTTTCGGAAGCCGAGCAATCCGAAATCAATGCTGCCATCAACGCCGTTCAATAATCTTCCTACCGAGAGCCTCCCCGCACGTAGACACAGCGCTTGATTGGAAGCAATCCTCAAACTCAATTACGGAAGTGCTATTAGCACTCCTCTTATTGTTTCCAAGCGTGCGAGGCGCTATCGCCAAAGCCTCCTGCACGTAGACACAGCGCTTGATTGGAAGCACCTCAAACTCAATTACGGAAGTGCTATTAGCACTCCTCTTATTGTTTCCAAGCGTGCGAGACGCTAGAACCAAAGCCTCCGAAAGCAAAGCGTATAGACACAAAAAACGCCTTAGAGCATGCTCTAAGGCGTAAGATGGCTCCGAAGGCAGGATTCGAACCTGCGACCAAGTGATTAACAGTCACCTGCGCTACCACTGCGCCACTTCGGAATGTGGTCTGTTTCCTCCACAAATTAGTGGCGGGTGAGGGGCACGATCCCCCGACAAGCGGATTATGATTCCGCTGCTCTACCAACTGAGCTAACCCGCCAAACAGGAAACGTAGATACAATATCATTTCCCTAAAGACGTGTCAACGATTTTTAAGACTTCTTTGAAATAAAGATCGGAGGGCAAGGACATCAAGTCGGCGGATCGAAAGCTGCGTCCGCACGACCGCTCATAGAGAAGCATCCATAAAAAAGGTCCGGAATGCCATTCGGCATTCCGGACCGCTGAAAGAGAAGAGCTTAAGCCTTCGCCTGTTGACGCGCTGTACTCCGCTGGATCTGCCACATTTGAAAAATCGAAAGCACTTGCGAAACGGTCCAGTAAAGGCAGAGTGCCGATGGCATCGAGTAGAACATGAAGAGCAACATGATCGGCATCATCCATGTCATCATTTTCTTTTGCGCAGGATCTCCCGTACTCGGGCTTAAATGCGTTTGCAACGCCATCGTCACAGACGTAAGAATCGGCAGAATATTTAACGGCACCGGCAAATAAGCGGCAAACAAATTCTCCGGTTGCGAAAGATCGCCAATCCAAAGGAATGAGGCAAAACGCAATTCCACCGCAGAACGTAGCACCGTGAAAAGCGCAATGAAAATCGGAATCTGAATCAACATCGGCAAACAACTTGAGAACGGATTAACCTTGTTCTCACGATACAGTTTGAACGTTTCTTGTTGAATCTTTTGAGGCTGATCTTTGAACTTCTTTTGAAGTTCCTTAATCTGCGGTTGAATAACGCTCATCTTGCGCATCGATACCGTACTCTTATGCGTCAGTGGCCAAAAGACAATACGCACCAAAATCGTCAGCAGAATAATCGCCACCCCATAGTTCGGAATGTAGGAGTAGAAGAAGTTCAAAATCGGCAACAAGAGTGCGCAGAACCACGAGAAGAAACCGAAGTCCATCACATCGCCCGCTTGAGCTCCAAACAACTTCAAATACTCAAGCTTTTTGGGACCTACATAAAGACGGGTTGTCACAATCGTTTGCGCCCCCGGAAGCAGATTAAGCGCCGGATAGGCAAACGTCGCGCCGATGGCATTCACCGTCAACGCCTTGGTCAAAGGGTCGCGCCCCACGGAGAGCGTTGTCGGCACCGCAATCGGTGGCATCACCAACGATGTAAAGAAACGGCTCTTGAGCGCAACCCAAGCTTGCGCTCCGGGAACGTCTTCTTGTGCCGTAAGCGGAAGTCCAAACGCGTCAGAGCTTGTGCCACATCCCATAAAGGAGCTTTTCGCACCCAACATCTTCCCAAGCTTGCCTTCGCGATACGTGGGCTTACGCTCGCCGAGCGCAAGCGTATCAATTGAAAGCGTGTCGCTCTTTTCGCCACTGAGTGCAAACGAGCCGGCATCAAGCGTATAAGCCGGTAATGCTTTCGCTTCGGGAGAAACAAAAACGTCCTTCACCGTTATACGATAATCAGGCTCCAATTTCACCGTACGTACGAGCGTTGTATCCAAAACCGTTCCGGTAAAAACAAGTTCCGTATCACTCTTCTTCGTTGCCGTATAGCTGACTGCCGGAGAATCTTTTCCAAATGAAAGATTCAGCAAATCGCCCGTCTCAAGTAAAACGTGTGACGATGTTTCCGTATTCTCGGTGGCATAAAGCAACAGTTCCGCTTGCGTCAAACGTGCACCCAAGTCCGAAAATGTCAGCTTGACTTGCTCATTGGAAAGCGTATAAAGTGTTTGCTTGGCACTTCTCAAAGTAGAGGCGGCGGTGGGAGGCGTCTGAACCGGTGCCGCAGCTTGCGCGCGGATCGATGTCGCTGGCGCAGGTGCAAGCGTCGGCACACTCTGCACGACGGGAACCTGCGGTGCCAGCGGTGTCGGCTTAAAATACATCCATCCCATATAGCCCGCAAGAGCAAGGACGAGAAGTGCGACCCAAAGTTTATCAGTCTTATTCATCAACATCTTTCTTATAAGGTTGTCGTCTCTGTGGCACCGGATCGTAGCCACCATTTGAAAAAGGATTACAGCGCAAAATGCGCCAGAGACCGAGGCCTAACCCGCGTAGCGGTCCGTGCGTTTGAAGCGCCTCAATCATGTATTGCGAACAGGACGGGTAATAACGGCAGTGCGGTCCCGTACCTAAGAATCCGCGCAACGGTCCTTGATAGAACCGTACGCATAAGATCAGTACGTCCACCAGTGCTTTACGCACCTTCGACCTCGTTCCTCATCAGCTTTGCCTTACGGCAGAGCCATAAAAAATCGCGGCGCACCTCACCACACGTCTGCGTCGTCAACTTCCGCCGGCCAATCAGAATGAGGTCATAGCCGGGAACAAGCCGTGGGCGTTCTAATCGAAAAGCCTCTCGCATCAATCGACGCGCACGATTACGATTCACCGCGAGATGAAATGTTTTCTTCGCAGTAATCACACCTAAACAGCTTTTCTCAAGCCCATTAGGCACATAGCGCATCACGAGCGAGGGGCATACCATCGATTCACCGCGTTCAAACGGTGCCGAATAGCGTTTTGCCGGCAAGCGATACGGAGCAAAAAGTAAAGGAGGTACCCGAGGGGAACCTCCTTTAATCGTGCTACTGGACGCAAGGATTTCAGTCACAGCGTCCCCTCACCGCTCTTTAGGCATGCACCAAAACCGTGCGGCCCTTCGCGCGACGACGGCTCAGAATCTTGCGACCATTCTTGGTCGACATACGGGCACGGAACCCAATCTTACGTACACGCTTAATCTTGGAAGGTTGCCAAGTCATCTTCATGGTCGTATTCCTCTCTTAAAAGCCATAAAATCACAAATGGAAAGCGAAGAATACCACATACGTAGATCAGCGTCAAGTAATTACCGCGGAAACAGTTCTTCATCAAAAATTGGCAAAGAAAGAGCCGCTCCTGTACACCGCTCCTTTACCTTAATAATAGCGACACCAACAGAAGAGAGAACGCCCGCAAACCGTTGCTGAAACAAAATAGACGTTTTGTTCTCGAGCGACACTTATGCAGGATTCTGCCATTCGAAATCGTGCGCTTGTGGCACAGTGCGAAGCCTGTCCATCATTTAAGCCACACCGCCTCCTCGCGTGCAATCTTACGCACTCATTTCCCGTACGTTGTGCATACCGTAAAGAAATTTCAAGAGATATTCCAAAAGGTCACGGCGCGTACCTCAGTGAGGTGGACGGTCAGGGTCAATGAGGTACGAGCTCTACCTCACTGAGGTAGACGATATGCCTCAGTGAGTCTCTTCCACGCTGCCACTGTGCCACGGACGGTGCCATTCTGCATAAGTGTGTTTCTGAAAACGGATCTTATGTGGCACTTATGCAGTTTTGAGGAAGGAGTGAAATGCAGCAAACCGAGAGCGAAATCAAGCGCGAAGAGTTGCCTCAACCGTTTTAGCGAGGAATTGTCCAGCGCTTTGACGCGATAGCTGTTAGATAAAGGAAATGAAAATAGTACTTGCGCGCGTTCGATGATTCTTGGTATAGTCGTGGGCATTCATTCATGGGGGTATAGCTCAGTTGGTAGAGCGTCTGAATGGCATTCAGAAGGTCAGGAGTCCGACTCTCCTTACCTCCACCAAAATGAAGATGCGGAAAAGACCTGAATCATCAGGTCTTTTTTGTTGCTACATAGCTCCACTTTCATTCTCTATTCAAAAGAAGCTTATCGCATATGCGGTAAGCTTCTTCTGATTCGCCGCCTATTTGCTGTAGGCGTGCCGCGCAAAGAGTATTATAAAAGAATAAGGCTAAGTGCCATAATCGCCATACCAGCGACAAGTCCATAAAGGGAATCATGCCCTTTACCATAAGCGCGGGAGGCTGGAAGAAGTTCATCTAAGCTGATGAAAACCATAATACCAGCAACCATACTAGAGACAATACCAAGAAATACGGGCGGCGGCGAAAAGACCGTACTGCGATAAATCAATGCGAGAAGGCTCCAAATCACGAGCGCGCCCACCGGCTCGGCAAATCCCGAGAGGCAGGACCAAATGAATGCTTTCTTACGACTGCCAGTAGCGTAATAAATAGGCACGGAAACAGAAATGCCTTCGGGGATATTGTGAAGAGCAATAGCAAAAGCAATGGCGATACCAAGTTTGGGATTTTCAAGCGTCGTCAAAAAGGTGGCAAGTCCTTCAGGGAAATTATGAATGGTAATGGCAATCGCGGTAAAAATTCCCATGCGCAATAAACGTTGATGATTGGTTGGAGCGGACACTTTCGCGGTGTTATGAAGTTCAGTGTATTCAGATTCTGGATGAACTTCATGTGGATTTTCAGCATCGGGGACAAGGCGGTCAATCAGAAAAATGAGCGCAATCCCGCCAAAAAAGCCAAGAACACTATAAAACGAGGAGAGGCGATGACCATAGCCCGCTTTCGCAATCTCAAGTGTTGCGCCGGGGAAAAGTTCAACAAACGAAACGTACAGCATAACGCCAGCGGAAAGTCCGGTGCTGACAGAGAGGAAACGAAAGTTGGTGCGTTTCGCGCAAAAAGCAATCAGTGCACCGAATCCGGTTGCTAACCCGGCAATTGAAGTTAAAATAAACGCCATCATCAGATTGGACATAGGAGGCTCTCCTTTTCTACGTGCCATTATACCGTTCTTTCCGTCCACTGTCTTTTCTCTGCCTTCCAGCGTCTCCGCTGGACGCACCGATCCGTTCGAACATGGCGGAAAGCGTCCTACGTACACTAGACCTTTGAGTTTGCCCCTTTTACACAGGAAGTGGTAGTATTATGTGCATTTTACCTAATAGAAAGCGAGACAGTCATGCATCCTTATCGCACGCATACGTGTAACGAACTTCGCGCCTCTGACGCCGGTCAGACCGCCCGCATCTCCGGGTGGGTTTTCCGCAAGCGCGACCATGGTGGAATCCTTTTCATTGATTTACGTGACCATTACGGCTTAACGCAAGTGGTTGTTCACCCCAGCCGTTCTTTCTTTGCCGACATTGAAAAGATTAAGCTCGAAAGTGTCATTACCTTTACCGGTGAAGTTGTTCCGCGTGAGCCAGAGACGATCAATCCCGATTTGCCGACAGGTGAAGTTGAGCTTGTCGCAAATGAATGTGCGATTGAATCTGCGGCGGAAACAACGCCTATTTACATTCCGGACGAAGAAGATCCGGCGGAAGAAATGCGCTTGACGTACCGTTACTTGGACTTACGCCGTGACCGCGTTCATAAGAATATTATTTTGCGTTCCAAACTCATTTCGTTCTTGCGCAAAGTAATGGAACAGCACGGATTCAACGAGTATCAGACCCCTATTCTAACGTGTTCCAGCCCCGAAGGCGCACGCGACTATCTCGTTCCGAGCCGCATTCACCATGGCAAGTTTTATGCACTTCCTCAAGCCCCGCAGCTGTTCAAACAGTTGCTTATGGTCGCCGGCTTTGACCGTTACTTCCAGATTGCTCCTTGCTTCCGTGATGAAGACAGCCGTGCCGATCGTAGCCCCGGCGAATTTTATCAGCTCGATATTGAGATGAGCTATGCCACGCAGGAAGATGTCTTTGCCGTCGTTGAAGATGTCTTAAGCAAAGCCTTTTCTGAATTTGCGCCCAAAGGTTGGGCAATTGATGGCGCACCTTGGTGTCGTATCCCCTACCGTGAAGCAATGCTTAGCTACGGTTCGGACAAACCGGACTTGCGCAACCCCTTGAAGATTGTCGACGTCACCAATGTTTTCAAGGATTCAGGCTTCGGCGCGTTTGCCAAAGCCGTTGAAGCCGGATGTATCGTTCGCGCACTTCCTGTTCCTGACATCAAAGCCAAGCCTCGCAGTTTCTTTGACAAGCTCGAACCGTGGGCAAAAGAAGCGCTTGGAGCAAAAGGACTTGCCTATCTCGTTTGGGATACGGATAAAATCAAAGGACCGATTGCCAAATTCCTTTCCGCCGAAGAATTAGACGCCATTGCCAAACTCGGAAACCTCAAAGATGGCGATGCAATCTTCTTCATCTGCGACAAGCCCAATAAGGCGCCGACAATGATGGGGCAACTCCGCAAAAAGATGGGTGAAGACCTCGAACTCATTGAGAAAAACGCCTATCGTTTCTGTTGGATTACCGACTTCCCCTTCTTTGAGACCGATCAGGAAACGGGAGCCATTTGCTTCTCTCATAACCCCTTCTCTATGCCTCAAGGTGGAATTGAAGCCTTGAACAGCAAGAATCCTTTGGACATTCTCGCTTATCAATACGATGTAGTGTGCAACGGCATCGAGCTTTCCTCTGGTGCTGTCCGTAACCACCGTCCTGACATTATGTACAAGGCATTTGAAATGGCTGGCTACGGCCCTGAAGTGGTTGAAGAGAAGTTTAGCTGTCTCCTCAACGCCTTTAAGTTCGGTGCGCCACCTCACGCAGGTGTAGCTCCCGGCGTTGACCGCATGGTGATGCTTTTGGCAGGCGAAGAAAATATCCGCGAAGTGATTGCCTTCCCCATGAACCAAAAGGCAGAGGATCTAATGATGAATGCGCCAGCAGAAGTGACCGAAAAGCAACTGCGCGAGCTTCACATTTCCGTGCGCCCCCATGGTGGCGCGACCGCTCCACAGGCATAAGTGTCCGGTCAATAATAGCGAGCGCTCCTTCAGCCGAAGGAGCGCTCTTTTTGTTAAATCGTAGCGATGCTCATCGGCGCCCGAACGTTCTCTCTGATGAAGAATCGTATGTAGGAGCGTATGCTCCGATGAGCGTGCCAGCTTAGAACAATAAAAATAAAAACACCGCACGAATGCGGTGTTTTCATAAACTCGTGAACGTTCTTAGATCTCTGGCATGGTCTTACGAAGACCTTGACCACGATCGCCGTCTTTCCACTGTCCACGTTTGACGAGCAAATTGATACGCTCATAACGTTTAAGGACGTTACGCTTGGCGGTAATCTTGCCCGACCCTTTAAGACTTCTGTGCTGGCTCATCCAAACCTCCCTGTAGTGCGCTGCGAGGAACAGACCCCGCCTCAAATGAATATCGCGAAAGAATATCAAATGAATAAGTTTAACGCAACTCTTTGTTTCCAGATTAAGAAATGTACCGATGAATACCGATTAGAGAAGAAGGAGAGGCATCCATTAAAGCTTTTTGATATGCTTCACGCCTATGCGACGTTATCTTTTTAGACGACTATTGGAAATGATCCCGACGACATTCGGGGTTTTAATGCTATCGTTTATCCTCTTTTATGTCATTGGCGGTTCGCCGGCGCAAACGGTTTTGGGGCAACATGCGACGCAGCGAGCCATTGTAGCTTTTGATGCTGCCAATGGTTATGATCGTCCGCTGTTCTTCGGTAATTGGTACACAATCGACGTCTTACAGAAAGACGCTTCGGGGAGCGCTTCGCTGGCGTTTGCGCTTGAGCCGGGACGCTATCGGGTGACGGGGGCTGCGCGTGTCTCGTTGCAAAAAACGGAAGATGGAACGTTACGGTCGCTGGTCGGCGGAAAAGATGAGATTATCGTGCCACAAGGCTGGCAGATGGTGTCGTTAACAGGAACGGGAACGCAAGTTTTCAAGCATACGGCGCATTTCTTCGATTCGCAGTTTTTGCGTTACTTGAACGGTCTTATTCATTTGGATTTGGGCGTTTCAGTGGAAACGAAGCAACCGGTTGCGCAAGTGCTTGCGGATGGACTGTTGCCAACGCTGTCGCTGTCCATTCCGATTCTTTTCTTTGGCGCGATTCTCGGTATTGTTTTCGGACTTCTCTGTGCCGCTTCGCAAGGTGGAAAACTCGATCGAACGGTGTTAGGAGTTTCAACGCTTTTAATGAGTGTGAATTATGTCGTGTGGATTCTTTTGGGGCAGTTTCTTTTGGGATTCAAATGGCCCTGTTTTCCGATTTGGGGATATGAGTCAGCGTACTATCTGATGTTGCCAGTGATTCTTGGTGTGATGAGCGGATTGGGATCGGATGTCCGTTTTTATCGTGCTGCCATTCTGGACGAAGTTTACCGCCCGTACGTTCGGACGGCAGTGGCAAAAGGTGTCAGTCGCGGACGTATTCTCTTTGTCCATGTTTTAAGAAATAGTCTGATTCCGATTGTGACCTATGTTTCGCTTTCTATTCCTTACCTTTTTACCGGAAGCCTTTTGCTGGAAACTTTTTTCGGTATTCCGGGACTGGGGAGTGTCTCAATTAACGCAATCAACTCGGCAGATATGTCGGTCGTTCGCGCAGTCGTGATTTTCGGTGCGCTGATTTATCAGCTGGTTAATCTTCTAACGGACATTGCTTATGGCTGGCTGGATCCACGTGTGAGGGTGGCATCATGAATGAGACTGTCGCTCTTCGTGAGTCTTCGGTATGGGGAAAGCTCTGGCGTGGCGGATCGACACGGCTGTGTCTCATCGCCATTTTCGCCTATGCGCTCGTGGCGCTCTACGGCGAATGTGTGTACCGTTCATATACGTTTATGGATCGTACGCCTCCGTACAATACGCTTCATATGGAGTCGCGTTATGTGCCGCCATTGACACTGGCGCAATGGCCGGCGTATACGGAAGCGAATGGAACGGTAATTCCTGCGCGGACGCATCGTTATATCTTAGGGTCGGACAACTTAGGGCGCGATGTTTTTCAACGGCTCATTCAAGGCTCAAGGATTGCATTTCACGTTGGCATTATCACGTCCTTGATTGCAATCCCGCTGGGGATGTTACTAGGCTGTTTAGGCGGCTATTTCGGAGGCAAGATTGATAGTGCGGTGGTGTGGCTGTGTGCGACCGTAAGCGCAATGCCGGGGCTGCTCTTCATTCTCGCGATTGCGATGATTGCAGGGAAGGGACTCTTGGGGATCTACTTGGGCATCGGACTGACAACATGGGTCAGCGTCTGTCGTAACGTCCGCAGTGAGGTCATCAAACATCGTGGGCGAGCCTATGTACAGGCGGCGCGCGTTTTGGGATATTCCCATATGCGAACGCTTTTCCTTCATATTCTCCCCAATGTCATGCACATTGTACTGATTAGTTTTTCGATTCGTTTCCCTGCCTCTGTTGCGACAGAAGTCTTTATTAGTTTTCTCGGGATTGGCGTGCAGAACGAACCGTCGTGGGGCGTGATGATCAATAATGCCCGCGTGCGTTTATGGCAAGGGATTTGGTGGGAATTAGTATTCGTCTCGTTGGCGATTTTCTTCTTGGTATTGATCTTTAATCGCCTTGCCGATGCGTTGCGCGATTTGTATGACCCGGCGCTCCGCAATCGTCAATAACGGTCTGGACGTCCTCTCCATTCTAATCGCGTAAAGCGCGTCGCCTTAGCTTCAATATGGTTTGTTATACTGCGCCATACTAAAGGAATAAAAATGAAGATTCTCATGGTAGGAGATATTGTTGGGGCACCGGGGCGCGCGTGTTTCAAACGTGTAGCCAAACAACTCTTTGGTGCCGGCGAAATACACGCCATTATTGCGAACGCCGAAAATTGTGCAGCGGGCAACGGTATCACGCTCGCGCTTGCGCAAGAACTCTTTGAATCAGGTGCAACGCTTATTACATTAGGCGACCACACGTGGGGACAAAAAGGATTTGATGCCGCGATTGGTTCCGAGAAACGTATCGTACGCCCTGCAAATATGCCCGAAGATACGCCCGGAGCAACGACTGCAATCGCAGAGACTGCATTGGGACCGATTGCGGTTATTTCAGTTCTCGGACAGGTTTTTATGGGGCCAGCGGACAATCCGTTCCATGCCGTCGATCGTGCCTTGAAAAATATTCCTGCGAACATTCCGGTATTTGTCGATGTCCACATGGAGGCGACCTCCGAGAAAATTGCGATGGGCTATTGGCTTGATGGACGCGTGGCAGCCGTATGTGGCACGCATACTCATGTTCAAACGAGTGATGCGCAGCTTCTCCCGAAAGGGACGGCGTACCTCTCTGATTTAGGAATGACCGGCCCCGTCAATTCCGTCTTAGGTCGTTGCATTGAGCCCGTTCTCAAGAAATTCACGACCGGTATCCCCGCGCGCTTTGAAATTGCCGCTGGTCCGACGAAACTCGAAGGCGCCATCATTGAGATTCCGCGAGGTGCTTTATTTCCAACCGCCATTACCTCCGTGCGTTACAGGTTTGACGACGAATGAACGTTGCGCGACTTCCCACTTGGGCGCTTGATGTAATGCACCTCTGCGCACAAAACGCAGAGGCCGTAACATTTGCGAAAGAGTTAGACGCTGCACGTAATGATCGGCTCTTCACCGAGACAAAAGATGAAGCATGGTATGCAAACTATCAACAGTTTGCGCGCACTCAACCGCGTTCGTTGCCTTCCGCCGAACAGTGGATTCCCGTTGAACAAAAGACGCTGGACGCCATTTTCGGAGAAGGTGGCGAACTCTCCAAACAGTTTCCGCACTACGAACCGCGTGCCGGACAAACGGCGATGGCGCACGCCGTTGCCGAAGCGCTCAATGGAAAAGATTTCCTGTTGGCGGAAGCCGGTACCGGTGTCGGGAAAAGTCTTGCCTATCTCGTTCCCTGCGCACTTTGGGCTTGCGCCAACAATCTTCCGATTGTCATCTCGACCAATACGCGGAATCTTCAAACACAGCTCATCACCAAAGACATTCCTTTAGTACGCAAAATCATCGCCTCGTATCTACCTCCCAACGTTCGCTTTTCGGCAACGGTTCTTAAAGGGCGTAATAATTATCTCTGCCTGAAACGATTTGGTGCATTGGTCGAAGGTGGCTTTGCCTCGCTCGCACCCAATGAGCTCCTCCTCTTTGCTGATTTCGTTGCATGGGCTTCCGAGACAAGCGACGGAGATCTCGATGCCTTTCGCCCCGAACACGCGCGTGGCGATCAACTCTTCGTCCACACCCTCGGTTGCCGTGCAGAAGAATGTACGGGGAAAAATTGCCGTTTCAGTCGGCGTTGTTTCTTATTAAAAGCGCGTCAATCAGCACTTCAAGCGCATCTCATCATTGCCAATCACGCCCTTGTCTTTGCAGAGCTCTCCTCCCCCGGAACCATTCTTCCACCACACGCACAAATCGTTTTTGATGAAGCTCACAATTTAGAAAGTGCCGCCACAAAATTTCTTTCGGGGACACTGTCACCGGTCACGCTTTACGACTTTTGCCAAAAGATTGCCCCGAGTAAAGGCCGTGAAGTCCATAGCCTTTCCTATCAAATCCGCACTGAATTTATTGATAAAGCCATTCAAGATCCCGCCGAACGAGTTGAGCTCATCGCCCTTCTCGCAGACATTCGGACGTGTGGCGTCACACTCGCAAAAGTCGGAACGGATCTTTTTGAAACGCTTCATATGTTCCTTGAGAAAACGCCCGAGACTACACTCCGTTACCGAAGTGTCCCCGACCAAGGGCAGCATCCGCAGGAAAATGGACAGCGTCCGTTGCACCGCGAAGTCTGCCTTACAGGAACTGCCTTTGTCTCCTCCGAAACCTTTGTCCCAGAGACGGACATTCACACGCGTATGGATGCCATTGACGCACAATTCCATACTGCCAAGCAACTCCTCGACCGCCTTCTGCTTGCGATTGCCAGAAAAGCACCGCCTGAAGAAGTAAGCCCCTATAACGATCTCACTGCTGCCGTAAAAGCACTGACCGACAATCTTGATGATTTTGCAACGAACCTTAAAAACATTCTGGCAGGTGCCGACCCCGGCATGGTTTATTGGATGGAACGCATCAATCCGCGCGACCACCAAGTGATCTTAACCGCCGCCCCACTCGACATTGCACATCAACTTAAAAAACTCGTTTACGACAATCTCTCCAGTGTTATTTTCTCCTCCGCCACACTTCGCATTCGGAATGATTTTACACACATTCGTCATCGCCTCGGGCTTGAACTCCTAGAGAAAGAGCATACACACGAATTTGTTGCCGAAAGTCCCTTCGATTATCCGCACCAATGTTGTGTCGCAGTGCCCGGATTCCTGCCTGAAATTGAAGACGCCACCTATGTCCTCGAACTCTCACGAATGATGTACCAACTTTTCGTCACCGCCAAAGGCCGTTCCCTCGCGCTGTTCACCTCGTATGAAATGATGCGCGCCTGTGCGGAGAAGTTGGAGCCTTTTCTAAAAGAAAAAGGGATTGAACTACTGGTTCAATCCGCCATATTAAGTCGCGATGCCATTACTGAAACTTTTCGCGCCAACGATCGTCCGTGCGTTCTCTTCGGCACACAAAGTTTTTGGGAAGGCGTTGATGTCGTAGGCGATGCGCTTAGCTGCGTCGTTATTGCGCGACTTCCATTTGAAAGCTATGGCGATCCTCTTTTTAAGGCGCGTTGTGAACAGATTGAACAACGTGGCGGATCGGCATTTGCTGAACTCTCCGTACCGCAAGCCGTCATTCGGTTTCGGCAAGGATTTGGACGTCTTATCCGTAGCCGGCGCGATCATGGCATTATTGTCGTGGCAGATTCCCGCATCGTCAAAAAGAATTATGGTTCATCTTTCGCCAAATCGCTTCCCTGCGCGATTGAAGTCATCAAAACCCGCGCCCTCCTCACCACACGTCTCAACGCCCTTCTTCGTTCGCCGATGGACTAATTAGGTCATCTAGCGCCGGCGTATAAAGCCCGAGATCTTTGAAGAACCGTTCCGTAAACAGCTTCGCACCCGTCACCCGCAAATGGTCAAGGTCATCAAAAGATTCATCTGCCATAACACGGCGGTAATCATAATATTCAAATCCTTCATTCCGTAACCATGCTTGTATTACTGCCATATTCTCATGCATCCACGCAGGAAGCATTTCAACGTACTCTTGTGTCACCGGTGCGGAAAATACAACAAATCTAATATCCCGTTCAGCACAAAACTGCTTCATTGCTGAGAGATCTTGCTGAATCATTTTAATTGGAGGCATAACATAAGAGCTTTTTAGCATAAAATCAATATGATTCTTTTCAATAGCTTGGCGCGCTTTTAAGTGTTCTGCTGCCGTTCGCTCGCAAAGAGGAATGTCGTTGTTAGGTTTTCCTCCATTGATTGTCGGTGCAATTTGCGGTTCAACAAATTTATCTATGTTTGTCAAAGAAATAGGCGATGAAGGGAATAAACCAACGTATCGCCAAACCCATGGAAGATGAGTATAAAACAACCGATCCAAAGCCTCCTGTGCATATCCGCCAGTACTATGAATACCCACATTTACAATTACTGTTTTTACCTGTTTAAGACTTCCTACACGAGCAAACTCGTAAAGACGTATACGTGAAAAAATAATTGGCGTGGAATCATTCCATTGACATCGATTGTGAAACTGTAAAACTTCAGCTGTTGAACGCCCAACATGTGAATCTCCAAGAAGAACAGTATCCACATCAGTAGGAAGCTTAAAAGCTTCACAGACATTATCTTGCAACAGTATTACTCGAACAATAAGAATTACAGACAACAAGATAAATAGAAGTATTCCACCTGCAACACAACTGACTAAAAAGCGTTTCATAAGTCCTCAAAATTGAAAGTACACAAAAGGTTGCGCCACAGGACGTAAATAAAGAATAGCAATCACGACCGCATAATAAAGAGCCCACCGAAGATATTTATTCCGTGGCACCCACGGAATTTCCCTCGTACGATTGAACCATTCGACCAAAACGAGAACCACAATAGCAATAAGTGCATCCCTGCCTACTATTCCGAGCCCTAAGTTTGTGACCCGTAAATCGTTAAAGAGGAGCATTTTCTTAAGCCACATAAAAGCAGTGGTGATGCTTGGCGCACGAAAGAAAACCCACCCGAGCATCACAATGCCAAACGTTATCGCCATACGCCAAAAATCACGCAATCGAGGTGTATCTGAGAGATAAACGCGGTTTCGACCTGCGAGCAATAGTGGCAGAAAACAACACGCGTGGAAAAAACCCCATGCCAAAAACGTCCAATTCGCCCCATGCCAAAAACCGGAAACGAGAAAGATAATAAATGTGTTCCGAATCTTTTTGGCAATACCGCCTCGACTTCCACCGAGCGGAATATAAAGATAGTCTCTAAACCATGTCGTAAGCGAAATATGCCACCGTCTCCAAAATTCCGCTATGTCGCGCGCAAAGTAAGGATAAGCAAAGTTACGCATCAATCGAATGCCAAACAAT